>NZ_JARBAE010000059.1:0-35302 GCF_033795305.1 Streptomyces sp. AK02-01A
CCGTCAGGGAAATCGCCAGACCCGTCGGATCGGACATCGTGACAGGGTTGTTGTGCGCGTAGGCATAACCATTGGACTGAAGGACATCGTTCAAGTCCAAGACCAGATCCGCCGACAAGAAGCGGCCCACCAACGGGTCGTAGAGCCGTGCTCCCAGAGGCTGGAAGCCTGAGGAGTCGTCGCGTGTGGCGCCCAGGAAACCTGTGTGTGACTGGAAGTTGACGCCGACCGCGCTCGTGCCGCGCTGGTTGCCGAACGGATCCTGCTTGCGGATGCGGACCGAGTTCGTGCTGTTCAGTGCGACTTCGGCGTAGGTGCTGCCCTGATGGTCACCCGCGAGCGCCACCAGTTGCTCGTCGGTGCCCTGCCCGTATCCGTAACGCATGACTGCGCCACCGGGTGCGGAGTACGTGCGTTGCGTACTGATCAGCGCGCCGCCCCGCGCGGTGGTGACCTCGGTGTCGCCGAGGGAGAGCGTGGCCTGCTTGCCCTTGATGGTGAGCAGTCGGGAGCCGTCGGGGCCGTAGATGTACCGGGTGTCGTTCTGCGGCAGCCACTGCTGTTCGGCCTTGCCGGTGGCGCAGGCGGCCAGGACGACAGGGGTCGAGTTCGCCGAGCCGGCGTCCTTGACCACCAGGCACAGACCCGACGTGACATGGGTGAGCTGCCCGGACGCCGTCCGCTTCAGCTCCTGCGCCGGGCTGCCGTCGCACTTCTGGAGCTGCGCCGGCGACCCGGCCGTGTTACCGGCCGGCTGGAGGCACCAGTCGTCATAGACACCGAGCGTGCCCCGGTCCGGGTCGTTCTGGGCGGTCCCCGGAGTGGGAGTGAACCGCCAGGTCTGGCCCGGGGTCGCGTTGCAGGCGTAGAGGTGGATGACCTGCGCGGCAACCGGCAGGCCGCCCTTCAGGTCCAGGCACTTGTCCGCCAGGCCGACGTACGGGGTCTTGCCGCCCGTGCCCTGGCCGGTGATGCGCTCGACCTGACCGTCGTAGGTCCAGGACAGTTCCTGCTTGTCGCCGTTCTCGGACGAGGTGATGGACTTGGTCTCGCCCGTGAGCTCGTACAGGCGCTCCGCCTCGGCCTTGACCTGGGCGCCCGCCGGGGTGGTGTAGGTCTTCGAGACCTTGGTCAGGGTGTGCGGCTGGGTGCCGCCCTCCTTGCCGTACGCGTACGAGGTGACCGCGTCCTTCGCCGTCGCGCCGGTCAGGTCCTTCTCGGTCAGCTTCTTGCGGTTGCCGACCAGGTCGTACTCGTACTCCTGCCAGTAGCCGGAGTTGTCCTTGCCCGCCGCCACGTTCAGCGATCCGTCGCTGTTCTTCGGGGCGGTGCAGGCGGTCTGCTCCTTGGCCGTCCAGGCCGTCGTGAGCTGGCCGAGCGGGTCGTAGGAGAAGCACTGGCGCTCGGCGATGCCGGTGGAGTGCTCGCGGATCGAGGTGACATTGCCGGACGGGTCGTAGGTGTACGCCCGCTTGGAGACGAGGTTGCCGGTGACGACGCTCTGGTCGCCGGTCTGCTCGCGGTAGACCGACTGCTCGGTCAGTTCACCGCCGGACTCGTCGTACGTCGCCTGCGTCCACACCCGGTACGGCTGCGCGCCGAGAGTGGAGCGCAGGACCTGGCCGTACGCGTCATAGATCGTCTCGGACCCGTACCAGTCCTTGCCGGAGATGGAGAGCGGCTTGCCGTCCTCGTTGTAGCGGACGACGAGCTTCTCGGAGTCGAAGCGGCCGGCCTTCGGCAGCGTCGCTTCCTGGAGCATGCCGGTGTCGGTGTAGGAGTAGCCGTAGGTGTACGACGTGTCCAGGCCCCAGTCGGTCTTCAGCGAGTCCGGGAGGGTGAGGGTGGTCGAGGTCGGCTGGTAGTCCTTGGTGTAGCCGTCGACCTTCTGGGTGTACGCCTCGCCGTCCGTGTAGCGGGTCGCGGTGTACGGCATGCCCTTGCCGCCGGGCGCGCTGTCGTAGGCGAAGGCGGCCAGCAGCTTTCCGTCCGAGCCGTCGAGACGCTGCTCGGTGGGCCGGGACAGCAGGTCGTAGTTGTTCCAGACGGTGACGTTCCGGGCGTTCTTGGTGGTCCGGACGCGGTCACGGTCGTCGTACGTGGTCCTCGTGGTACCCGTGTCCGGGTCGGTCGCGGTGAGCTGGCGTCCGCGGTGGTCGTACGTCCAGCTCCACGGGTGCTGGGGCTGGGCCGAACTGGTGGCCCTTTCCATGCGGCCGTGCTTGTCGTACGCGTACCGCGTCGAGGTGAAGCCGTCCGGGGCCTGCGGGTTGAAGGTGTCGACGCGGGAGGTGCGGCCGAGGGCGTCGGTGTAGACGCGGTAGTCGGAGGTGCCGGCCGGATTGACGACCTTCGACCAGTCCTGGCCGTACTCGTAGCGGGTGGCCCGCTCCTGGACCGGCTGTGAGGTGGCCTCGCCGGTCAGCGGGTCCGGGACCTTGAGGACCGGGGTCTCGGCCAGGACCCGGCCGAGGCCGTCGTAGGTGTAGCGCGTGATGTTGGGTACGGCGGTGTCGGCGAGCGGGGTGAACAGCTCACCGAGCTTCGCCTCGTGGGTGAGGTAGGCGTTGTTGGTCTGCCAGACCTCACCCGAGGAGTTGTAGAGGGTGTCGGTGATCAGATGACCGCCGCCGTCGGCCTCCTCCTGTGTCTGCCGCTCGCGGCCGAGACCGTCGTAGAGGGTGACAGACGTCTCGATCCGGTCCTCGTGACCGCGGGCGTAGGTGGTGACGTACGGGGGCTTGCGGTCGGGGTTGTTCTCGTCGTAGAGCGGGATGGTGTAGGTCGCGCGGAAGTCCGGGACGGGCGAGGAGGACGGGGTACGCCCCGCTCCCCACGCCTCGGACATGCGGCCCAGCGGGTCGTACTTCGCCTCGCTGACCTGGCCGTTGGCGTCCGTGGTCCGGAGTGTCGTCGAGCGGCCCGGCTCCAGTTCCTGAATCTGGGAGTGCCCCGCCGCGTTGGTCTCTGTGACCGTGAAGACCTGCCCGGTGGGCGGGTCGTAGCTGATCGTGCCGACGTTGCCGTCCGGGTCGTACTGCTTGATGACGCGGCCGACCTCGTCGAACTCGCTGCGGCCGTCGGTCTGGAAGCCGGTGCCCTCGCCGTTCAGGGACCACGTCTGAGTGGCCTCGCCGAGGGCGCCGGCGGCGAGGGCGGTGCCGTAGCCCTGGCTGTCGTAGGCGGTGCGCGTCGCGCCGCTCAGTGTGGACAGGTCGGCGAAGTCGGCGGCGGCGCAGGTGGTCGGGGAGACCAGGACCTGTTTGGTGAGGCCGATGAGGTTCCTGGCGTCCTGGTGGAGGTACTCCAGCCTGGTGCAGGACTCGTCGCCGCTCTTGCCGGTGTCGCCGAGGGACTCGACCTGGGTGGGCAGTCCGTACGTCGTCTCGTAGGCCGTCTTGCTCCTGACGACCCGCTCGGTGCGGGTGTCGTCGCCGGTGCCGGAGGAACGTGTGTACGCGACCTCCTCGGGCTCGGTGACCCGCCAGGCACGCAGCGGGCTCAGGCCGTCGTCGCGGTCGCGTTTGGCCAGTTCGGTGGCTTCGGGGACGGTGACACTGCGCGAGAGCCAGTCGGTGTCCGCGTCGGAGGCGCTTGCATACGACAGTTCCTCGGCGATTCGGCCGGCGAAGGGCTCCCGGTCCTTGGCGATCTCGGCGCCGGTGATGTCGTTGACCGGGACCGTGTCACCCATGCCGCGGAAGTAGCGGGTGACGGACTTGGATTTCTTGCTGCCGATCGACGTCTCGTCCGCGCCCGTGATGACGGTGGTCTGCTCGAAGCCCGCGAACTGGGAGTACGTGCGGGTGGACTTCTTGGTGAACTCGGCCTCGGCCAGCTTCCAGCCCGCGTTCTTGTAGCCGTACGCCGTCTGCGTCGCGAACGCGCCGTCGACGTTGGGCAGTTCCTCAATGGTGTCCACCACGTACTTGTGGAACCAGTCGATGTCCTCGACCTCGGGGTCGGGGTTCCAGTACGACGGGTAGCACAGCCGGTCGTTGGCCTTCAGCGCCGCGGTGTCCTTCTTGCCGGGCAGACCGGTGCCCGAGGCGCACGCCCCTTCGGGCCGCTTGTACGTGACGACGGTCTCGCCGCCGTACTCGTTGATGACGCGCGCGATCCGCAGCCGGGAGAAGCCGGGACGCGCGTCGTTCTTCACGCGGTTCGGCATGTCCTCGGCGTTGGACTCGAAGCGCACCGGGTTCAGGGGGATGCTGTCGTCGGTCGAGCCCTTCCGGGCGTAGCCCGTGCGTTGGATCGACTCCAGCCACAGGGCCGTGTTGGCACCGGTCTTCAGGACCGGGAAGCTCTGCCGCAGGGCGTACTTGTCGACCACCTGGCGGGCGTCGGTGGTGGTGAGGCGCTGGGCCGAGGTGGTGATGGTGGTCAGCCGCTTGCGGGTCCAGAACGACGGTCCGGCGTTCCAGCACTTCTTGCCCGCCTGGCAGCGCAGGTCGGCGGGGGTGTCGTACCAGATGCGGTACTTGCCCGGGTCCTTGTCGGCGAAATTGTCGTCCGAGCAGGTCAGCGCGCCCTCGGCGAGGCAGCGCTCGGCGACCGTGAAGCCGACGCGTGCCGTGGCCGGGGAGGTGAAGACACTGCCCTTGACGTTGCGTTGGCCGTAGTCGATGTGGCCGAGCCAGCCGCCGCGGTCGTAGCGGACGGGGGCCTTGAAGTTGAAGTTGCGGGCGTAGTAGTTCTCTTCCTTGTTCCACCACAGGGACATCGCGTTGCCGTGGACGTCCTCGACGTAGTCGAGGTTCCAGCGCCATGCCTGGGTGCACCAGGAGCCGGCCCAGTCGCCCGCCTTGTAGCAGTCCTCGCCGGAGTGGTTGCCGTACACCGGCACGGTCAGCACCGAGTCGGTGACGGGCTGGCCGGACGACCAGCCCGGGAGCTTGTGCTTGCCGAAGTGGTACCTGACGCCGTCCCGGGTGGTGACGCGCCAGTACTCGCCGTCCTTGGCGCCGTTGCCGGTGCTGTCGTCCTTGATCTGCTCGATCTTGGCGCCGTCGCCGTTGGCGGTGGTCCACTTGCCGTCGTCCCACACCAGCTCGGTGGTCGTGCCGCCGAGGGAGAGGGTGGCGTTGTTCGAGCCCCAGCACAGGTCCGCGGTGCGGTGGGTGGCGTTGTTCGAGCCGGACTTCTTGGAGTCCTCACGGCACGACGCGTACGTACGGGTAATCGAGCCCGGGTTGTAGTCCCAGCCGTCGCCGATCCAGGAAGCCTGGTTGTTGGCCGCTGAGGTGCGGCCGTCCACCGACTGGGAGGAGTAACTGAGGTTGACCTTCGGCGTCAGACCGCCCGCGGACTCCGGGACCTGCGCCTGGTAGCCGTAAGTGAAGGCGCCGGAAGACGAACCCGCCGACCAGGCACCCGAGGAGAGCAGCGGGGTGGCGGTGTAGTCGCCGGAGGCGGAGGAGCCGGTGTCGAGGGCGCCGACCACCTGGGGGCCGGAGGCGTCGACGGCCGGGAGGACGGAGGTGGCGGTGGACGCCTTACGGGCGGAAGCACCGGAGGCGGACGCGCCCGCGTCACCGGACAGCAGTCCGGCGACCGGCACCGAGCCCGAGAGGACCTTGCGGGTCGGCGACTTCTTGGCGGCGGCGGTACGGGTCGGCGCCTCGGCGGCCGGGACCACCTCGACCGAGCTGCTCAGCCGCTCGGCCTTCTCCTCGGCCTTGCCGGACATGGTCGTGGTGCCCTCGGCGGCGCAGTCGCCGGTGTCGGGGGCGTCCAGTACGCAGTCGGGCAGCAGCATCAGGCCGAAGCGGTCGGCGGCCTGGGGCCCGTAGAGGTCGGCGAAGGCCGTGGTGTCGACGGCGAGCGCGACCTGGGCGGCCGGATCGGCGGAGGCGGGCGGGGTGACCCGCATGATCATTCCGGAGACGCCGGCGTCCTGGGACGTGGCCGGCGGCGCCAGGTCGACCTTCCAGTCGCCCGCGAGAGCGGCCGGGTCGGTGCCTTCGGGCACGCCGACCGCGATCGGCAGGTCGTCGACCGGGACGGTGGAGCCGGGCGCGGTGTCCTTCGTCAGCGTCGCGACGCCGCTGTCCTCCGTCCACGGCGTGACGGCGGTCGGCGTGTACGGGTCGACCGGGACCTCGGGCGCGGTGGTGAGGCTCTTGTCGGCCTCCTCGTCACCGTCGACCGAGGTGTTCTCCGGCAGTTCGGGCAGCTCGACCGACCGGCTCATGCCGGGACCGGGCACCGCGAACGCGCTGCCGCCCAGGCAGGTGACGGTCAGCGTCATGGACAGCAGAAGGACGGTCGCCATGCGGGCATGCCGCCGGCGCCGTCGTTGTGATTCCGTCCTGACCAGGCCTCTTCGACCCAGCCAGGACAGTGGACCTTGAACACGCATACGCGACGACCCCACCCAGGCGATGCAAAAAACAACAGAGGCGGTCCGCACCTTCTGTCATGAGCGCCGCAGGTTTCAAGGGCATTGTGTGAAGCACGGACCACGCTCTGTGATGCCACTCACGGGAGAATCACGGCCACATCACCTCTCGACGGTCCAATAGTTCAGACCAACCGAGAATCATCACTAGCGCCACACATCCACCGACCAAGATCACCGGAATCCGACATTTGCGATGGGCGACCAAGAGCACACCAAGCCTCCGTCACAGATTCATAAATTCTTTACCTATGGACACACTGTGTGAGTCGTGTGATCGTTTCCGCGCCCGTGCCTTCATCCGCCTGGTTCACCCGGGAGTAGACCGCCGTGTCCGCGCCGCCCCGCCTTCTCAGCCCCTTCGTGCGCACACGCACCCGGCTGACACTCAGTCTCGGCCTGGTTCTGGCCGCCCTGACCGCTGCCCTGCTGCCCTGGTGGCAGGCCGACGAGCCGTCACCACCCCAAGCCCGCAAGGCACATGACCTCCGCAGGACGGCGACTGCTCCCCGCGACGAGGCCGCCGCGGCGGCCGACGCCCGGCGCACCGGCAAGGCGGTCGTCGTCGACACGGCCACCACCGCCACCGCCATGACCTGGGTCCAGCCGGACGGCCAACTGCGCACGCAGATGGCCGCACTCCCCCGGCGCGCGAAAAACGCAGAGGGGCGGTGGGCGCCGATCGACAACCGCCTGCGCCGCACCGCCGGCGCCACCGACGGCCTGGGGATCCGCCCGGTCAACCCGGCCGTACCGGTGCGGTTCGCCGACGGAACGTCCATCGCCGGAAAGACGCGCGCGAACCGGTCGTACGTCAGAGCGCTCTTGACCGACGATCAGATCCCGCCCGGGGAAACGGTGTTGGCGGAGACGGTCGTCCATGGCCACGTCATCTCGTACACCTGGCAGGGCGAGTTGCCCGAGCCGGTGCTCGACGGACCGCGCGCCCTCTACTCCGAGGCGATGCCGGGCGTCGACCTGCTGCTGGTCGCGCGGGAGGAAGGCGGTTTCGCCCAACTGCTCATCGTCAAGGACCGTGAGGCCGCCCGGAACCCGGCGCTGGTGAAGATGTCATACGGACTGCGGTCCTCGACGGCCGTCTTCCGGTACGACACGACGGCAAGCCGGATCCTGGTGCTGGACCCCGACGGCAAGGAGATCGGGTCCGTGCCGACGCCGTTCGCCTGGGATTCCAGCGGGCGTGACCCTGAGGCGCCCGAAGAGGCGCCCGAAAAGACCGACGAGGGGACGAACGGGGAGACGGAGGCGGGCACGAACGAGCCGCGTACCTCGGTCGCTGCCCCGGAAGACGTACTGAAGCTGTCCGGACTGACCGGAATCGAGCCGGGGTCCCGGCAGGCTCCGGCCCCGATGGAACTGGCCGGAGACGGTACGGGGACGGCGCGAATCGACGTGAAGGTCGGCGAGACCGGACTGCTCAGCGATCCTGAGGCCCAATTCCCGGTGTTCGTCGACCCGACGCTCAACGCGGGCTGGCAGGCCTGGACCGTGGCCTACAAGCCGTACCCGAACACCAGCTTCTGGAACGGCACCAACTTCAGCTCGGGCACGTCCGACGCACGAGTGGGCCACGAGAACGAGACCGGCGGCACCGCCCGCTCCTACTGGCGGATGAAGTACAGCACCACGCTGAAGGGCGCGACGGTCACCTCGGCCGCGTTCAAGGTGCTCAACAACCACTCCTGGTCCTGCGCCGAACGGGAGTTCCAGTTCGGGCTGACCGGTGCGATCTCCTCGGGGACGACATGGAACAAGAAGCCGGGCTGGACGGGCACGGTCCTGAAGCAGTCGTTCGCGCACGGCTGGTCGTCCAGCGACTGCCCCGACGCCTACGAGTCGTTCGACGTGAAGTCGGGCGCGCAGAAGGGCGCGGACAGCGGCTGGTCCACCATCACCTTCGGGATGCAGGCCTCCAGCGAGGGCGACACCCAGACCTGGCGGAAGTTCAAGGCGACCTCGGCGGAGCTGACCGTCGTCTACAACCGCAAGCCGGCCGTGCCCAGCAGCGTCACCTCCACCCCCGGCAGCACCTGCAAGACCACCACGGGCGGCGCGACGGTCGGCAAGAGCAACCTGGTCCTGTCGGCGAAGTCCACCGACCCCGACGGCAACCTCAAGGGGCTGCGCTTCCGGTTCTGGAAGTCGGGCGCCAGCACCCCGGCCGGCACGCTCGTCACCAGTCTGTCCAGCGGTAAGGGCACACTGACCATCCCGTCGAGCACCCTGGTGGACAAGGGCGTGTACTCCTGGGACGTACGCGCGGAGGACTCCGGCGGCCTGGTCTCCGCGTACTACCCCACCAGCGGAAACCGGTGCACCGTCACAGTCGACGGCTCCGCCCCGCCCCCGCCGACCGTCGAGAGCGATGCCTTCCCCGAGGCCACCGACGACGGCCTGACCTGGGCGACCGTCAAGTTCCCCGGCACTGGAGCCGTCACCTTCACCTCTCCGGACTCAGTGAAGTTCCAGTACGGCATCGACGGCCAGGGCTGGACCGATGTGACGGCGACCAAGGGCACCGCCACCATTCCCGCCCTGAAGCCCCCGCACTCGGGCCCCAACTCGCTCCAGGTGCACGCCTACGACACGAACGGGAACAAGAGCGCCGTCACCAACTACACCTTCTACGTCCAGCCCGGCGACAAGGGCGACAGCCCCGGTGACACGGGCGGCGACGGCATCCCCGACATTTTCCAGGTCAACGGCGACGGCGACCTGTACAACTGCGTCGGACTGCCCGGCGGCTCGCTGAACGACTGCCTGGGCGCCTCGTACACCTCGGACAAGCAGTTGCACCCGGCCAAGCACTGGTACAACCCCACCAGCGGCAAGGCCGCGCTGATCACCCACTACGGGGACGCGTACCCCGGTGACGGCCTCACCGACCTCTTCGCCGTCACGCCGGACGGCACGTTCTGGCTCTACCCCGGCGACGGCTACGGCAGCTTCGACATCGGCAAACGGATCAGAATCCTGCTCCCCGCCGACGCCCCGGCCCCCGCCAGCTGGACCCAGATCAAGGCGGTCGGCGACATCGACGGCGACGGCCTGCCCGATCTCGCCCTGCGGGCCGGCCCGGCTTTCTGGGTCCTGTCCGGCTACACCGGCGCCACGTTCCGGACGGCCACGCTGATGAACGTCGACGCGTGGGCCCGCCGCGACATCGTCAACGTCGCCGACATCAACGGCGACAGCGTGCCCGACCTGCTGTGGCGCAACCTGGACAACGGCAACATGTACGTCCGCCACGGCAAACCCGGCAAGGCCGGCGGCGTCGACCTCGAATCGCTCAAGCTGGCCGGGAACTCCGCCAACGGGGACGTCTCCTACGGAACGAACTGGACCGAGGTGAACATCTCGACGGCTCTCGGTATCCCCGACGTCAACAACGACGGCATCCCCGACATCTGGGCCCGTTCGGGCACCGACGGTCAGATGCGGATCTACTACCCGTCGAAGACCAACACGAACGCGCCGGTCAAGGTAGCCCTGGCCAAGGACTGGAGATCGATGAAGGCGCTCGGCTGACACGCCCCCTCGGCTGACACCGGCGCATAGGCAGGGGTGGGGCCCTGGCAGCAGGCCGCTGCCAGGGCCCCACCCGTGACTGGTCCGCCCACTTCACGGCGGCGTGGTCACGGCTCGAACGAGCACCAGCAGCGCCAGGCCGAGCACGACGACCTCATGGCGCAGGTCGCCGAAACGCGAAGCGCAGATGGAACACGACCTGATCGCCACCTACGACGAGTACCAATTCGACTTCAGCCCGACGTCTCGGATGGCCGAGCCGCCGACGGCCGGTGACCGCCGTCGACCTGCGGGAGTTGCCGCAGGGCGTAATCCTCGGCTCGCGTGGCGGACGGGCATGTGGTGCGCTGGACGGAAGTATCCCGCTCGCCCAGCCGCCTGCCGCCCACGTCTCGACGAGACCGCGGGCGAGGCGTGTTCGGTGCTCACAGTTGGGAGCCGACCGATGGACCTGTCGCGCAGAGAGTTCGAGTGCCTGGTCCTGGGCGCCGGCGTCGCCGCTGCCCGGCTGGGAAACGGAGCGCGCTCGGATACCCCGCCTCCGGATGCTCCTCCGACCGATGCCCCGCTGGCCAAGTATGTCGACGCGGTGCCGAGGCTTCCCGTCGCCGAGCCGCAGAGGTCGGTGTACCCGGGCGCGGACTACTACGAGCTGACCGTACGGCAGCGGCTGTGGCGGTTCCACCGGGACCTGCCGGCCGCCCCGTCCTGGGGCTACTGGGCATCGGACCCGTCGGCCGGCGACAGGCTGGTCGGTCTTGGATATCTCGGCCCCACGCTCGTGGCCCGCCGCGACCGCCCGGCGGTGGTCCGCTACCGCAATGAACTGCCGGACCGGCACCTGCTGCGGTCCGCAGTCGATGTCACGCTGTGGAAGAACGTCCCGGGTATCCCGCCCGACCCGCCGGGCGGCCGGATGCCCCAGGACTTCCCGACGGCGACGACCACCTGGAGCGTCACCCACCTGCACGGCGGGTTCAACTTCTCCGCCTCCGACGGCGGGCCGGAGGCGTGGTTCACGGCAGGCGGCCTGCACGGCCCCGACTACCGCACCCTCGAAGGCGCCGGGCCGAACGAGGCCATCTACGCCTACACCAATCGCCAGCCGGCGACGGCACTTTGGTACCACGACCACGCGATGGCGATCAACCGCCTCAACGTGTACGCCGGGCTGGCCGGCCTCTACCTGATCCGGGACGCCTTCGAAGAGAGCCTGGCCCTGCCCCGGGGCGACTTCGAGGTGCCGCTGATCCTCCAGGACCGCGACTTCACCGCGGACGGCGCGCTCTCCTACCCGGACACCGGGCCAAGCCCGTACCACCCCAAGTGGAACCCAAACTTCTTCGGCCGAATACCGGTCGTGAACGGCAAAGCCTTCCCCTACCTGGCAGTCGAGCCGCGACGCTACCGGCTGCGCCTCCTCAACGCCTCCAACCAGCGCTTCTTCCACCTGTGGTTCCAGGACGGCACCACACGCAGACCGTTCTGGCTGATCGGTACTGACGGCGGTCTGCGCGCAGCACCGCTCCGGCTGACCACCGCCTGGCTGCCGCCCGCCGCACGCATCGACCTCATCCTGGACCTGACCGGTACACCGCGCGGTCGGCGGATCACCATGATGAACGATGCCCCCACGCCGTACCCGCAGAACGACAAGCCCACCCCGATGCCGGAGATCATGCAGCTCCGGCTCACCCGCGCCCTGTCCGGCGCGGACCGCACCACGCCCCCGGACCGGCTCCGTCTCACGCCGGTCCCCGCTCTGCGGCCGACAGCGGGGCCGCGGAAACGGGAGTTCGTACTGATCGCCAACAAGGACGCCGCCGGCAACTCGACTCACCTGGCCATCAACCAGCGCTTCTTCGACGACCCGTTGGAGGACTTCCCCAAGGTCGGAACCACCGAGATCTGGCAGTACATCAACCTGTCCGGAGACGGCCACCCCATGCATGTGCATCTCGTCCAGTTCCAGATCCTCAACCGGCAACGGCTCGACACCACCGCCTACCAGACCGCCTACCTCGCATGGGTCGCCGCCGGCCGCCCCGCCATGGGCAAGCCTGTCCTGGACCGCTTCCTGACCGGAGACGCGGTCCCGCCCATGCCAGAGGAGGCGGGCTGGAAGGACATCGTGGTCGCCGACACGGGCATGGTGAGCCGTATCGTCCTGCGCTTCGACCTTCCCACTCCCCTCACCGCCGTGCCCGGGACCAGCGCGTTCCCCGCTACGTACGTCCAGCACTGCCACATGCTGGAGCACGAGGACAACGAGATGATGCGCCCCTGGCAGGTCGCGAAGTAGCTACCGAGCCCACGCGGCGCTGCACCTCGCTTCCCGCCGCACCTACGGCGTTCCGCGCATCCACGCCGAGCTGCGGCGCCTGGGGCGGCAGGTGAACCGCAAGCGCATCGCCCGCGTGATGCGCGAGCGCGACATCCGGGGCGTCACCCGGCGCAAGCACCGCTCGCTGACCCGGCCGGACAAGAAGGCGACGCCGGCCCCGGACCTGATCGGCCGCGATTTCCACGCCGGGCGTCCCGGCACCAAGCTGGTCGGCGACATCACCTATCTGCCCACCGCGGAGGGCCGGCTCTACCTCGCCTGCTGGCTGGACCCGGCCACCCGCGAGGTCGTCGGCTGTGCCATGGCCGATCACCACCGCGCCGAACTCGTCGTGGACGCCCTGGACATGGCCCATGGCCGGGGTGGGCTGGAGCCGGACTGTGTGATCCACAGCGATCACGGGCAGCGAGTACACATCGACCCAATTCCGCTCCCGAACGCGGGAGTTGGGGCTTCGGCAGAGCTGCGGGCGCACAGGATCATGTTTCGACAATGCCGCCGCGGAGAGTTTCTGGGCCCTACTCAAGGAGGAGATCGGCACCCGGATCTGCCCCGACCGGGCCACCGCCCGCGCCGAGGTCTTCAACATCATCGAGACCTTCTCCAACCGCCGCCGCCCGCGCAAGCACAAGGTCTTCGGCTACCTCACCCCGGCTGAGACCACGCAGCGGCATCAACACACCCTCGCGGCATAACCATTACGTGTCCGAGATCACGGGGAAGCTTCACTGCTCCCTGCCCCCAACGCGAACATGTGCCGGCCTCGGCAGGTTCAGCCCCAGAACAGACACGCTGTTCGAGAGAGTCCTTCCGGGCATATTTTCCAAATTCACCGACCCATGCGTCTCACGTTTCACACGGACCCACCGTCTACCTGATGAAAGGCGTGCACAAGGCACCAACCCCAACCATCCGGGAGCAAAATCATGTCGGTAGAAGAGAACAAGGCAGTCGTCGGTCGCTGGTTCGCCGAATTCTGGGGCACCGACTTCAATCCGGCCGTCATCGACGAGATCGCGGCGCCGAACATTCGCTTCGAATACTCCCTGCACGCCCCCTGCCGCGGACGCGACGAGGTACGTGCTTTCGCAACGAAGTTCCGGGCGGCGTTCCCCGACCTCGCCTTCTCCGGTACCGCCGACCTGATCGCCGAAGGCGACTACGTAGTAGGCCAATGGGAGGGCGGCGGCACCCAGACCGGTGACGCCTTCGACGACATGCCCATCGGCTCCCTGCCCGCCGGCACTGGCAAGACCATGCACTTCACCGGCACCACCATCCTCAAGGTCGAAAACGGTCTCATCACCGAGGAGATCGGCCTGGACGACGGCGTCACCGTACTCCAGCAGCTCGGCCTCATCACCAAAGCCTGACACGACGGCGTCATGACAGCGGAGCCGTCGGAAAAGAACTGAAGGAAAGCCGGCGGGTCATGGCAGCCAGAGAATGTGCCATGACCCGCCGGCGTCCGGACCCAATGAGCCATAAACCTGACGGAGGTAGGAGATGAGAATCAGCAACCGCCGCGTCGGATACTCCCTGATCCGTGACGAGGAACAGGATCTCCGGGACCAGTCGGCCCGTCTGCGCCGCCTCCAAGTCCGAGACAGAGACATGCACTGGGATCTCGTGCGAGAAAACCCTCCAGGTCTGCACACCGGCCTTCGAGCAGCGCTGGAAAGCTGCACGCCTGGTGACCTGCTCGTCGTACCGGCACTGGATCGGCTCGCTATTTCGCTCGAAGACCTGGAAGACATGTCGCCCCATCTGATTGAGCGAGAGATCCGACTCGACATTGGCGGAGTGGTCTTTGAACCTTTCAACGACAACGGGCAGTCCGTATGTGACAGCTACCTCCTTGCCCTTTCTTCCGAGGCGGAGACTTCCCTTCGATCCGACCGCAACTCACCGGTCCTCTCGGCAGGACTCACCAGCAGTTAGCCCCCTTGACTCATGAAGGAGAGATCATGACGCCCGGTGCCAGTCCCCCCGAGGTCGGCGGCGAAAAGACGCTGCTCTCCGTCAACGTCGGGCGCCCCCGCCCGAACCCCATCAAGAAGTCGCGCCTCACCGGCATCGACAAACAACCCGTCGACGGCTACGTTTCCGTCGCCGACCCCGGTTCCGGAGGAACCGGGTTGGTCGGCCTCGCTGGCGATCGCGCCTACGACACGAAGGCACACGGTGGCTCTGACCAGGCCGTCTACGCTTACGCGCGCGAGGATCTCGACAAATGGGCCGCCGAGCTGGACAGGCCACTCGCGCATGGCGCCTTCGGAGAAAACCTCACGACGCTCGGGCTGGACCTGGACGGCGCACTGATCGGTGAACGCTGGCGGATCGGGCCTGACGTGGTCCTGGAGGTATCCTGCGCCCGCCTCCCGTGCGCAACTTTCCAGCGTTGGTTGGAGCGCGACAACTGGATCAAGCGGTTCACAGGGGCCGCTCGACCGGGCGCATACCTGCGGGTGATCGAACCCGGCAAGATCCGAGCCCAGGACTCCATCGAGTTGCTACACCGGCCCGACCACGACGTCAGCGTCGCGCTCGTCTTCCGGGCGATGACTCTGGAACCCGTACTGCTGCCGCGATTGCTCGTCGCCGACGCGCTGGCAGAGCGGGACAAGGAACGGATCCGTCGCCGCTCCACGCGCCCACTCTGACCTTCCGGCGCCTACACGGTGTCCGCCACGGCGGCGGACTCTATCGGTCACGCTTCCGCACGGCAGTCCTCGTTCACCACGCTGACCCCGAGGGCGGTGGACTACGGCGTCTTCAACGTGGAGCAGGGCGCGAAGTACTCGCTGCGGGTCTTCGCCGAGCTGAAGAGCCGTGCCCTGGACGATGTGCTGATGCTGGTCTGCGACGACCCCAAGGGCCTTCCGGACGCGGTCGGGACCGTCTGGCCCCGCACCGTTGTGCAAACGTGCATCGTCCAAACTCCTGCGCAACACAAGATTGTCAAAGTGCTCAAGCCCCACCGCTGCGGCCGAGAGCGCGGCGGCCCGACGCTTGGAGGAGTTCCAGGACGCCTGGGGGAAGAAGTACCCGGCAATCATCGGGCTGCGGGGGAACGGGCCGAGTTCGCCGCTTCGGCACGAAGATCACGGCCGGCCGCAGCGTCTTCAACACGTGCACAGCGAGTCTCGGGCTCTCATTTCCAGCCGGAGACCCGCTTGGTGGCTGATTAGTCGCCTGCACCGGAAATGCTCACGGTCGATACCCATCAGGGTGACACCGAACTGGTTCCTCCCCCTGCCAAGAAAAAGCCTTCGCTGGTGAGGAAGTAGAAGACCGGGAGAACCAAGAAGGCCGTAAGCGCGATCACGGGGTGCACGAGCGCGCCGACAATGCCCGCAAGCGCGTAGACCACCACACCGAGTGTCGCTCGTACCACCCCCAAACGAACATACTGCGGCTCCACATCCTTTCGCAGCAGAGCAGGATGGCGATGCAGGTGCGCGTAGAGCAGTACCCAGCTCGCGCACATCGCGGCCCCGACCGCCGCGTACAGGGCCACGGACACGCGGGCATCGCTGCCAGCCAGACTCCTCTCGCGCAGCGTTTCGGCGACAACTCCTGTGGGGAAAGCGAGGAGTACCGTCGCACCCAGCAGCACCAAGTTGCACGCCTGAAGACCCCGATCCATCACGCGGATTCGCGCGAAAGCTTGGTGATGGTTGAGCCAGAGGACCGAGATGTAGCTGAACGAGGCAGCGAAGCCGAGATAGGAGGGCCACTGCTCGATCAGGGCGCGGCCCAGTTCTCCCGTCCGGTGTGGAGGAGTGCCGAGCTCAAGGACAAGGATGGTCATCGCGATCGCGAACACAGCGTCGCTGAAAGCCTCGACGCGACCGGTGTCCGAGTGTCGGTATCCGCGTAGCATCCCTGATCCGCGCATCCCCCACACGTTCTTCGGCTTTCGCGACGGCTCAGGAGTGTCTGGCAAGTTCTTCCTCCGATAGGAACCGCCTGGCGGCGGAACGACCGCCAACCGTAGCACGCTGCCCCAGTCCCCCAAGACAAATAGCTGCCCCATAGGGCCTGCCTGGAGTCGTGATCGATGCGGTCTGTTTCGGACCCGAGGATCACACCGAGCTGATAGAACGCTCCGGTGACGCGCTGCGAACTGAGTGATACTCAGTGGGAATTGATAGAGCCGTTTCTGCCGATAGGGCAGTAGCAGTACTGCCCTATCCCGCTGAGTACCTTTACGACATCCAAGAGGCCGTCCGACAGGACGGTTACTCTCCAGCTTGTTCCGTGCCGATCATCGACAATCAAGCGGAGCCATCCTTCCCTCACTCAGCCGACCGAGCGCATGTCAAACAAGCCAATCACCATGGACTTCGATCACGGCGCCGATCACGGCTTCGGTCGTCTGACGGCGGCGCAGTTTTGACCATCCTCTGACGCCCGGCCGGTAAGGCGATGCCGGGTTCTTGACCACGATTCCCTCCGGCCCGGGGACCTGGGTCCACTCCTCCAGCCAGTCCCGGGCCAGTCCCGGGTCGGTGGTCATCGGGCACAGGGTCCACGGCGGGTCCCAATCGGCGACCAGGGATTCCTGCCGGCGACGGCCCGGCGCCGCAACGCCTCGGACGACAGATCGTCGCCGGCCATGACAAGCAGTTCGCCATCGAGGACGAGGCCGTATGCCAGTTGCCCGGCAGCGGCGCCGCAGATCCTCCGGCAGGCAGGGGCTATGCCCCGGGCGATCTCGGAGGGCAGGCCCGGGTCGGCGGCCAGGACGAACCGCAGGTTCCTGCCGTTCGTGTCCGCGTCGGGCTGACTCATACACTCTCGTCCTGCCGCCGGGTAGGTCTCGGTGATGTCGCGTCTCGCCGCTTCCCCCAGGCTGTCACCACTGGGAGGGATCCGCTCGTCCACCCGCCCGTCCACCCGTTCGGCAGCATGACGCGCCTGCGGGCCGGGGCACCCCTAGCATGCAAACTGTGCGACCCAATCTCCCGAAGATCGAGGGCGGCCGGGTACAGGGCCTCCTGCAGCTCATCGAGGACGGCATCCACCTCGTCGTCGCTGCGCTCCTCGTACTGCTCGCGGGGCTCCTGACCGTCGGGGTCGTCCACGACGTCATCAGGTCGATCCAAGGTCCGTACCGCGAGGAGACGGTCGTTCTCTCCGCCCTGGACAACGGCCTTGTGCTGTTCATCGTGGCCGAACTGCTCCACACCGTCCGCCTCACCATCAGAAACCAGACTCTCGACGCGGAGCCGTTCCTCGTCGTCGGCCTGATCGCCGGCATCCGCAAGGTGCTCATCGTGACGGCCGAGGCGGAGAAGTCCTTCCGGTGGAACGTCGAGGGGATCGAACTGCTCATCCTGGCGGGGCTGATCCTCGTGATGGCGACAGCGGCGTACGTGTGGCGGCGCTCGACGCGGCCGGGAGACTACTTCCCGCTCCAGGAGACGCGGCGCTCCCCGTCGCCGGCGCCGTCACCCATCCCGGGGCGCGGGTCCTGACCCGTCACCTTCCGCCTCCACGGCCGCCCGCACCCGCTGCTCCTCGCGAGCGGAGCCGACGTCCCGTTCCAGGGGTGTGCGGCTCACGGCTGTCGCGAGGTCCTCCAAGGCCCGCTTCTGCAGTTCCGCCCCACGCCGCGCCACCGGGCTCCGGTCCCCGGCGGCGGCGCCCTCCCACGCGTGGAGCGCCTCCTCCACGCGCCCCCAGTCCGGATTTCTGTGCTCGCGCACGTCGACTGCCGCCTGCTCGGTGTCCGCCTCCAGGGCCTCGGCGAACCGCTCCGCTACGGGGTCGAAACGGCTGTCGGCCCGCGGGATGTGGCTCTCCATGAGCATCGCCGCCCGGCCGAACCCCTTGAGCGCTTCCTGCGCCTCCTCCGCCTCGCGCGACGTCAGGCCCCTGGGGCGGACCGGTTCCTGCCTTGCCCGGTCGTATGCCCCCTGCCAGGCGGCACGTGCCTCCCTGCTCGCCAGCAGTGCCCTGCGCATGTCGGCGCGATGCTCCCGGGTCGGTTCGGCATAGCTGCGGAGCACCGCGGCCGCATAGCGGCCGTTGGCAGCGAGCCAGTCCGCAAGCCGGCCCGGCAGCCGGGGCGTCTCCCATGCGGGGAACACCACGTACGCCAGCATGGCCAGGGCCCCGCCGAGCAGGGTGAGCACCACCCGCTCCGGGACCGTCTGCTCCCATGCCTGGCCGCCCATGCCGAGCAGGAAGACGACGTACGCGGCAGTGAAGCACTGGGAGTAGGCGTAGCCGGTACGGATCAGCGTGTACGACAGACCTGCCGAGACCACCGCCAGCGCGCCGGACACATGGGCGTCCGGGCCCAGAGCCCGCACCATCCCGGTGGCAAGCGCGACCCCGGCCAGGGTCCCGGCGAGACGGGCCACCGCACGCGCGTACGTGCGGTGGAAGTCCGGCCGCATCACCATCACGGAGGCGATGGGCGCCCAGTAGCCGTGGCCCAGGGGTAACCGGGCGGCGATCAGATAGCCGAGCGTGGCCACCGCCGCCAGGCGGACGGCGTGCCGGAACACGGGCGAGTCCCGGCGGAGCTCACGGCGGACCGCCCGGACGACGACCGGGACCAGCCGGAACAGTGTCGGGCGCACCAGGAACTGGGCGCCCGCCGGGCCGGGCGGCGTGGGCGTCTTCCCGCGCGCGCCGCCGCTCCCAGCGATCTCCAACGCCTCGCCGAGCAGTTCCACGAGCCGCTCGGCGGCCTGCCGCGCGGGCCCCTCCAGCACCTCGTGCTCCTCATCGACGCGCAGGACGTCCGCACTCCCGGGCGGCACCTCGGCGGGAGTGCCGCGGCGGATCGAACGGGCGGCCGCGTCCAGGACATCGGCGGCCGCGTCGAGCAACTCCCGCGCGCGGTCCCGCCCGGGGCCCTCCGCCGGGGCGCCGACGTACGGGTCGGCGAGCGCGGCGACGACCGGCCGAATGCGCTCGGCGAGCCCCCGGGGGCCGTGGAGGACGGGGGGACGGGTGCGGGCCTGTGACGGCGTCACGGAGGCCGCGTCCCGGGCCGTCATCAACGGCTCCGGGTCGAACGGGGCGGTCGGGTCGTGCCGCAGCCGCCGGGCGTAGTCCGCCACGGCGGCCAGGGCGTCGGCGAGCGCGTCACGATGCGCCCCCCAACGGCGGATCGGGAACAGCAAGATCAGCACCGCCTGCGCCACGCCCCCGAGTGCGATGACCCCGGCGTGCTCCAGGGCTCGCCCGACGCTCGTGGGAAGGGTGATGGTCACCAGCATGCTGCCGACCGTCGTCGCCGCGACGATCCCAGCGGTCGATCCGACGGCCCACGCCATCCCCGCGACAAAGGCCCATACGGCCAACAGGAGGAGGAACGTCACGAGTCGCCCCGCCGCCAGGTAGCCCACGAAGGTACTGATCGCCAGACCCGCGCCCGCGCCGAGCGCGATCACCTTGCGTGGACGCCAGGTGCGCTGGAAGGTGGCCCCACCCGCGGAGTAGGCACCGAGGGCGGCGGACGCGGCGTACGCAGGAGAGCCCAGCCACAGAGCCGGCCCGACGACCATCGCCACCCCAGCGGCCGTGCGCAGCGCGAGCAGGGGCTCCAGCCGCGTCTCCTCGATCGTGAGCCCGGATCGCACGACCTCACCGAGGGCCCGCAGCCACGTCACAGGTGTGAGCCTAGCCGGAACGCTCTGCCGGGTCGCGTCGGCCTGGCTGAGGTGCGGCAGCCGTCGGGCAAGGAAGCCCCACACGGCCCGGGAACACGCTGGCGGCCGCAGCCGCTGGGACGGGTCAAAGACCTGCCGGTCCAGGTGCTCGCCCGGATGCGCTCTGACCGAGTCCTGTGAAGGGCTGTTCCACTCCGCCAGCCACACGGGCAAAGGGTGAGGCCCGGGGACACGGTTCCCTTCACGCCCACAAACGGATCAACGGTGAAGCACCCGCCCTCGAATGTTCCCTGTGAGTGGCTCATACCGGGATTCTCCGGACGCTCGTGTGAGCGGGGCCCGGTGACGGCGCCTGTCGCGCGGTTCCCGGCGCGATCAGGTAATCAGGAACGGTGAACAAGGACGCGACCGACCCCTTCGTGCATGTCCGGGGCGCCAGTGAGAACAACCTGCGGAACATCGATGTCGACGTTCCGCGGGACGCGATGGTCGTCTTCACCGGCGTCTCCGGTTCGGGCAAGTCCTCGCTCGCGTTCGGCACGCTCTACGCGGAGGCCCAGCGGCGCTACTTCGAGTCCGTAGCACCGTACGCCCGAAGACTGTTGCAACAGGTCGGCGCACCGCACGTGCGGGAAATCACCGGACTGCCACCGGCCGTGGCCCTGCAACAGCGACGCGGGTCGCCCAGCTCGCGCTCGACGGTCGGCACCATCACCACGCTGTCCAATCTGTTGCGCATGCTGTATTCCCGCGCCGGCACCTATCCGCCCGGGGCCGCACGGCTGGAGGCCGAGTCGTTCTCACCCAACACCGCGTCCGGCGCCTGTCCGGAGTGCCACGGACTGGGCGTCGTGCACGACGTCGCCGAGGACCTGCTCGTCCCGGACCCCTCGCTGAGCATCCGCGAGGGGGCGATCGCCGCCTGGCCGGGCGCCTGGCAGGGCGCCAACCTGCGCAGTGTCGTGAGCGGCCTGGGGATCGACATCGACCGACCGTGGCACAGGCTCAGGAAGAAGGACCGGGACTGGCTGCTGTACACGGACGAGCAGCCCTCCGTGTACGTCGAGCCGGAGGAGGACCGCGTCGACTACGGCTACCAGGGCAAGTTCTGGAGCGCCCGCAAGCACGTCATGCACGTCCTCGCCGACTCCAAGAGCGAGAAGATGCGCGAACGGGCGCTCCGGTTCGTCAGGAGTGTGCCCTGCCCCGAGTGTCACGGCAGCGGACTGCGGCCCGAGGCGCTCGCCGTGACCTTCGCCGGACGTTCCATCGCCGAGATCAACGCGATGCCGCTCACCGAGGTCGTGGCGCTGCTGCGGCCTGTCGCGGGGCGGTCCGAGGCCGACGCCACCACGTCGACCGCCCAATCCGGGGAGACGACCGAGGTCGCGGTCCGGATCTGCTGCGATCTGGTCGCGCGGGTCGACGTACTGCTCGACCTGGGCCTCGGATATCTCAGCCTCGGGCGCCGCTCGACGACCCTGTCGCCCGGCGAGGCGCAGCGCCTGCGGATCGCCACCCAGCTGCGCTCGGGGCTGTTCGGCGTCGTCTACGTCCTCGACGAACCCTCCGCGGGCCTGCATCCGGCTGACGCGGAACCGCTGCTGGATGTGCTGGACCGCCTCAAGGCGGCGGGCAACTCGCTGTTCGTCGTGGAGCACGACATGGACGTCGTACGGCGGGCGGACTGGGTGGTCGACATCGGCCCCGGCGCGGGCGAGGGCGGCGGACGCGTGCTGTACAGCGGCCCGGTCGCCGGTCTTGAGCGGGTCGGGGAGTCGGCCACCGGCCAGTACCTGCTCGGGCGCGCCCAGCCGCTCGATCACCGCCCGCGCACACCGCACGGCTGGCTGCACCTGCGCGGCGTCTCCCGCCACAATCTGCACGACGTGTCCGTCGACGTACCGCTCTGCGTCCTGACGGCGGTGACGGGCGTGTCCGGTTCCGGAAAGTCGACGCTGGTGACGCAGGTGCTCGCCGAGGTCGTCCGGAGCCACCTCGGACTCATACCCGAGGAGCCCGACGAGGCGCGGCTGGAGGTCGACGTCCAGGACGCGTCGGGGGTCGAGTCGTTCGACCGGCTGGTCCGGGTCGACCAACGGCCCATCGGCCGAACTCCCCGGTCCAACCTGGCCACGTACACGGGGATGTTCGACGCGGTGCGCAAGCTGTACGCGGCGACGGACGAGGCCAGGGCGCGCGGCTACTCGGCCGGGCGGTTCTCCTTCAACGTGCCCGAAGGGCGGTGCGAGACCTGCCAGGGCGAAGGATTCGTCGCGGTGGAACTGCTGTTCCTGCCCGGCACCTACGCGCCGTGCCCGACCTGCGAGGGCGCCCGGTACAACGCCGAAACGCTGGAAGTCACCTACCGCAGCAAGAACATCGCGGAAGTGCTGGCGCTGTCCGTCGACGCCGCCGCCACGTTCCTGTCCGCCGTCCCGGCCGCCTCCCGCAGTCTGGAGACGTTACGCGAGGTGGGACTGGGGTATCTGCGGCTGGGCCAGCCCGCGACGGAACTCAGCGGCGGTGAGGCGCAACGCATCAAACTGGCCACCGAACTGCAGCGAGCCCGCCGCGGGCACGCGCTCTACCTGCTCGACGAGCCGACGGCGGGGCTGCACCCCTCGGACATCGCGCTGCTGCTGCGACAGTTGCACCGGCTCGTCGACGCCGGCAACACGGTCGTCCTCGTCGAGCACGACCTGGACACGATCACCACCGCCGACTGGGTCATCGACCTCGGGCCGGGCGGCGGCGACGCGGGCGGGCGGGTGGTCGCGGCGGGCCCGCCGGCCAAGGTGGCGAGGGCCCGCCGCAGCGCCACCGCGCCGTATCTCGCGGCGCGGCTCGCGCGCTGCCATCGGCGGAACAGGTCGTAGACCCGGCCCCACGGCCCGGGTTCCACGACGGCGGCGCAGAAGGCGGGCAGGTCGGCCGGGCCGCGGCTGGTGACCGGCTGCCCGTCGACGACCACGGCCTTTCGACATGCGTATCGGCTACAGCAGCCGGTCGAACACCGCGGTCACGCCCTCCCAGTGACTGGTCTGCGGGTTCTTGACATCCGGATACATGATTTTGAACGTCTCGGCGAGGGCGACGCTGAGACCGCCGATGATCTCGGGGTATCGCTCTTCGGCCTCCTGGGTGGGTGTCCTGTCGAGGAGAGGGTGCGCGGCGAGCTGTTCCAGGATCGGCTTCAGCTCGACCTCCTCGTCGAGCCGCCGGAACCGGTGGATGCTCTCCTGGAGGCCCTTGGTGATCGGTAGATCCCACGGTTCGACGGTATCCCTGCCGTTGGCCTTGGCCGACGCCTGGCCGACGACCAGGAGGTCGTAGAGCTTGGCGTCGACGAAGTCGCCGTACCGCTTCAGGTCGTTCCTGTCCACGTCGAGGCTTGCGGCGGCGCGGAAGAACCTCACGAACTTCGACACACCCATCACGGTCATGCCTCTCGCCTCCTCACCGGGAACGGACGGCGTCGTTCGCTCCCGCCCGCGCCGCCATCGGCTGTTACCAGGTCGAGATTCGCAGAGCCCCCTGCTGAGCGCCTCCGCACCCCAGGCCGAAAAAGGGCGCCCCCTCTTCCCCTGGCAGAGCAGCATGAAGTGCGCAGGCATCCCTCGGCCAGCCGTACGGCCGTCCGTCCGTCCGTCCGTCCGCAGGAGGCTGCACGGCGTCGCAAAGCCCCGAACGAGAATTGCTGACCGGACGACACGACCAGCTCGGGGGCGGGACTGCAGGTGCCCTGCCCGCGCGCCTCCCCCATCTTCTGGCGCGACGCGACCTCCCTGGCTCAACCGAGGAAGGGCCACCCACCCACTGCAGCTCTGTAATCGGGCAGGCCGCCCAACTGCTGCTGACACCGATCGCACGAAAGTTCTAGCGAGGCATCAGCCGGGGCCGCCCAGCACGATCTTCCACACTCGGGTCGCCACCTGGAGGTTCAGCCGGTCCTCGACGTTCGCGAGGTCGTTGCCGCTGATGTCGCGGATGCGCTGGAGCCGATAGCGCAGCGTGCTGCGGTGGATCGCGAGTGATTCGGCGGTCTCGTCGTAGTTGCCGCCGCAGTCGAAGTACCGGGACAGGGTCTCCACCATGGCCGCGTGGTGCCGGGAGTCGTAGTCGATGAGCTGCCCGAGCCACTCGTGGACGAACGTCTCCAGTTCCCGGTAATCGTTGCCAGGTCCCAGGATGCGGTAGAGGCCGAGCTCGTCGAAGAACGTCGTGCCGTAGCGCTCGCGGGAGTGGCGGCGCACTTCCAGGGCGCGCTGCGCCTCCTCGTAGTGGTGAGGGATGTCGTCCAGAGAGTCGCAAGGGGCGCTCACCCCGATCGTCCCGGACCGTGTCCCGGTCTCCCGGGCGAGCGCCTCGTACAACGCGCGGGCGTGCGGCCTGTCGTCGGCGACCAGGACCACATGGTCGGAACGTCGGGTCAGCAGCGAGCGCATGCCCACGGCAGAGGCCGCCCGTCCCACGGTCTGCGCGAAGGAATCGTCCGCGGTCCGGTTCGGCCACCGCACCACGACGATGTAGTGGCTGCGGTGCAGGTCGTGTCCGACTGCCTCGGACCGGGCGTAGGCGCTCGCCTCGTCCGTCCCCGCCAGGAGGTCGTCGACCAGCTCGCGGTGCAGCCTCAGCTCCACTTCGGCCAGATTGCGCAGATGCGCCAGCTCCAGGGCGAGCGACGCGGCGGCGTGTTCCAGCGCGAGCACGGTGTGCTCGTCGGCCTCGTCCCGGGCATCGATCAGGGCCAGCACGCCCAGGATCTCGCCGTGCGGGCGGACCAGAGTGATCAGCCGGTCCTTTATCCGCACCGGCCCGGCCCGACGGGCGACGACGTGCAGCATTTCGTCCTGGCGCACGGGGTCCGGTTCGGGATAGGGGTCGGGGCGGCTGGGGCCGGTCCAGGACCTCAGCCGACCGAAGCGGTCTTCGACCAGCGCGGGAAGTCCAGTGAGCCTGTGCAGTGCGCGGGTGATGGCTTCCTCGCCGCCGCTAGAGGCAGCGACGTCGGCCATGAGCGCGTGAACGGCCCGCTGGTACCCGAGCTCAGCCACGACGGAGATCACCTGCCGCTGGAGGGCTGTGCGTTCGTCCCTGAGTCGGTGCAGCTCCAGCGCGTCCTCGCGTTGGCGGCGGTGGACGAAGGCGACTGACAGTGCGGCGGCGGTGTGCCGGACGATCGTGGCGAGCAGGGATCGCTCGGCCTCGGATGGCCAGGAGAGGGACGTCACCACGAGGTAGCCGTGGAGTCCCTCAAGTCCGCGTAGCCCCAGGGCCCGGCCCCAGGGCCTGCCGGGTACGGTCACAGGGCCGTCCTGCCCGGCCAGCTCCCGCACCCTCCGGCCCACGGCCAAGGCATGCATCCGCCCGTTCCTCGGGCTGGGGACCAGGTCGCCGCCCACCTTGAGGTATCCGGCCTCGGCGCGGTATGGCCCCGCGGCGGCTATGTGGTCCATGGCCAGTCGCAGGATCTCGCCTTCATCCGGGGTGTCGAACAGGGCGCGGGAGAGCACCGTCAGGTCGCGGAGGGCATGATCTGCTCGTGTGCGCGCGGCTGCGGGGTGCCACCCGGCGCTGCCCCGCGAAAGGCTGCCCGCCCGGTCGGAGCGGCGGTGATACAGACTGTGCGCCCGACTGCCGGCCATGGGGATCACTCCGTTCCCCCTGAGCTTTCAGGGAGGCGAGCGGTATTTCATGTACCCGCTCCGGGCCGGCTTATCCGATATGTTCGGATTCTTTCTCTCGTCCTCGCAGGGCGACCGGACCCGCGCATTCCTGACACGCCAGGCGCAGGCGTGGAGCCACTCGGTTCGTCACCCTGGGGAGTGTTCGAGACCCTCCGTGCGCACCGGTAGGAAACCGGCGGAGGTCCCACCCCTAACTGAACGAACGTGATCCGGAGGGTCGACGCGGGCGCCGTGCCGGAAGGAGTTCCTCATGGCCAAGGCAGTGGGCATCGACCTGGGCACCACCAACTCGGTGATCGCCGTGTGGGAGGGCGGCGAGCCGTCCGTCGTGCCCAACAGCGAGGGCAACCGCACCACACCGTCCGTGGTGGCCTTCACCGACACCGGGGAACGCCTGGTGGGCCAGCTGGCCCGGCGCCAGGCGATCCTCAACCCCAAGGGCACCATCTACTCGGCCAAGCGGTTCATCGGCCGGCACTTCGACGAGATCTCCGACGAGGTCAGGGCGGTGGCGTATGACGTCGTCGAGGGCGATGGCGGGGCGGCCCGCTTCAAGGTACGCGACAAGCTCTACGCGCCTGAGGAGATCAGCGCACAGGTGCTGCGCAAACTCGCCGACGACGCCTCCAAGCAGCTGGGGGAACGGGTCACGGAGGCGGTCATCACGGTGCCCGCCTACTTCAATGACGCTCAGCGCACCGCCACCAAGGACGCCGGACGGATCGCGGGACTGGAGGTGCTGCGGATCATCAACGAGCCGACGGCGGCCGCGCTCGCGTACGGCATGGACAAGAAGGAGCACGAGACCGTCCTCGTCTTCGACCTGGGCGGCGGCACCTTCGACGTGAGCATCCTCGACGTCGGCGACGGCGTGGTGGAGGTGCGCTCCACCGCAGGTGACAGCCACCTGGGCGGTGACGACTTCGACCGGCGTCTGGTGGACTATCTCGCGGACGACTTCCAGAAGGCGAACGGCATCGACCTGCGCAAGGACCCGCAGGCGCTGCAACGACTGTTCGAGGCGGCGGAGAAGGCCAAGACCGAGCTCAGTTCGGTGACGCAGACGCAGGTCAGCCTGCCGTTCATCACCGCTGACGCCTCGGGCCCCAAGCACCTCACCGACTCGATCATGCGGTCCACGTTCGAGCAGATCACCAGCGACCTGGTGGAGCGTTGCCTGGGACCGGTGCAGCAGGCGATGGCCGACGCCAAGGTCGGCGAGAGCGACATCGACGAAGTCATCCTCGTCGGCGGTTCCACCCGCATCCCCGCTGTCCAGGCCCTGGTCCGCCGGCTGACCGGCGGCAAGGAACCCGACATGAGCGTCAACCCCGACGAGGTCGTGGCCCTGGGCGCCGCGATCCAGGCCGGGGTGCTCAAGGGTGAGGTCAAGGACGTCCTGCTGCTGGACGTCACACCCTTGTCGCTGGGTGTGGAGACGCGCGGCGGAGTGATGACGAAGATCGTCGAGCGGAACACCACCATCCCGGTGCGCCGCAGCGAGACCTTCTCCACCGCCGAGGACAACCAGCCGGCCGTCGATGTGGTGGTCCTCCAGGGCGAGCGCGAGCGGGCCGCCGACAACCGGGTGCTGGGCCGGTTCCAGCTCACCGACATCCGGCCGGCGCCGCGGGGCGAACCACAGATCGAGGTCACCTTCGACGTCGACGCCAACGGCATCCTCGACGTCAGGGCCCGCGACCGGGACACCGGCAAGGAACAGGGCATCACCATCAGCGAGAGCTCCAACCTGGACCGCAGTGAGGTCGAACGCATGGTCCAGGAGGCCGAGCGCAACCGGGGCCAGGACCAGGCACTCCGCGAGGCCGTCGACGCCCGCAACGAACTCGACGCCGTCGCGTACCAGGTCGAGAAGCGGCTCGCCGAACTGGGCGACGCAGCGCCCGCGCACGAGAAGGCACGCGCCGAGATGCTCGTGTCCGACGCCCGGGAGGCGGTCAAGGAAGAAGCAGGCGTGGAGCGCGCGCGGCCCCTGACCTCCGAACTCCAGCAGGTGCTGGCCGGGCTGGCAGCCCATCAGGGCGCCGCCACCGCGGATGGCGGTCCCGGCCAGGATGCCGCCACCGGTGGTCCCACGAGCGACGGTGGCGGTGGCGACGATGTCCTCGACGCCGAGTTCGACAGGGGCTGAGGCGCGCCATGCCCACCCACCCCCGGGAATCCGACCGGGCCGCGTCGGATCCGGTCGAACCGGTTCCGGAAGGCGCCGTACGCCCTCCTCGCGGCGATTCGCCGCAACCGGGCCCGCCGACCCGGCCCGAAGCGGCGCACGACGAACCGGGACCCGACGCCGCCGGCCCCGCGGCTGCCGGGGACGAGTACACGACCGCGATCCAGGAACTGGAGGACCGCTGGCGGCGCGCACTCGCCGACCTCGACAACCTTCGCAAGCGTCACGCCAGGGAACTGGAGCGCGAACGGGCGGTCGAGCGGTCCCGCACGGCGGCCGCCTTCCTGCCCGTCCTCGACAATCTCGAACTCGCCCTGACCCACGCCGGCGCCGATCCGGGCGCGATCGTGGAGGGCATCGGGGCCGTACGCGACCAGGCGGTGAACGTCCTCGAACCGCTCGGCTACCCACGGCACGCGGAGACCGGCGTCGCCTTCGACCCGGCCCGGCACGAGGTGGTCGGCGTCGTCCAGGACCCAGACACCCCACCGGGCACGGTCGTCGAGGTGCTGCGCCCCGGCTACGGGGACGGCGAGAGGCAGCTCAGGCCCGCCGCCGTGAGCGTCGCGAAGCGGGAGTGACCAGTCATGGCACGGGACTTCTACGAGGTACTGGGCGTGTCGCGGACCGCGAGCCAGGACGAGATCCAGCAGGCATATCGCAAACTCGCCCGCAGGTACCACCCCGACGTCAACAAGGACCCCGGGGCGGAGGAGCGTTTCAAGGACCTCAACGAGGCATACAGCGTCCTGTCCGATCCCAAGACCCGGGCCCGCTACGACCGCTTCGGCGAGGATTTCCGCAAGATCCCCGAGGACTTCGACGAACGGGTCGCGGCGGGAGCGGGCGGCGGCTTCCGCGGCCGGAGGACCGCGGGCGGGGGCGGTCCTCGCGTCCGGTACGCCACCGGCTTCGGCGACGACTTCGGCGCGGAGGGTATTGACATCGAGGATCTGCTCGGCTCCATGTTCGGAGCCGGCGCCGCCCGAGGCGGCGTCCCCGGAGCGGACCAGGAGGCCGAGCTGCCGCTCACCGTCGAGGAGGCGTACCGAGGCGGCCGTCGCACCGTCACGCTCGCCGGTCCCACCGGGCAGCCGCGGCGGTACGAGGTCGACGTGCCGCCGGGCGTCGCCGACGGGCAGCGCATCCGGCTGGCGGGCGAGGGCGGCCGGGGCAGTGGCGACGCCGTCGCGGGCGACCTGTACCTGCGGGTGCGTATCCAGCCCCACCCTCGGTTCCGGCTGGACGGCCGCGATGTGCACATCCAGGTCCCGGTCGCCCCCTGGGAGGCGGCCCTGGGCGCGACCGTGCCGGTGCCCACGCCCGGCGGCGGCACGGCCAAGGTCACGGTGCCCGCGGGTTCGTCCAGCGGCCGGCGGCTGCGGCTGCGTGGCGAGGGCATGCCGAACCCGCGCGGCGCGAACGGCGACCTGTACGCCGAACTCCGCATCATGGTGCCGCCCACCCTCGGCGACCGGGAGCGCGAACTGTTCGAGGAGCTCGCCGCCACTTCCTCGTTCGACCCCAGGAGGACGCGATGAACGACCGACCCTCGGGAGCGGCAGGCATCGGCCGGGCCGGCGCGGGCGCCCGTCCGATACGAACGGGCGCCGACATCACCGCCTCGACGGCTGTCCGATACGCGCTCATGCCCGCCCCCAGGCTTTCCCTCGACGCCGTGGCCCGTCGCTCGGGCCTCCACCCCGATCTGATCCGCCGGTTCGTCGCCCTCGGCCTGGTCGACGCCGAACGCGACGCCGCGGGGCACCTGGTGTTCGACCCCACGGCGCCGGCGGTTCTCACCCGCGTCCAGCGGCTGCGCACCGGACTCTGCCTCAACTACGCATCCATCGGCCTGGTGCTCGACCTGCTCGACCGCATCAGCCTGCTCGAAGCCGCCCTGCGCGGCCGCGGCACGAGGAGTGAAACACCCCCATGGACATGAACCGTCTCACCCAGAAGTCCCAGGAAGCCCTCCAGGAGGCCCAGACAGCGGCCGTCGGCATGGGGCACACCGAAGTCGACGGGGAACACCTGCTGCTCGCACTTCTCGATCAGGAGGACGGTCTGATCCCGCGGTTGTTGCAGCAGGCCGGCACCGAGCCGAAGGAACTTCGGGCGGCCGTGCGCGAGGAACTCTCCCGCCGCCCGAAGGTCACCGGCCCCGGCGCGGCACCCGGCCAGGTCTTCGTCACCCAGCGCCTCGGCCGCCTGCTCGACGCCGCCGAACGGGAGGCCAAACGCCTCAAGGACGAGTACGTGTCCGTGGAGCACCTCCTGCTCGCCCTGGCTGAGGAGAGCTCTTCGACCGCCGCCGGGCGACTGCTCAAACAGGCCGGCATCACCGGGGACTCGTTCCTGAGCGCGCTCACCCAGGTCCGCGGCAACCAGCGCGTCACCTCCGCCAACCCCGAAGTGGCCTACGAGGCTCTGGAGAAGTACGGCCGCGACCTGGTCCTGGAGGCTCGGTCCGGGCGGCTGGACCCGGTCATCGGCCGTGACGCGGAGATCCGCCGCGTCACCCAGATCCTCAGCCGCAAGACCAAGAACAACCCCGTCCTCATCGGCGACCCCGGCGTCGGCAAGACCGCCATCGTCGAGGGCCTGGCCCAGCGCATCGTTCGCGGCGACGTCCCCGAGGGCCTGCGCGACAAGACGGTGTTCGCCCTCGACATGGGCTCCCTGGTCGCCGGCGCCAAGTACCGCGGCGAGTTCGAGGAACGCCTCAAGGCCGTGCTGTCCGAGGTGAAGGCCGCCCAGGGGCGCATCCTGCTCTTCGTCGACGAACTCCACACCGTCGTAGGAGCGGGCGCCGCCGAAGGGGCCATGGACGCGGGCAACATGCTCAAGCCGATGCTCGCCCGCGGCGAACTCCACATGATCGGCGCCACCACCCTCGATGAGTATCGCAAGCACATCGAGAAGGACGCCGCCCTCGAACGCCGCTTCCAGCAGGTCCTGGTCGACGAGCCGAGCGTGGAGGACACCATCTCCATCCTGCGCGGACTGCGCGAACGCCTGGAGGTGTTCCACGGCGTGAAGATCCAGGACACCGCGCTGGTCTCCGCGGCCACCCTCAGCCACCGCTACATCACCGACCGGTTCCTGCCCGACAAGGCCATCGACCTCGTCGACGAGGCGTGCGCCCGGCTGCGTACCGAGATCGACTCGATGCCCGCCGAACTCGACGAGATCACCCGCCGCGTCACCCGCCTGGAGATCGAGGAAGCGGCCCTCTCCAAGGAGACCGACCCCGCCAGCAAAACCCGCCTGGAGGAGCTGCGCAGGGAACTGGCCGACCTGCGCGGCGAGGCCGACGCCAAACACTCCCAGTGGGAGGCCGAACGGCAGGCGATCCGCCGCGTGCAGGAACTGCGCCAGGAACTGGAGCAGTTCCGCCACGAGGCAGAGGAGGCCGAACGCGCCTACGACCTCAACCGCGCCGCCGAACTCCGCTACGGCCGACTCCAGGACCTGGAGCGCCGACTCGCCGCAGAGGAGGAGCAACTGGCGGCCAAACAAGGGCAGAACCGGCTGCTGCGCGAGGTCGTCACCGAGGAGGAGATCGCCGAGATCGTCGCCGCCTGGACCGGCGTCCCGGTCGCCCGCCTCCAGGAGGGCGAACGCGAGAAACTGCTGCGCCTCGACGAGATCCTGCGCGAGCGCGTCATCGGCCAGGACGAAGCCGTCAAGCTCGTCGCCGACGCCATCATCCGCGCCCGCTCCGGCATCCGCGACCCTCGCCGCCCCATCGGCTCGTTCATCTTCCTCGGCCCCACCGGCGTCGGGAAGACCGAGCTGGCCAAGACCCTCGCCCGGACCCTGTTCGACTCCGAGGAGAACATGGTCCGCCTCGACATGAGTGAGTACCAGGAGCGGCACACCGTCAGCCGGCTCATGGGCGCACCGCCCGGATACGTCGGCTACGAGGAAGGCGGCCAGCTCACCGAGGCCGTACGCCGCAAGCCGTACTCGGTTGTGCTGTTCGACGAGATCGAGAAGGCGCACACCGATGTCTTCAACACCCTGCTGCAGATCCTCGATGACGGCCGCATCACCGATGCGCAGGGCCGCACCGTCGACTTCCGCAACACCGTGATCATCATGACGTCCAACATCGGCTCCGAGTACCTCCTCGACGGCGCCACCGCCGAAGGTGAGATCAAGCCCGACGCCCGCGCCCTGGTGATGGGCGAGCTGCGCGGCCACTTCCGCCCGGAGTTCCTCAACCGCGTCGACGACATCGTGCTGTTCAAACCGCTCGGCGAGCGGCAGATCGAGCGGATCGTGGAGCTGCAGTTCGACGAACTGCGGCAGCGGCTCGCCGAACGCCGCATCACCGTCGAACTCACCGACGCCTCCCGGGAAGTGATCGCCCATCAGGGCTACGACCCGGTGTACGGGGCCCGGCCACTGCGCCGCTACATCTCCCACGAGGTCGAGACACTGGTCGGACGCGCCCTGCTGCGCGGCGACGTCCAGGACGGCGCGACGGTCCGCGTCGACGCCGAACACGGAGAGCTGGTGGTCACCTTCGACCAGCCCGAGGATGTGAAGGGAGCACGGGCGGCATGAGCACGATGCAGGCGACGACCGTCGGTTGTCCGAACTGCGGGCGCACCAACCGAGTGCCCGTGGCCGCGGAGGGCCGCCCCAAGTGCGGCCACTGCAAGCAGCCCCTACCGTGGATGGTGGACGCGGGCGACGACGACTTCACCGAGGTCGCCGAGCGGGCCGACGTCCCCGTCGTGGTCGACCTGTGGGCCACCTGGTGCGGCCCCTGCCGCGTGGTCAGCCCCGCGCTGGAGAAGGTCGCCACCGATCTCGCCGGCCGAATCAAACTCGTCAAGGTCGACGTCGACAAGAACCCGCGGCTGTCGCAGCGTTTCGAGGTCCAGGCGGTACCGACACTGCTCGTCCTCGACCAGGGCGAGACGGTCGCCCGGCAGGCGGGGGCGGCGCCCGCCCCCGCTCTGCGCCAGTGGGTGGAACAGTCGATCACGGCCCGGGAAGGGTGATCCGGATGACCCTGCACGCAGACCCCCACCTCGCGCTTGTCCGGCCGGTCCAGCCGCTGACCCCAGAAGGGTGTCAGGAGTGTCTGCTGCTCGGCTCCCCGTGGGTCCACCTGAGGCTCTGCCTGACCTGCGGGCACGTCGGCTGCTGTGACTCCTCGCCGAACAAGCACGCGCGTAGGCACGCGGCTGTCGACGCCCATCCGATCGTACGGTCGTTCCAGCCCGGCGAGGAATGGCGCTGGTGCTACGTTCACGAGGCGTTCGTCTGATGTCCGGCGACCAGTCGCTGCCGGGCGAGGAACCGGTGCCGGAGGAAGCGGACGAGGCCGTCTTCTGGGAGACCCCGGACATCTACGGCGCGTATCCGCGCCTTACGGAGGACCAGATAGCACGTCTGGCGGAGCACGGGCAACGCCGGAGCATGGCTCCGAACGACGTGCTGATCCAGGAGGGAGAGCGCTGCGAGACGTTCTTCGTCGTCCTCAGCGGTACCGTCGCCGTCGTCGAGGACTACGGCACTCCCGAGGAGCGCGTGCTGCGCGTACACGGCCCCGGTCGCTTCATCGGCGAACTCGGGCTGCTGCACGGACAGGTGGCCTTCTACACCGCTGTCGCCAGGGAGCCGGGCGAGGTCCTCGTCGTCTCCTTGGACCAATTGCGCCACCTGGTGGCCCAGGACTCCACCATCGGGGACGTCGTGCTGCGCGCCTGTCTGGGCCGTCGCGCGCTGCTCGTCGGACAGGGCGTCGGCTTCCGCATCATCGGCTCGCGCTACTCGCCCGACACCCGGCGGCTGCGCGAGTTCGCCATCCGCAACCGGCTGCCGCACCGTTGGATCGATCTGGAGACCGACGAGGAGGCCGAGGAACTGCTGCGCCGCTTCGGCGTCGGCCCGGAGGAGACACCGCTCGTCATCTGGCGGGACACCACCCTGTTGCGCAACCCCAGCAACGCGGAACTGGCCCGGCTCATCGGCCTGCCGTCACTGCCCGCCGGAAACCGTCACGGCGACGTCCTCATCGTCGGCTCCGGACCCGCCGGCCTCGCTGCCGCGGTGTACGCCGCCTCCGAGGGCCTGAGCACCACCGTGGTGGAGGCGATGGCCACCGGCGGCCAGGCCGCCACGTCGTCCCGCATCGAGAATCTGCTCGGCTTCCCCGCCGGTATCTCCGGCGCCGAACTCACCGAACGCGCCGTGCTCCAGGCCGACAAGTTCGGCGCCAGGATCAGCATTCCGGTGGAGGCGACCGGTCTCCATCCCAAGGACGAGGACCACTACGTGGTGGCGTTCGCCGACGGCAGCGAGATCGCCGCCCGCGCCGTCGTCCTGGCCACGGGTGCCCGCTACCGCCGGCTCCAGGTGCCCGGTATCGAACGCCTGGAGGGAACGAGCGTCCACTACTCGGCGACCGTCTACGAGGCCCAGCAGTGCCGCACCGACCCGGTGGCCGTCGTCGGCGGAGGCAACTCGGCGGGCCAGGCGGTGCTGTTCCTCGCCGGGTACGCGTCGAAGGTGCACCTGCTGGTCCGAGGACCCAGCCTTGAGGCCAGCATGTCCCGCTACCTGGTCGACCAGGTCGAGCGCCATCCGCGGGTGGAGGTCATGCTGCACACCGAGGTCACCGAGGTCACCGAGGTCACCGAGGTCACCGGCCAGGAGGTGCTGGAGGAGCTCGACGTGGTCGACAACCGCACGGGTGGGCACCGCCGGCTCGCGGTACGGAGCCTGTTCGTCTTCACCGGCGCCGACCCCCACACCGAGTGGCTCGCCGGCATCATCGCCCTCGACTCCCGCGGTTTCGTCCTCACCGGCCCGGAGGCCCAGGAAGCCTGCGCCTACCCCGAGGTGTGGCACGAGTGCGGGCGCTCGTGCATGACCCTGGAGACCAGTCTGCCCGGGGTCTTCGCGGTAGGGGACGTCCGTAGCGGCTCGGTAAAGCGGGTGGCCTCGGCGACCGGTGAGGGCGCGATGGCCATCCACTTCGTGCACCGGCACCTGGGGCACTCGGCCGCACCCGGCACCACGGGCACGTCCGCTGCCGCGGGCGGCTCGGACGTCTCCCCACGCATACGTCGCAAGGAGTCCGCATGGCTCGCATGACGAATGGCGGGCGATGAGATCACGAGAAGGAAGACGCAATGGCGATGGCGATGGCCATGCCCGTCCGGCGCCACCGCGGTGGCGGCCTGCAGGAGAGGCCCGTCTGGGCACCCACCCCTCTCAGTTCCCTGGTCGAGTTCGACGAACTGCTCAACCAGATGAGCGGCCTGCTGGAGTCGACGGTGGGCGCGACACCCGCGGTTGCGTGGACGCCTCTCGCGGACGTGTCGGAGTCCGAGGACGCGTTCCACATAGAGATCGAACTCCCCGGGGTGATGTCGACGTGGACCAGGTCGCCGGGGGCGTCGTGTTCGTAGCGCCGTATCGGGCGGCTGGTGGCCCGGTCGAGGTGGGCGAGGCGGGCGATGCCGT
>NZ_JARBAE010000005.1:0-255641 GCF_033795305.1 Streptomyces sp. AK02-01A
TGGGGCTACCTCACGCCCCACGAAACACGCCTGCGCTACCAGCAGGGACAGGCCCTCGCGGCATAACGGAAACGTGTCCATGATCACGGGGAAACTTCACGTCGCCGACAACGTCCTGGTTCTGGTCCGCATCGACCACGAGGAGCCCTACTGGGCCGAGGAGGCAGCCAAGCACCTGGCCGCCGAGGGCATCACCGTCGAGATCACCCCTCGACTCCGTGAGGCCATGGACGAGGAATGGACCTGGGCCAACTACCCGATGCCCTGGTGCACCCGCAGCGAAATCCGCGAGATAGCCAACGAAGCCCAGAAAATCCACGACGACATCCGCCACGGCCACCTCCTCATCCACGCCCACGCCCACGACGGCCACACCACCGTCGCGGTCGGCACCTACCTCGGCCGTCACGGCAAGTCCGTCTACCTCCACGGCGAGGACCACCTGCGCCAAGTCGCCGACACGTTCGACTCACCCGCTCAAGCCCTGCTCGCCTTCGAGAAGGTCCACGCCGCAGACCTGCGCCCCGGCCCGGCACCCCTGACCGACAGCGAACGCGCCGCCGCCGAAGCCCGCACCCCATTCGCCCTCACCACAGCCAAGCCCGAACCGGCCCGCCCGAAACCGGAGACCGTTCCGGCCTACCTGGCAAATGCCGGCGACCACGACGCCCTCCTCGACACCTTCCTCGATGCACACGGCGAGTGGGAGAAGTGGCGCACCTGGTCGGACGAGACAACTCACGCCATCCACGAGTCCCAGACCCTGCGCATCGAGCGCGTCCACGAAGCCCCGGCCCACGAGACCGCGTGGACCGTGGCCGCCTACGCGACACCCGTTTCCGACCGCATGTGGGTTCTCACCGCGACCGGCGCCGCCCCTGCTTCGGTGATTCAGGAGCTACTGGACCACCTCGCCGACGGCGACGGCTGGGACACGGCCATCGGCGCCCCGGTGGACGAGAAGACGGTCACCGCGGCCACGCAGCCTCTCAGCGACGCCGGATGGAAGCACACCATGGACGGGCGATGGATCCGCTGGACGTCCCCCACCGGGGACGCAGGCGTCCAGTTCGACGCCTTCACCGCCCAGCACCCGAGCCAGAACCTGGCCACCTGGACCGTCTGGGCCGGTCCGGACCCTGGCCGACCCACCTGGACCCTCACCGCGTCACCGCACACCCCGAGTTCGCTGCTGGCCGACCTCTGCGAGACCCTCGCCCACGAAACCGGCACCCGCCAGGTTCAACCCGCGGGCCGCGAACGCGGGACGATCCTCGTTACCACCCCGGCGGTCGCGGCCAACGCGGCTGCCAGCCGTTCACGCTGACCATCGGCACGCAAGAGCGGGGCAACATAGCCCGCGATCACCGGTTAGCCAAACCGGCGATCCCGCGCATCATTGATAGTCCACCGCCACAACCTGCCCGTACGTCGAAAGGCACTACCTGACGACCACAGACGAATCGCGAAACGCTCACAGCCAAGGTGCCGTCGAGCAATCACGCCGCTGCGTAGCTCGCCCGGAACAGATCCTGCGCACGCTCCACGTCCCTCGGCGTGCGGAGCTGCACCTCCAAGTCGCCCGTCCCGTGGTGGCCGAGCCCGGACACGTCCCGGGTGAACCCAGGAACGAGGTCGACGCGCTTCGGGTCGACCTTCAGGTAGACGAGGAGCTTGCTCCGCTGAGGCGGACAGACGCAGGCGAAGTTCCGCAGACGCTGATACGCCCGGTACTGCTTGCGCTCAACACGGTTCACGCCGTCCCCGAGACCGAGCAACTCCTCGTCGACCGCGTTCGCCAGCGCGACCATCGACGCACCCTGGACGCTGACGACCGCCCGGGCGACCGCCTGGCGACGTGCTCGCCTGGCTGCCTGCGTGCCGCCGCTCACGGACGCCACGGTCTCAAGCCCGAGCAGGTCGGTGCCGAAGAATCGGTAGCGGACCAGGTCGATCGACCTCCGGTGCTCGCGCACGGCGTGCACGTCGTACCGCGTGAAGTCGCCGGCGATACAGACCAGGCGCGGCCCGCTCCACCGCACCTGGGACGCCGCCGTAGCCCCGAGCCGGTCGCGGACCAGGTGCTCGAACTCCGCCCGGTGGTCCATCAGCCACGAGAGGTAGAACAACCCCTGGTGGATCACCCCCGCGTCAGTCGAACGCTTGTACTCAACGATGACCGGCGACCCGTTCTCGTCCAGCCCGATCGAGTCGATCCTGCCCCCGTGCACCGGCCCGGTGCCGTACTCGCTCACCAGAAACCGGACGCCCAACAGCGTCTCCATGTGCGTCTCGACAAGGCCCTGCACATCCGCCTCGACCTCAGCAAGACGCGGCGTGACCTCGGTCATGCCGCTTTTCATCGTGTGGAACAGCTTCAGGCCCGACACCTTCCCCTCCTCGATTCGGAGATCAACAACGTCGGGCGGGCGCGGATTTGTTTCCGCGAGGGCCTTCGGAGCCGTGAAGAAAATGTGAGCGCAAGCCGCTCGACGATACCCGCTTCCTCCCTTGCGAAGCTGCCGCCCACAAACCAGCACGGGGGCCTCACCGGCATCCCAACATGATCCCAGCACGGTAGGGGCGAGCAGGGGTGATGACGGGTGACGAGGGGTCAGGTTTCCCAGCACCATCCCAGCACGGGAAAAAACCAGGGGCCCACTCGGAAGAGTCGGACCCCTTCTGACCTGCACACTTGCCAGATCAGCGATGTGGTGCTATGTCACCCACTACACGTTGAAGCGGAACTCAATCACACTCGCCCGTCCGTCGAACGCACGATCAAAAAGATCGAGACCTGGCGAGGCGTCGCCACTCGCTACGACAAGACCCGACGAATGGTCACCCTCATCCCAGAGCCACGCGGGCTGGAAAGTGGGAGCGGGGTTCGGGCAAGAGACTTCGCTTCCGCTCGTCTCGCCGGGAGCTGGTGAAGAGTGGCCAGTACTGCCTCGCACTCCTCCTGTTGAAGCTTGGCCAGAACCGCAGTCATCACCTCGTAGGTGTGCACCATTATCCCTCTCGCCGGTAGCGCTCAGAAATTATGGCCACTGCCCCCAGGGGATCGCTAGCGATCTCCGTCGCCGAGAAGTAGATATTTCCCTTCACCTCTGGGTACTTCGCGCAAATGTCGAGGTGTCGGGATAGTTCGGCAGGGTTCTGCCAGCCCTTTGGCTGCGCTGGATCGCCCACCTTGTAGAGCGCTTCGCCCACGTAGAGGTCGACGCCAGTACCCCTCACAACGTCCGCCCACCAGTCGACCAGGACCGTGTAGTTCGCAGGAACCCGCAGGTCAAGCGGTTGTGCCAACCAGTACAGCTGAGGGACGATGTAGTCGATCCAGCCCTTCCTGACCCACTTCCGCGTGTCGGCGTGCAGATCGTCGTAGGTCTGCACACCGGCCCGGGTGTCCGAGCCGGCCGGGTCGGTGGCGGCGTTGCGCCACACTCCGAACGGGCTGACGCCGAACCGGACATGCTTCTTGATCTTCTTGATGCGTTCGCCCGTCTCGCGCACCAGCCGGTCGGTGTTGTCCCGCCGCCAGGCGGCCCGGTCCCGGAAGCGGCCGCCGTAGCGCGCGTACGCGGCGTCGTCTCCGAAGGCCTTTCCGGCGACCGGATACGGATAGAAATAGTCGTCCCAGTGCACGGCGTCGATGTCGTAGCGGCGGACGGCGTCCAGCATGGCGTTCTGGACGAAGCGTCTGACCTCGGGCAGTCCCGGGTTGTAGTACAGCTTGCCGCCGTACGGCACGACCCATCCCGGATGGACCCTGGCGGGATGGGTCCTGGCTAGCCTCGACCGGTCGGTGTGGTTCGCGACGCGGTACGGGTTGAACCAGGCGTGCAGTTCCAGACCGCGCGCGTGCGCCTCGCGCACCGCCGTGCCCAGCGGGTCCCAGCCGGGGTTCTTGCCCTGCGTGCCGGTCAGGCACTCGGCCCAGGGCTCGTACGGCGAGGGCCACAGCGCGTCGGCCGTCGGCCGGACCTGGAAGATGACGGCGTTCAGCCGGCGGGCCACGGCCGTGTCGAGATGCTTCAGCAGTCCGGCCCGCTGCCGGGCCGCCGTCAGCCCTCGTTGCGAGGGCCAGTCGCGGTTGGCGACGGTCGCGAGCCACATTCCGCGCAGTTCCCGGCGCGGGGCACCGTGCCCGGCGACCGCCGTGGCGGCGTCCGCCGCCAGCACCGAGGCCACCACGCCGGCCGCGGCCGTCACGAATCCTCTTCTGCCGATCCGGCCCACGCCGTGTCCCGTGTCGCGCATGCGCTGTCCCTTGTCAGGTCCGCGCGGCCGCCGAGGCCGACGGGCCGCCGTACCCGCTGATCCTTGCCCGCCCCGGACCCCGCTCCACACACCTCGGCGGAGTAACGTCGTGGCCCGGGCGGGCGCCGGAATCACCCGGGGGACCTGCCGGAACACGGACCAGCGAAAGGCACGATGTGACCGACTCCCTGACCGATATCGCCCGCGTAGGAGTGGTGGGCTGCGGCCAGATGGGCGCAGGCATCGCCGAGGTCGCCGCCCGTAACGGCCTGGAGGTGCGGGTCGCCGAGACCACCGGTGAGGCCCTGGAGATCGGCCGCACCCGCCTCCACAATTCCCTCTCGAAGGCCGCGGAGCGCGGCAAGATCACCGAGAAGGAGCGCGACGACGCGCTCGGCCGCCTCAGCTTCACCACCGACCTCGGAGAGTTCGCCGACCGCGATCTCGTCATCGAGGCCGTGGTCGAGAACGAGCAGGTCAAGACGGAGATATTCCAGGTGCTCGACCAGGTGGTGACCCGCCGGGACGCGATCCTGGCGTCCAACACCTCCTCGATTCCGCTGGTCAGACTGGCCGTCGCGACCTCCCGTCCCGACCAGGTCATCGGCATCCATTTCTTCAACCCGGCACCCGTGCAGAAGCTCGTCGAGCTGATCCCCGCGCTGACGACCTCCGAGGAGACGGTCAAGCGGGCCGAGGCCATGGTCACGGGAGTGCTGGGCAAGCACGCGATCCGTGCCCAGGACCGCTCGGGCTTTGTGGTGAACGCGCTGCTCATCCCGTATCTGCTCGCCGCGGTCCGGATGTTCGAGTCGGGCCTCGCGAGCCGTGAGGACATCGACAACGGCATGGAGCTGGGCTGCGCTCATCCGATGGGCCCGCTCAAGCTCTCCGATCTGATCGGCCTGGACACCGTGGCCTCGGTCGCCGACTCGATGTACGCGGAGTTCAAGGAGCCGCTGTACGCCGCTCCCCCGCTGCTCCAGCGGATGGTGGACGCGGGCCGGCTCGGCCGCAAGACCGGCGCGGGTTTCTACCCGTACTCCTGATCCGTACGAGCGCGCGAGGCGGGCGACCGGACCGGCGGGATCCGACCGGTCCGGCCACCGGCCGGCTCGGTCCCGGGCCGAACCGGCGTCAATAGCCGTCAGCCGAGCCGTATGTGATGCAGCATCATCAGCCCGGCCGCCATACCCGCGGCCGGGATCTCACCGCGGGCGATCATGTCCGGCACCAGCTTGAGCGGGATCCACTCCCGGCGCGAGGACTCGAAGTCGTCCTCGGGGTGACCGGTGTACGTGGCGTCCTCGGCCCAGTAGAGATGGTGCCGGGCGTCGGTCAGGCCGTTGGACGGCTCGACCGTGAGCAGATGCCGGAGCGGTCCGGGACGCCATCCGGTCTCCTCCTCCATCTCCCGCGCGGCCGCGCTCTCGATGTCCTCGCCGTCCTCGACGACACCGGCGGCCAGTTCCCAGCCCCAGGTGTCGGTGATGAAGCGGTGCCTCCAGAGCATCAGCACCTCATTGGCCGCGTTGACCGCGGTCGCCACGGCGACCGGGCGGAGCCGGATGAGGAAGTGGTCCAGATGCCGGCCGTCGGGGAGTTCGACGTCCGCCAGATTGACCCTGAACCAGCGATTTTCATACACGGTCTGTTCGCTAAGTTTCGTCCACTGCACGGTTCTGCCACCTTCCGACAAGTTGATGGCAATATCGCAGCAGTCGCTTACTCAGAGGAGGAGTCACACGGGGACTCACAGAGGCACGCGCAGCGCTCCGTCGATGAGTTCGGCCGTCTCCTCGGCGGCGCTGGATCCGCTGGCGATCAGTTGCTCGCTCACCTCTCTCAGCCGGTCCCGCAGCCGCCGGGACTCCATTCCCCTGGCCCGCTCGGCCATCTCCCGCGCCGTCCCGGCGGCGCGGTCCGCCTCGCCCTGCCGCAGTTCGACATGGCTGAGCATCGCGAGCCGGTGGACCCGGCCGCGGTCGTGCGCCGGTGTTTCCACGGCCGCCGCCGCGTGCGTACGCGCGGCCGCCAGCTCACCGAGGCTCAACAGGGCCTCCGCCACCTGGACATTCACCAGCCCCGGCTGGACATAGTCCGTCTCGTCCGGCTCATGTCCCGGACGGATGCGCTCCGCCGCCGTCTCGGCCCGGCGGATACATCCGAGCGCGCCGGCGCCGTCTCCAAGATGGGCATACGACTTGGCCTGCATCGCGTACAGGTCGGCGGCGAGCGCCGGAGTGATCTGGCGTCCCGCCGTACGCAGCGCGGCCTCCGCGAAGGCGACGGCCTGGCGGTACTCCCCCATGAACAGCGACTGATTGACGAGCAGCGCGATCACATACGCGCCGAATCCCCGGTCCCCGCTGGCCTTCGCCAGACGCAGCGCCTGGTGGAAGTAGCGCTGGGCCAGTCCATGCGCGTCGGAGTCGTACGCGCAGATACCGGCGACGGCGACCAGACCTCCGGTGGCCCGGTGCAGTTGACGGCCCAGCGAGTCGCTGTATCCGCCGCGCAGCAGCGGGGCCGTCTCGGTGTTGAGGAAGCCGACGATCCTGGCGCGGGTGGCGACACCGCCCGCCCTTCGGTACATCAGCTCGTAGTGCGCCCTGGCCGAGCGCAGCAGTTCGATGTCGGCGGGTCCGACGCTGGTCCCGCCGCCGCGCGAGACGTCGGAGTCCTCCGGAGGGTTCTCCCATTCCCAGACGGGCATCACGGCGGGCGTGCCGGTGACGGCGGGCGCGTCCACTATGTGCGGCCGCTGCTGTTCGTCGCAGCGCCAGAGCGCGGTGGCCCGCTCCACGAAACCGGAGAGCGGTGTGCCACCCGGTACGGGCGACTCGCCGGACACACCGAGCCCGATGTCGTCCAGGGTGAGCGGCCGGCGCAACCGGTCGCTCAGCACTCCGCAGATCAGATCGGGCACCTGGCCGCGTGGCCGCTGGCCCTTCAACCACCGGGCCACGGCGGTGTGTTCGTATCGCAGGGCGAGACCTCTGGCCCGGCCCGCCTGGTTGACCCGGGCGGCGAGACCGGCGTGCGAGACACCGGCTTCGTCCAGCAGGGAATCGAGCAGGGTGTTGGGCTGCATGTGCCCCTCCGGTGGCTCGGCCGAACCAGCGTAGTGCAACGGGAAACGCACGGGGTGTGAACGTAATGCCCGGATCCGCGCCATGTGCACCCTGCCGCCGGAGGCGCCCGGTCGGTTGACTGAAGCACCTCGTAAAGAGGCGGCCGGGCCGTCGGCTCCCCCTCGTACAGCTCGACGGCCCGCTACCGCGTCGTCTGTCCCGCTGACCTGCCCGCTACTCCGCGGCGGGGCAGGCGACGCGATCCGCGCAGCCGGACCGGCCGCCGCCGGAAGGACACCGGACACGGTCGTCCGGGCCCGGCTGCGCGAGGCTCCGATCGCGTCGATCGCTCGTGATCGCCGCTGTGCGTTCGCTCCGGCTTCTCACCTGAACGGATGAGGGGCGTCTCCGGAAGATCCGGAGACGCCCCTTCTCACAGCCTTTCGAGCAAGACGGTCACGCGCCGCGCAGGACCGCGCCGGTCCGGTCGGCGGCGAGTGCGACAGCCGCGTCACGGGCGGCCGTGGCCTCCTCGACCGTCAGCGTGCGGTCCGCCGCGCGGAAACGCAGCGCGTAGGCCAGCGACTTGTGGCCCTCGCCGATCTGCTCGCCCGCGAAGACGTCGAACAGCCGCAGAGACTCAAGGAGTTCACCCGCGCCCTCGCGCAGCGCCCGCTCCACCTCGGCGGCCGGCACCTCCCGCGGCACGACCAGCGCCACATCCTGGGTGGCGACGGGGTAGGCGGAGATTCGCGGCGCCTGGAGCGTGCCGGAGCCCGCCTGCTCCAGCAGGTCGAGTTCGACCTCCATCGCGCAGGTACGGTCCGGGAGTCCGAGCGCCTTGACGACCCTCGGGTGCAGCTCTCCGGCATGCCCGACGAGCGTCTCCTCGCCGTTCACCGTGGCGAGCAGCGCCGCGCTGCGGCCGGGGTGCCACGGCTCGTGCGGGTCGGCGCGGACGGTCAGCTCGGCGCCCGCCTCCCGGGCGACGGCGCGGGCCGCCTCGATGGCGTCCGCCCAGTCCGCCGGGCGGCCCTTGCCCCACCAGCCGGCCTGTTCGCGCGCTCCGGCCAGGACGGCCGCGACACGACGCGGCTGGCGCGGCAGCGCGGCGTTGAGCGCGGCCACCTCCTCGTCGGTCGGACGCCGGTCGACGGGCAGCCGCACCGGTACGGTCTCGTCGCCGGTCGGACGGAAGACCAGACCGGTCTCGAAGAGGGCCAGGTCGTGCGAGCCACGGCCGTCGTTGCGGCGCAGCGCCGTGAGAAGGCCGGGCAGCAGCGTGGTGCGCAGCGCGGGCTCCTCGTCCGAGAGCGGGTTGACCAGCTTGACCGTACGGCGGCGGGCGTCGTCGGCCGGCAGACCGAAGGCGTCGAGCACCGCGTCGCCGATGAACGGGTAGTTCAGTGCCTCGACATAGCCGGCGCCGGCCAGGGCGCGGCCGACGCGGCGGTGCAGCCGCTGCCGCTCGGTGAGTCCGCGGCCGGACGGCGGAGTGGGCAGGGTGGAGGGGAGGTTCTCGTAGCCCTCCAGGCGGATGACCTCCTCGGCGAGGTCGTTGGGCGCGCCGAGGTCGGGCCGCCAGGACGGGACGGTGACGACCAGTTCGTCCTGCCCGTAGACGTCGCAGCCGATCTGCTGGAGCCGTCGTACGACGGTCTCGCGGCCGTAGCCGACACCGGCGACCCGGTCGGGGTGGTCGGCGGGCATGGCGATGGTGTGCGGCGCGGAGGGCGCGATGATCTCGGTGACTCCGGCGTCGGCGGAACCGCCGGCCAGCAGCACCAGCAGATCGACGGTCCGCTGCGCGGCGGCGGCCCCGGCCTCCGGGTCGACGCCCCGCTCGAACCGCTTGGACGCCTCGGACGCCAGCTTGTGGCGGCGCGCGGTGCGGGCGATGGAGATCGCGTCGAAGTGCGCGGCCTCGATGACGACCTCGGTGGTGCCGTTGGCCTCGCCGGTCTCGGCGTCGGTGGCGAGGTCGGCGATCTCGGTGTTCGCGCCGCCCATCACGCCCGCGAGGCCGATCGGGCCGCGGTTGTCGGTGATGACCAGGTCCTGGGCGTCCAGGACCCGCTTCGCGCCGTCGAGAGTGGTGATCCGCTCGCCGGCCTGGGCGCGGCGGACACCGATCGGCCCGTCGAGCCGGGCGCGGTCGTACGCGTGCAGCGGCTGGCCCAGTTCGAGCATCACGTAGTTGGTGATGTCGACAGGAAGCGAGATCGGCCGCATTCCGGCCTTCTGGAGCCGGCGCCGCAGCCAGATCGGAGAGCACGCCTCCGGGTCGAGACCGGTGACCGTACGGGCCGTGAAGCGGTCGCAGCCCATCGGGTCGGCGACCTTCACCGGGTGGCCGAAGGAGTTCGGGGCCGGGACGTCGAGGAGGGCCGGGTCGCGCAGCGGCAGGCCGTACGCGATGGCGGTCTCGCGCGCGACTCCGCGCAGCGAGAGGCAGTAGCCGCGGTCGGGAGTGACGGCGATGTCGAGGACCTCGTCCACCAGCTCCAGCAGCGCGATGGCGTCGGTGCCGGGCTCGTACTCGGGCGGCAGCACGATGATGCCGCCGGAGCCGTCGTCGCCCATGCCCAGCTCGTCGCCGGAGCAGATCATGCCGTGCGAGGTCTTGCCGTACGTCTTGCGCGCGGCGATCGCGAAGTCGCCGGGGAGGACCGCGCCGGGGAGGACCACCACGACCTTGTCGCCGACGGCGAAGTTCCGCGCGCCGCAGACGATCTCCTGCGGCTCGCCGGTGCCGTTGGCCGTACCGACGTCGACGGTGCAGAAGCGGATGGGCTTCTTGAAGCCCTCCAGCTCCTCGATGGTGAGCACCTTGCCGACGACGAGCGGGCCCTTGAGGCCGGCGCCGAGCTGCTCGACGGTCTCGACCTCAAGACCGGCGGAGACGAGCTTGGCCTGGACGTCACGGCCGGTCTCCGTCGCCGGCAGGTCGACGTATTCCCGCAGCCAGGAAAGCGGGACGCGCATCAGATCTCCATCCCGAACGGCCGGGTGAACCGGACGTCACCCTCGACCATGTCTCGCATGTCTTCGACGTTGTGGCGGAACATGAGCATCCGTTCGATGCCGAACCCGAAGGCGAATCCGCTGTATTTCTGAGGGTCGACACCGCAGGCGACAAGCACCTTCGGGTTGACCATGCCGCAGCCGCCCAGCTCGATCCAGCCCTCGCTGCCGCAGGTGCGGCAGGGCCGGTCCGGGTTGCCGACAGAGGCACCGCGGCACACGTAGCAGACCATGTCCATCTCGGCGGACGGCTCGGTGAACGGGAAGAAGTTCGGCCGCAGCCGGGTCTTCATGTCCGCACCGAAGAGCGCCTGGACCATGTGGTCGAGGGTGCCCTTGAGATCGGCCATGGTCAGGCCCTCGTCGACGGCGAGCAGCTCGATCTGGTGGAAGACCGGAGTGTGAGTGGCGTCCAGCTCGTCGGTGCGGTAGACCCGCCCCGGGCAGACGACATAGACGGGCGGCTCGCGGTCGATCAGCGTGCGGGCCTGCACCGGTGAGGTGTGCGTACGGAGCACCACGCCGGACTCGTCGCCCTCGGTCCCGTCGGGGCCCTGGACGAAGAAGGTGTCCTGCATCTGGCGCGCCGGATGGTCGGGCACGAAGTTCAGGGCGTCGAAGTTGAACCACTCCGCCTCCGCCTCCGGGCCCTCCGCGACCTCGTAGCCCATGGCCACGAAGACATCCGCGACCCGCTCCATGAACGTGGTCAGAGGGTGCCGGGCACCGGCCGGGACGCGGTCGTACGGCAGCGTGACATCCACCGCCTCCTCGACCAGCACGCGGGCGTCGCGCTCCGCCTCCAGCTCGGTCTGACGGGCGGCGAGGGCCTTGTTGACGGCGCCGCGGGCCTGGCCCACGCGCTTGCCCGCCTCGGCCTTGGCCTGCGGCGGCAGGGCGCCGATCTCCCGGTTGGCGAGAGCGAGCGGCGAGGTGCCACCGGTGTGCGCGGTCTTCGCGTGGGCGAGCGCGTCGAGGTCACCGGCGGCGGCGAAGGCGGCGAGCGCCTCGTCCCGGATGCGCTCGATCTCTGCCGGTTTCAGTGCCTCGACCTCGACTGGGTCGTACGACTTGTTGGGTGCGGACATCTCTTCCCGTACTTCCGATTGGCTGGCGAAACGACCCTGCTCGATCACTTCGATCACTGAGGACGCAAAGGTGCCAAAGGTCGAGTCTAAAGGTCGAACGAAGGTGTAGAGGCCCGTGGGCCGCTCTGGCCCGCCCGCCACCGCCCTGCCTGACGCTTCGCGCCAGATCCTATTTCAAGTAGGCGGGGGCGCCGACGGGCAGGATAAACCGGAACTGGGCACCGCCGCCGGGTCCGCGGTCGACGGTGATCGTGCCGCCGTGCGCCTCGACGATGCCTTTGACGATATACAGGCCGAGGCCGGTCCCGCCGCGTTTGCTTCCCCGCCAGAAGCGGGTGAAGACACGGCCCATCGACTCCTCGGGGATGCCTGGGCCTTCGTCGCACACGGTGACGGCCGTTCCTTTCTCGTCGTTCTCGGCTGGGGCTGGTGCCACCTCGATGGTGACGGTTCCCTCACCGTGGCGCACCGCGTTTTCCAGCAGGTTGCCGAGGATCTGGTCGATCTTGTCGGGATCGGCCCACAGATCGGGCAGCGGCTGCTGGATCCGTACCAGGAAGCGGTCCGGCGACTGTCCCGAGGCGGTGTGCGACTGGACATGGCGGCCGACGGCCGCGCCGATGTCGATCGGCTGGCGGCGCACCTCCAGCCGGCCCGAGTCGATACGGGAGATGTCGAGCAGTTCCGCGATCAGCCGGGTGACACGGTTGGCGTCGGCGTCGACGGTCTCCAGCATCAGCCGTTTCTGGTCGTCCGTGAACCGCTCCCACTTGGCGAGCAGCGTGGCCGTGAAGCCCTTCACGGAGGTGAGCGGCGAACGCAGCTCATGGGCGACGGTGGCGATCAGTTCCGCGTGGCTGCGCTCGGTGCGGCGCCGTGCCTCGGTGCCGCGGACGCAGATCACCAGCCGGCGGACCGGTCCGGTCGGATAGGCACGCACATACCGGGCGGAGACCAGGACCTCACGGCCGCCGGGCAGCAGCAGATTGCGCTCGGGCTGGCCGACCCGGGTGGCGAGGCCGCCGTACGGATCGGTCAGCGCCCACCAGCGGTGGCCCTTCAGGTCCTCCAGCGGAAGCGCCCGGTCCAGCGGGTGGCCGAGCGCGTCCGAGGGCGGTACGGCGGTGATGCGCGAGGCGGCCGCGTTGAAGCAGATCACCCGGCCGGTCTCGTCGGCGACGACCAGCCCGTCGGGAAGGTCGTCCGGATCGATCCCGGCGTCACCGGCGCCGATCCCGACATCGCCGGCGCCGGTCCCGGAATCGCCTGACGCACACGGAACGGTTCCCTGGACAGCGGCGGGTCTGCTCGTCCCGGCAGTCATCCCCGTATCCCACCTCTTCCGCGTAGCTCAGTGGGCCCCCGAAGCCGCAACCCTACTAGCTGAACGTGACCGAGCGGACCCCCTCAGCGCGTATCACGCACTCGTTGGGCGCGCGCCGAGGCGTACAGACATACGGCCGCGGCCGTCGCGAGGTTCAGACTCTCGGCCTTTCCGTGGATCGGTACGCGCACCACCGCGTCCGCGAGGGCCCGGGTCTCGGCCGGCAGGCCCCACGCCTCGTTGCCGAAGATCCAGGCGGTGGGCCCGCCCATGGTGCCCGCGTCCAGCTCGTCGTCCAGGTCGTGCTCGCCCGCGCCGTCGGCGGCGAGGACGCGGATGCCCGCGTCCCGCAGCCCTTGGACGGCCTGCTCGACGGGGACGCCCACGGCGACCGGCAGATGGAAGAGCGAGCCGGCCGAGGCCCGGACCGACTTCGGGTTGTAGAGGTCGACGGAGGCGTCGGTGAGGACGACGGCGTCGGCGCCCGCCGCGTCCGCGCAGCGCAGCACCGTACCCGCGTTCCCGGGGTCGCGGACATGTGCCAGGACGGCGACGAGCCGGGGCCGGGCCCGCAGGATGTCCTCGAACGGAGAGTCGAGGAAGTGGCAGACGCCCAGCAGTCCCTGCGGAGTGACCGTCTGGGACACCTCGGCGAGCACGGAGTCGGGCGCGAGATGCACCCGGGCCCCGGTGGCCCGCGCCGCGTCGATGATGTCGGCGTACCGCTCGGCGGCCTCGGCGGTGGTGAACAGCTCGGTGAGCGTGGGCTCACCGCCGTCACCCCGGTGGGCCACGGCTTCGCGTACAGCCTGCGGACCCTCGGCGATGAACCGGCGTTCCTTGCCGCGGAATGCCCGCTTCGCGAGCCGTCTGGCTGCCGTGACGCGCGGTGAGCGCGGGGAGATCAGCTCGGGGGTATCCATGGGCGGTGGCTCGCTTTTCGTCTGTACGAGAAGGATCTGTACGAGAGGGATCCGCACCAGGACCCGGACGGCGGAGGGCGTCGTCTTCGCGCGAAGGGTCCGGGAACAGACCGGACCCGCAGGCGCGGTGCCTGCGGGTCCGGCGGGAAGGAAATGCGGCCTGACGGGATCAGGCGGCGGCCTTCGGGGCGTTGACATCGCTCGGGAGGGCCTTCTGGGCGACCTCGACGAGCGCGGCGAACGCGTGGGTGTCATTGACGGCCAGCTCGGCGAGGATCTTGCGGTCCACCTCGACGTTGGCGGCCTTCAGACCCTGGATGAAGCGGTTGTAGGTGATGCCGTTGGCGCGGGCAGCGGCGTTGATCCGCTGGATCCAGAGCTGACGGAAGTCGCCCTTGCGCTTCTTGCGGTCGTTGTAGTTGTAGACGAGGGAGTGGGTGACCTGCTCCTTCGCCTTGCGGTACAGGCGCGAACGCTGGCCGCGGTAACCGCTGGCCGCCTCCAGAATTGCCCGGCGCTTCTTGTGTGCGTTGACTGCCCGCTTGACGCGTGCCACGTTTAACTCCTTGTAGCGGGGCCGTGGTTGGACTCACACGGCCCGGAAACGAATGGGTCCCGGTCCTGTGCCGCGCCCCCGGTCACCGGGGGTCGCGACATCACTTGCCGAGAAGCTTCTTGATCTTCTTGGCGTCGCCCGGGGCCATCTCGGCGTTGCCGGTGAGGCGACGCGTCAGCTTGGACGACTTGTGTTCGAGCAGGTGGCGCTTGCCGGCCCGCTCGCGCAGCACCTTGCCGGAGCCGGTGATCTTGAAGCGCTTGCTGGCACCGCTGTGCGACTTGTTCTTCGGCATAGCGCCGTTCTCTCCTCGTCAGTGGCGCTCCCCACCGGTCGGTGGACCGGTGCACGGGAGCGTCAGATCTCTGGTATGTGATTCCGGACCGGAGCCGGGGGTGCCTGGATGGCACCCTCTCGGATCACGCTTCGGAAGGGGCCTCGGACGGGGCGTCGGCCGGAGCCTCCGCCTCCGAAGACTCCTCGGTCGCGTAGCCCTGACGCTCCGCCTTGCGAGCGGCCTGCGCCTCACGAGCCTCGGCCATGGCTTCGGTCTTCTTCTTGTGCGGGCCAAGAACCATGATCATGTTCCGGCCGTCCTGCTTCGGGTTGGACTCGATGAAGCCGAGGTCCTCGACGTCCGAAGCGAGACGCTGGAGCAGTCGGAAGCCCAGCTCGGGGCGGGACTGCTCACGACCACGGAACATGATCGTGATCTTGACCTTGTCGCCCTGCTTGAGGAACCGGACGACATGACCCTTCTTGGTGTCATAGTCGTGCGGGTCGATCTTGGGCCGGAGCTTCATCTCCTTGATGACCGTGTGCGCCTGGTTCTTGCGCGCCTCACGGGCCTTCATGGCCGACTCGTACTTGAACTTCCCGTAGTCCATGAGCTTGCACACGGGCGGACGGGCGTTCGCCGCGACCTCGACCAGGTCCAGGTCGTACTCCTGCGCAAGCTCCAGGGCCTTGGCGAGCGGCACAATGCCCACCTGCTCGCCACTGGGACCGACAAGTCGCACTTCGGGAACGCGAATCCGGTCGTTGATGCGGGGCTCGGCGCTGATGGATCCTCCTCGGTAGCACCACACGACTGTCTGGCAGACAGCCGCGTTACGTCTGTTTACTCAGACCAACCGCGGCGGAACATGGAAAATGCCCCGGACGGGACACAGGCGGGAGCTCCTTGAAATACCGGAGCACCGCCGCGTCAACCGCGGGGCGCATCGGGCGGCTCCATCGTCCGTACGGAACGATGGGCACCACCTGACCGGTGACCCGCCGCCCCGAAGGGGCAGCCAGGTGGGAGATCGGAGCCTCCACTTGTGAACAGGGCACGCACGCGCCCTGCTGGTCCGTTACACAAGGTTAGCAGCTCCGGCCCACAGGGGCTAACGGACGGCAGGGACCGGTCTCCGGGCGGCGGGGCCTATCGTGTGGTCCATGAGTGACGCGACCTCCCCCCAAGAGTCTCCCGACTTCGACGCCATGACCCGCGACATCGCGGAAGTCCCCGCCGTCGAGGTGATCGTCACGGTCGCGGTGAATCTGATGAGCGCCGCCGCCGTGAAGCTCGGCCTGACCGAGGAGGGCGAGGAGCACAAGGACCTGGACGAGGCGCGCAAGCTGGTCCAGGCGCTGGCCGGGCTGCTCGACGCGAGCGTGACGGAGATCAGTTCGTTCCACGCGGCGCCGCTGCGGGACGGGCTGAAGTCGCTTCAGCTCGCGTTCCGCGAGGCGTCGGTCGTACCGGACGAGCCGGGACAGGGCCCCGGTGAGAAGTACACGGGCGCCGTCTACGGCTGACCGGTCCGCCGCGCTCTTCCTCCGTCGCGTACGGCCTCAGTCACGTACGACCTCACATCACGTACGAATATCAGTCACGCGCAACCTCAGTCACGTACGAAAAAGGGCTCGCCGGGCGGCGTGGCCTCGGCCGGCAGCAGTGCCAGGTCGAGCCCGCGCACCAGGCGGGCCCTCAGCACGTCGTCGGCCGCCAGCGACTCGGCGACCCGGCGCACCGCCTCCGCCGGAAGCGCGCCCGGCGCCGGCACGAGCGCGAGGGTTCCACCGGCGCCGCCCCGGACCAGATGAGCCCGGACCACCGCGGGCTCGGCCGCGACGGCCGAGCGCAGCGCCGCGACCACGGCCGGGTCGTCGAGCGGATCGGTGCTGGTACGGCCCTCGGCGAGGGCGAGCAGTGCGGCGCCGGTGAGCTGGTACGCCACGGGCCCGGCGAGATCCAGCACCACCGTGTCGGCCCGCTCGTGGGCGGCCGCCTGGAGCGCCTGGTGCAGCGGTACGGCGACGGGGCGCGCGTCGGGATCCCAGCGGGCCAGCGCCGCGACCGAGGTGAAGGCGGGCAGCGCGCGGCGGTCGCCGGCCTGGAGCGTGGGGACGGCCATGTCGCTGGTCTTCTCCCGGCGCAGGCCGTTCTCGTCCTCCTCCGTCTCGCCGAGAACCGCGACGACGGGCACCAGCAGCCGGGCGCCGCGCAGCGCTGTCAGGACCTGTCCTTCGGCCGACCGGTCCTCGGCCCAGGCGGCGAGGGCCGCCGTCAGCGCGGGGTCGGCGGTGCCGTCGTCGTCGGAGAAGCCGGAGTCCGGGATGTTCTTGAGCGCCACGGGTCGAGCCTAGCCTCGCCCGCGCGACGTACGGTCGTGGGGTGGATCTCTCCTTCGCGGTGTACGACACGGCCGGCGGGCGCGAGACGGCGTACGGCGAGGACCGTACGTATGTCACCGCCAGCGTGGTCAAGGTGGCCATTCTGGCCGCGCTTCTGCTGCGGGCGGCGGACAGCGGCCGGTGGCTGACGGGCGAGGAGGAGCGGCTGGCCGAGGCCATGATCGAGCGCAGCGACAATGACGCGGCGACGGCGCTGCGGGCGGCGGCCGGCGGCCCGGCCGGGCTGGACGCTGCGCACGCGCGGCTCGGCATGACACGGACCTCGGCGGCGTCCGCCTGGGGACTGACCCGGACCACCGCGCGGGATCAGCTCACGCTGCTGAAGGCGGTGTTCGGCACGGACTCGCCGCTGGACGGAAGAGCGCGCGGCTTTCTGGCCGGACTGATGGGACGGGTCGTGGCCGGACAGGACTGGGGTGTGTCGGCGGCGGGCGACGACTGGGCGCTGAAGAACGGCTGGCTGCCGAGGTCCGGCAGCGGCCTGTGGGTCGTCCACTCGGTGGGACGGGTGCGGGGCTGTCTCGTGGCGGTGCTGTCCGACGGCCACGGGACGCGGGAGGAAGGGATCGCGCGGGTCGAGGAGGCCGCCGTCCGCGCGGTGCGGCGGGTCGTCCGGCTACCGGCGTGAGCCCTGGCGGCGCGCGCCGCCACGCCACAGCATCATCGCGCCGGCCAGCAGCAGGGCGCCGGTTCCGGCGGCCGCCGGGGCCAGCCAGCCGGCCGGCCGCGGTTCCTCGGCCGGGACGTCCGGGCCGGTGCCGAAGTATTTCCCGCCGTAGTCGGCGGCCTCGCTCCGCGGACTGGCGGGAGGCAGCTTCGCACCGGCGTCGATCGCCGCCGCCGGGTCGACGAAGCCATAGCCTTTCGCGTCGTCCCTGCCGCCTCGCGGCGCGTCCCGCGCGGTGTCCGCGAGAAGCTTCTTGATCTGCGCGGGTGTGAGGCCGGGATGGGCGGAGCGTACGAGGGCGACGGCTCCCGAGACGAACGCGGCGGCGGCGCTGGTGCCCCATCCCTCGTAGTAGCTCCGGTCGGGGTCGGCGATGACGACATCGACGCCCGGCGCGCTGACCGTGGCGTACCAGCGCCTGGTGGAGAAGGCGGCGTGAGTGCCGTAGCGGTCGACGGCCGTCACCGCGATCACACCGGGATAGGCCGCGGGATACGAGATGTGGTCGCCCTTCTCGCCGCCGTTGCCGGCCGAGGCGACGACGACGGCGCCCTTGGCCAGCGCGTACTGGACGGCCGCGTCCTCGGCGGGTTCGGGGTGCGCGGACTCGCTGTCGTCGCCGAGGGAGAGATTGATGACGTCGGCGCCATGGTCGGCGGCCCAGCGGATGCCGTCGGCGAGAGCGCTGCCCCGGGAGGTACGAGCCTTGTCGCGGGCCGGGTCGGTGCCTTCGAGGATCACGCGGACGGGCAGTATCTTCGCCTCGGGCGCGACGCCGAGGACTCCCTCGGAGCGGTCGAGTCCATGGCCGTGGCCCGCGATGATGCCGGCCATGGCGGTGCCGTGCCGCGCCCAGGGCCGGTCGCCGTCGGTGGCGCCGAAGCCGACGAGGTCCTTGCCGGGAAGCACCTGTCCCGCGAGATCGGGATGGGTGTCGTCGACGCCGGTGTCGAGGACCGCGACCGTGATGCCCTTGCCCTGGGTGGTGCGCCAGGCCTGCTGGGTGTGCATGGCGTCGAGGGCCCACTGCTGGACACGGATCGCGTCCGCGTGCGCCGCCGTGCCGGACAGCAGCACGGAGGACACGGCGGCGAGAGCCGCGAACGCCGCGGCGAATCTGTGACGGCGCCTTGAGGTCATCGGGTCCTCGGCCTCATCGGGATGCTGGTCAGCACCGGGAGCGTGGGGGTCACCGGGGGCTCGGGAATCACCGGGGCGCCACCGTGGCGACGCTGACGGTCTTGCGGAGCCCTCGTTCGACCCGGTCCGCGATGCCCTTCGCCTCATGGCCGAGACCGGCCTGCGCCGGCGCGGTCGTGGCGCCCGCGGCCATGGCCTTTCCGGCGGGCTGAGGAGTGGTGACGGCCCGTCCGTCGGCGAAGCCGGAGACGGCGTAGACGACCACGGGCGCGTCGGTGAGGACGTTCACCGTCCAGCTCGCGCGCTGCGCGTCGCCGAAGCCGGCGGCGAGTGTGCCTCCGACCGGGAAGGTACGGGGCATCAGACCGGCGCGGTCGGCGAGCCGCTCCTCCCGGAAGCGGGCGCGCAGGGCGTACATCGCGGCCGGATCGCCCTGCGTGAAGACAAGCCCGACGGTGGTGACGCTGCTGGAGGTGGCGTCCGCGTAGGTGGCGCGCAGCACTCGCGCGCAGCCGGTCTGGCGCAGTACTTCGAGGAACCGGGCGTCCAGGACGGTGGCGCAGCCGCTGTCGGGCGCGACGCCGATCCGGGTCCACTCGCGGTCCGCGCCTCCGGGCCCGGCGCCGTCTCCGCTGAGCGTGCGGGGAAAGATGCTGTCGACGGGCACGCTGTGCCAGAGGGCGCGGGCCGTGGCGTACCCGTCATGGGCGGCGGGCTCGGCGGCCGAGTCCCCGGTCAGCCAGCTACCGGTGGCGGCGCCTCCGATCAGTCCGAGTCCGAGCACGACACACGCCGCGGCGGCGGCGACCCTGACGGGATGGCGGGCGGGCACGGGCCGTAGCCGCGTGGTGGTCTCCGCGGGCGTCTCCGGAGGCGCGTCCGTCCAGGGACGGCGGGCGCCGGACGTGCCGGGCCGGGACGTATGACCGGCGGCTCCGGCGGGCCGGTGCCCAGCGGGCCGGGACGGAGCCTCGCCCGGCCGGGCCGTGGGCACCGGCGGCAGCCGGGGATCCGGCGGCACCGCCCTCAGCCGCGTGGTGATCTCGGACGGCGGCGGATCCGCCGGGGGCACCCGCCTCAGCCTGGTGGTGATCTCCGACGGCGGCGGATCGGACGCGGGACCGCGGTCACCGCCGGGGCGCCGCTCGAACGACCGCTGCTCGCCGATCCGCCGGTCGTCCGGGCCCTGGTCACGGCCGGTTTCGGGCCGGTGCTCTTCGGGTCGGTGCTCTTCTGGCTGGTGGGCTTCGGGCCGGTGGGCTTCGGGCCGGTGCGCACCGGGCGGCGGTCCTGACGGCCGCGGAGGTATGCGCGCAGGCCCGGCGGGAAGCAGGGCCTCGGTGATGCGTGAGCCCGGTGCGCCCGGCGGATCCGCCGCCGCGTCGGGCTCGCCCGTACCGGGCGGAGACGGCGGGCGGCGGGGCGGTATCGGAGCGTTTCGTGCTTCGGTGTTCATCCGCCCCCCGTCCTGCCCTTACGGACTGGTCCACCCGTATGCCGGCCGCCTTGCGGGACAGGCCCCTTCGTCGCGTGGGCGTCACTCTACGGGCTGGAGCACACCCGACGGGAACGAGAACACGGGCACGGGTGGATCTGCCCAAATCATCCCCCTACCCCTCGGTAATCGTGTCTGGCAAGCTCGGTCCATGAATCCGCGTGCCACTGACCGGGCCCGGTACGACCGGGCCACCGCCCATCTCGACGCTCCGCTCGCCCTGGTCGATCTCGACGCGTTCGACGCCAACGCCGACGATCTCGTCCGGCGGGCCGGAGGCAAGCCGATCCGGGTCGCCAGCAAGTCGGTGCGCTGCCGGACGCTGCTGGAGCGGGTCCTCGGCCGTGCGGGCTTCGCCGGGATCATGTCGTTCACTCTGGCGGAGTCGCTCTGGCTGGCGCGGGCCGGATTCGAGGACGTACTGCTCGCCTATCCGTCGGTGGACCGCGCCGCCTACGCGGAGCTGGCCGCCGATCCCAAGTCGGCCGCCGCCGTCACCGTCATGATTGACAGCACGGCTCATCTCGATCTCATCGACGCGGCGCGCGACGGCGGCCGCGAGGAAATCAGGATCTGTCTGGAACTGGACACGGCGCTGCGGCTGTTCGGCGGCCGGATACGGATCGGCGCGCTGCGCTCGCCGCTGCGTGAGCCGGCCCAGCTCGCCGAGCTGGCCAGGTCGGTCGCCCGGCGTCCCGGCTTCCGGCTGGTGGGACTGATGGCGTACGAGGGCCATGTGGCCGGAGTGGGCGACGCGCTGGCCGGACGGCCGGTGCGCTCGCGGGCGATCCGTCTGATGCAGTCGGCGGCCCGCAGGGAGCTGGCGGAACGGCGCGCGGCGGTGGTGCGTGCGGTACGGACGGTGGCGCCGGAGCTGGAGTTCGTCAACGGCGGCGGTACGGGCAGCGTCCAGCACACGGCCGCCGAGGAGGCGGTGACCGAGATCGCGGCCGGTTCCGGACTCTATGTGCCGCGTCTCTTCGACAACTACACGTCGTTCTCGGGCCGTCCGGCCGCGCTGTTCGCCCAGCCCGTGGTGCGCAGGCCGGGTGTCGGTGTGGTGACGGTGCTGGGCGGTGGTTATCCGGCGTCCGGCGCTGCGGGCCCGGACCGGCTGCCCGTTCCGTATCTGCCCGAAGGGCTGCGCTACGACGGTCAGGAGGGCCCCGGCGAGGTGCAGACGCCGCTGCTCGGCTCCGCCGCCGACGATCTGCTGATCGGTGACAAGGTGTGGTTCCGGCACGCCAAGGCCGGTGAACTGTGCGAGCGCTTCGACACCTTGCAGTTGGTCGAGGACGACCGCGTGGTGGCGACGGCGCCCACCTACCGCGGCGAGGGCCGTACCTATCTCTGAACCGTGGAACTCGAAGCCCTCCACCGCGGTGGAGGGCTTCGAGCGATCCGTCAGCAGCCTCCGCGGACAGGAGAGTCAGAGCGGCGTGACATAGGCGCCGGAGATGCCGCCGTCGACCAGGAAGTCCGTGGCGTTGACGAACGACGAGTCGTCGCTGGCGAGGAACGCGACGGCCGCCGCGATCTCGTCCGCCTCGGCGAACCGGCCCACCGGGATGTGCACCAGCCGGCGCGCGGCCCGCTCCGGGTCCTTCGCGAACAGCTCGCGCAGCAGCGGGGTGTTGACGGGACCCGGGCACAGCGCGTTCACCCGGATTCCCTCGCGCGCGAACTGCACTCCCAGCTCACGGGACATCGCCAGCACTCCGCCCTTGGAGGCGGTGTACGAGATCTGGCTGGTGGCCGCGCCCATGACGGCGACGAAGGACGCGGTGTTGATGATGGAGCCCCGTCCCTGCCGCCGCATATACGGGATGGCCGCCTTGCAGCAGAGGTAGACCGAGGTGAGGTTGACCTCCTGGACGCGCTTCCAGGCGTCCAGCCCGGTGGTGAGGATCGAGTCGTCGTCGGGCGGCGAGATGCCCGCGTTGTTGAAGGCGATGTCGACGCTGCCGTAGGTCTCGTAGGCGGTCCTGAACAGCGCCTCGACCTCGTCGGCGTCGGTGACGTCGACCCGTACGAATGTGCCGCCGGCCTGCTCGGCGGCGAGCTTGCCTGATGCCTCGTCGATGTCGCCGCACACGATGTGCGCGCCCTCGGAGGCCAGTCGGCGGGCCGTGGCGAGACCGATGCCGCTGCCGGCTCCGGTGATGACGGCGGTACGGCCGACGAGCCGGCGGCAGACGATGGGGTCGGTCATGGGTTCGGTCAAGGTGCTCAGGCCTCCGTGCTGATGAAGACGTTCTTGGTTTCGGTGAAGGCGGCGAGGGCGTCGGGGCCCAGCTCGCGGCCGAGTCCGGACTGCTTGTAGCCGCCGAACGGTGTCCCGTAGCGGACGCTGCTGTGGGAGTTGACGGAGAGATTCCCGGCGGCGACGGCGCGCGAGACCCGCAGCGCGCGGCCCACGTCACGGGTCCAGATCGATCCGGCGAGCCCGTAGTCGGTGGCGTTGGCGAGCCGGACCGCGTCCGCCTCGTCCTCGAAGGGCAGGACGACGGCGACCGGGCCGAAGACCTCCTCGGTCGCGACCGGCGAGTCCGCGTCGGCGTCGGTGAGCACGGTCGGCGGAAACCAGAAGCCGGGGCCGTCCGGTGCGCTGCCGCGGATGCCTTTCACACCGTCCGGGACATAGGACCGTACGCGTGCGAGCTGGGCCGCCGAGATCAGCGGACCCATCTGCGTCCGCTCGTCGGACGGATCGCCGACGACGACCGACTCGATCGCGGGCGCGAGCAGTTCGAGGAACCGCTCGTGGATCTCGCGCTGGACGAGGATGCGGGTGCGGGCGCAGCAGTCCTGGCCGGAGTTGTCGAGGAAGGCCATCGGCGCCGCGGCGGCCGCCTGTTCGACGTCGGAGTCGGCGAAGACGATATTGGGGCTCTTGCCGCCGAGTTCGAGGGTCACGCGCTTCACCAGTGCGGCGCCGCGCGCCATGATCCGCTTGCCGACCCGGGTGGAGCCGGTGAACACGATCTTCGCGACGCCCGGATGCTCGACCAGTGCGTTGCCGGCGACCTCGCCGGCGCCGGGCAGGACCTGGAAGAGATGCTCGGGAAGCCCGGCTTCCAGGGCCAGTTCGGCCAGCCGCAGAGCGGTGAGCGGAGTGGTCTCGGCCGGTTTGAGGAGGACGGCGTTACCGGCCGCGAGGGCCGGGGCCGTACCCCAGGCGGCGATCGGCATGGGGAAGTTCCAGGGAGCGATCACTCCGACGACGCCGAGCGGTTCCAGCAGGGTGATGTCGAGGCCGCCGGCGACGGGGATCTGCCGGCCGCTCAGCCGCTCCACTCCGCCGGCGCAGTAGTCCAGGAGATCGCGGACATTGCCCGCCTCCCAGCGGGCGTTGCCGAGGGTGTGGCCCGCCTCGCGGACCTCCAGCCCGGCCAGTTCCTCGTTGTGCGCGTCGACCACCGCGGCGAAGCGGCGCAGCAGCCGGGCGCGGTCGGCGGGAGCGGCGGCGGCCCAGCCGCGCTGGGCCTCGGCGGCGCGCCGGACCGCCGCGTCGGCCTGCGCGACGGTGGTGGCCGCGACGGTGGCGACCAGCTCGCCGGTGGCGGGGTTGAGGACCTGATGTCCGGCTGCGGGTGGCTCGTGCACGTCGTTCCTCACAGGCGTTCGAAGGAGCGGCGAAGCTCCCAGTCGGTCACCGCGGCGTCGAAGGCGTCCACCTCGACCCGCGCCATGTTGCGGTAGTGCGCGACCACGTCGTCGCCGAAGGCCGCGCGGGCGACGGGGCTGTTCTCCCAGAGCTCCGCGGCTTCGCGCAGGGTGGTGGGGACGTGCTCGTACTCGGCGGTGTAGGCGTTTCCCGCGCAGGGCTCGGGAAGTTCCAGGGCGTTCTCGATCCCGTACAGCCCGGCGGCGATCATGCCGGCGACGGCGAGATGCGGATTGACGTCTCCGCCGGGCAGCCGGTTCTCGAAGCGCAGGGACCGGCCGTGGCCGACCACTCGCAGCGAGCAGGTGCGGTTGTCGTAACCCCAGGCGACGGCGGTGGGAGCGAAGGAGCCGGGCTGGAAGCGCTTGTACGAGTTGATGGTGGGCGCGTACAGCAGCGAGAAGTCCCGCAGTACGGCGAGCTGGCCGGCCAGGAAGTGGCGCATCACGGGAGACATGCCGCCGGGCCCGTCTCCGGCCATGACGCCGGCGCCCTGTTCGTCCCGGAGCGAGAGATGCACATGGCAGGAGTTGCCCTCGCGCTCGTTGTACTTGGCCATGAAGGTGAGCGAGACGCCTTCCTGCGAGGCGATCTCCTTGGCGCCGGTCTTGTAGATGGCGTGCTGGTCGCAGGTGACCAGGGCCTCGTCGTACTTGAAGGCGATCTCGTGCTGGCCCGGGTTGCACTCGCCCTTGGCCGACTCGACGGTCAGTCCCGCGGCGGCCATCTCGTTGCGGATCCGGCGCAGCAGAGGTTCGATACGGCCGGTGCCGAGGACGGAGTAGTCGATGTTGTACTGGTTCGCCGGGGTCAGACCGCGGTAGCCGCTGTCCCAGGCCTGCTCGAAGGTGTCCTTGAAGACGATGAATTCGAGTTCGGTACCGACGTGCGCGGTGAGGCCGTGTCCGGCGAGGCGTTCGAGCTGGCGGCGGAGGATCTGGCGGGGCGCGGCGACGACGGGTGAGCCGTCGCTCCAGGCGAGGTCGGCGATGAGCAGTGCCGTGCCCTCGTTCCACGGCAGACGGCGCAGGGTGGAGAGATCGGGACGCATCACGAAGTCGCCGTAGCCGCGGTCCCAGGAGGACATCTCGTATCCGTCGACGGTGTTCATGTCGGTGTCGACGGCGAGGAGGTAGTTGCAGCCTTCGCTGCCGTGCTCCAGGACCTCGTCGAGGAAGAAGGCCGCGGCGAACCGCTTGCCCTGGAGCCGGCCCTGCATGTCGGGAAAGGCCAGAACGACCGTGTCGATCTCGCCGCCCTCCACGAGGATGCGCAGCCTGTCGATGGCGAGCGGGGGTGTGCGGTCTGCCACGGGATTACTCCTCCTTCGGTCAGCCGGAAGCCATAAGGTATTCCTGGAGACCTTTGTTGGGAAGGGGGAAACGGCGACGTGGCGAAGAAGAACCAGCCGATGGACCCGCTGACTCCGGTACTGCGTCCCGTGCGGGCGGGAAACGGTTTCGAGGAGGCACTGGAGCAGATCCTCCAGGTCGTACGGCTGGGCCTGGTGGCGGCCGGTGAGCGGCTGCCCGCCGAGCGGGAGCTGGCGGAGCGGCTGCGGATCAGCCGCGTGACGCTCCGCGAGGTGCTCAAGGTCCTCCAGGACCAGGGTCTCGTGGAGAGCCGGCGGGGCAGGTACGGCGGGACTTTCGTCCGGTCCCGGCCCGGCACTCCGGCCGGGAGCGCCGAGGAGGAGCTGCGGCGGCGGGTGGCCGGTGTGGACATCGAGGACATCCTCCTCTTCCGCGAGGTGCTGGAGGTCGGCGCGGCGGGGCTGTGCGCGGCGCACGGCCTGTCCGGAGAGCGGGCGGAGCGGCTGCGGTCGGCGCTCACCGCGACGCGGGACGCGCCGCTGGCGGAGTACCGCAGGCAGGACACGCTGCTGCATCTCGCGCTCGCCGAGCTGTCCGGCTCCGCGACGCTGACCGCACAGTACGCCGCCGTGCGCGCGACGGTGAACGATCTGCTGGACTGCATCCCGCTGCTCGTACGGAATCTGGAGCACTCGCAGCGGCAGCACACCGCGCTGGTGGAAGCGGTCCTCGACGGGGACGCCGACGGAGCGCGGGAGATGATGCGCGAGCACTGCGGCGGTACGGCCGCGCTGCTGCGGGGATTTCTGACCTGAGAGCCGGGCGGGACCGGGGCCGGCGGACCGGGAGAGCCGCGGCCGGCCGGCGGCGATCCGTAACAGCCTTTTGACATACGGGTCTTGCGCATGGCGGTCGCGGCCGTAATGGTGTGGCGTCACACCATTGCCCAGAGGCAGGAGCTGCTTATGTCCGACGGCACCGACTCTCGCGTCCCGCCCGCCACCGCGCCCGACGGCGCCACACCCGATGACACCGCGCCCGACGGCGCCGCGCGGGATGCCGTCTACCTCCAGCGGCGGGCACTGCGCCGCGGCAGCGCCGGCTGGCTGCTGCTCACCGGTCTGGGAGTCGCCTATGTCGTCTCCGGAGATTTCTCCGGCTGGAACATCGGTCTCTCCGAAGGCGGCTTCGGCGGTCTCGCGATCGCCACGCTGCTGATGGGCGTGATGTACGCCTGTCTCGTCTACTCGCTCGCGGAACTCTCCGCCATCCTGCCGACCGCCGGCGGCGGTTACGGCTTCGCCAGGCGCGCGCTCGGCACCTGGGGCGGCTTCCTCACGGGTACGGCGATCCTCATCGAGTACATCCTGGCGCCGGCCGCGATCTCGATCTTCATCGGCGAGTATGTCGAGTCGCTCGATCTCTTCGGTCTGACCGCCGGCTGGCCGGTGTATCTGGCGTGCTTCGTGATCTTCATCGGGATCCATCTGTGGGGCGTGGGCGAGGCGCTGCGCTTCAGCCTGGTGGTGACGGCCGTCGCGGTGGCGGCGCTGCTGATCTTCGCGGTCGGCGCCTTCACCGAGTTCGACGCGAGCGGCCTCAATGACATCCCGGCCGACAGGGACGCCTTCGGCTCGGGCTCCTGGCTGCCGTTCGGCGTGCTGGGCATCTGGGCGGCCTTCCCGTTCGGCATGTGGTTCTTCCTGGGCGTCGAGGGCGTACCGCTGGCCGCCGAGGAGGCCAAGGATCCGGTCCGTTCGATGCCGAGGGCGCTGTCGATCTCCATGGGTGTGCTGGTGCTGCTCGCGCTGATCACCTTCTTCGCCGCGACGGGCGCGCGCGGCTCGGCCGCCGTCCAGGACGCGGGCAACCCGCTGGTGGTCGCGCTCCAGGGAGACGGCGATCCGACCGCGCTGAGCCGGTTCGTGAACTACGCCGGTCTGGCCGGTCTCGTGGCCTCCTTCTTCTCCCTGATCTACGCGGGCTCCCGGCAGCTCTTCGCGCTCTCCCGGGCGGGCTATCTGCCGCGCTTCCTCTCGCTGACCAGCGGCCGCAAAGCCCCCTATCTGGGTCTGCTGATCCCGGGCGCGATCGGCTTCGCGCTCGCGGCGGGCAGCGGCGACGGCGGACGCATGCTGAATGTCGCGGTCTTCGGCGCCACCATCTCGTATGCCCTGATGGCGCTGTCCCATCTCGTGCTGCGCCGCCGTGAGCCGGGACTTCCCCGGCCCTATCGCACGCCCGGCGGCATGCTCACCTCCGGTGTGGCCTTCGTACTGGCGCTGTCGGCGCTGGTCGCGACCTTCCTGGTGGACAGGGACGCGGCGTTCATCGCGCTGGGTGTCTATGTCGTCGCCCTCGCCTACTTCACGTTCTACAGTCGGCACCGGCTGGTCGCCGCCGCTCCCGAGGAGGAGTTCGCGGCGCTGGCCGAGGCCGAGGCCGAACTCGAACGCGACTGACCGGCGTCAGCACAAGCACCAGCACGACGGAGGACCGACCTGTGAAGCCGCTCATCGGTGTCAGCACCTATCTGGAGGCATCGGCCGCCTGGGGCACCTGGGACATGCCGGCCGCGCTGCTGCCCGCCGGCTATCCCCGGCTCGTCCAGCGGGCCGGCGGACTGGCCGCGCTGCTGCCGCCGGACCATCCGGCCGCGGCGGCGGAGGTGGTGGCCCGGCTCGACGGCGTGGTGATCGCGGGCGGCCCGGATGTGGAGCCGGTACGGTACGGCGCCGAGCCGGACCCGCGCACCGGGCCGCCCGCCCGGGAACGGGACGCCTGGGAACTCGCCCTGATCGGTGCGGCGCTGGCCTCCGGCACACCGCTGCTGGGGATCTGCCGGGGCATGCAACTGCTCAATGTGGCCCTCGGCGGGACGCTGCTCCAGCATCTCGACGGGCACACCTCGCCGGTCCTCGGCACCTTCGGCCGGCATCCGGTCAAGCCGGTGCACGGCACCCGCTACGGGAATCTGGTGCCGGAGGAGTTCGAGGTGCCGACGCACCATCACCAGACGGTCGACCGGCTCGGCGCGGGACTGACCGTCTCGGCGTTCGCGGCGGACGGCACGGTGGAGGCCGTCGAGCTGCCGGACCCGCGGTGGGCGCTGGGCGTCCAGTGGCATCCGGAGATGGCCGAGGACACCCGCGTGATGCGGGCGCTGGTCCTGGCCGCCTCCTGACCGGGCCGGGACCGGCCGCCGGTCAGATCCCCTGGTGCCGGGTCAGCGACAGCAGGTCACGGGCCGGGCCCGCGGGCCGGGCACCGGTCGGCCACACCGCGCGGAGATCACGGCGCAGCCGTATGCCCTCCACCGCCACTCTGACCAGGCGGCGGGCCGCCAGCTCCTCGCCCACCGCGAGTTCGCTCAGGACACCGGGCCCGGCGCCGCTGACCACGGCGGCCTTCAGCGCGGTGGTGGAGGCCAGTTCGAGCAGCGGCTCGGCGAGCCCGCCGTACGCGGCGAGCCCGGCGTCCAGCACCTGCCGCGTGCCGGAGCCGGGTTCGCGCAGGATCAGCGGGGTCCCGGCCAGCTCCGAGGGATCGAGCGGCGCACGGCGGCGGGCCCAGGGATGTCCCGGGGCCACCACCACGAGCAGCCGGTCATGGCCGATGACGGCGGAGTCGAGTCCGTCCGGCGTGGACAGGCCCTCCACGAAGCCGAGGTCCGCGTCATGCGCGAGGAGGCGCTCGGCGACGGCGGCGGAGTTGCCCGCGTGCAGCGAGACCGCGGTGTCCGGCCGGCCCCGGCGGAGCGCTATCAGCCAGCCCGGCAGCAGATACTCGGCGATCGTCATGCTGGCCGCGACGCGCAGCCGTGAGTCCCGGCGACCGCGCAGCGCCTGCGCTCCCGCGTCGAGGACCTCGGCCGCCTCCACCACGCGCCGCGCCCAGTCCGTGACCAGCGTCCCCGCGTCGGTGAGCCGGGAGCCGTGCGGTGAGCGGTCCACCAGGGCCACGCCGAGCAGCCGCTCCATGGCCCTGACCCGGCTGCTGGCGGCGGGCTGGGAGATGCCCATCTCGCGGGCGGCCCGTCCCAGGCTGCCGAGCCTGGCGACCGCCAGCAGCAGCTCCAGTGCGCCGAGGTCGGGCACACGGTGGGCGAGCGGGGCTCCTGCGGAGGCATCGGTCATAAATTCAGGTTATGACCTCATAGGGACAACGGGGCTGGTGGGGGCCGTGCCGGAGCGTGAGGGTGAGGACATGGCCATCCTCGCGCACACTCCGGCGGACTCGCCCGCACGCGTCCCGGCCGCTCCGGCCGGGACGCGGCTGCCGTCACTCCGGCACCTCGGACCCAACTGGTACGCCACGGTGATGGGAACGGCGATCGTCGCGAGCGCGGGCGCCGGACTCCCGTTCGCCGTTCCGGGACTGCGGGCCGTCTGCGTGGTGGTGTGGGCGCTGTCGGCGGCGCTGCTCGCCGTCCTGCTGACCGCCCGCGCCGGGCACTGGCTGTACCACCGCGACCAGGCGCGCGCCCATCTCCTGGACCCGGCGGTGGCGCCGTTCTACGGATGTCTCGCGATGGCGCTGCTGGCCGTCGGCGGCGCCACGCTCGTCGTGGGCCGTGATGTGCTCGGCGAGCGGACCGCGGTCGCCGTGGACGCGGTGCTGTTCGGGACGGGCACGCTGATCGGTCTGGTGATCGCCGTGCTGATTCCGTATCTGATGGTCGTACGTCACCGGCTGGAGCCGGCCGACGCTTCGCCGGTCTGGCTGCTGCCGATCGTGAGCCCCATGGTCTCGGCGGCGGTCGGCCCGCTGCTGGTGCCGCATCTGCCGGCCGGACAGGGCCGCGAGGCGCTGCTGCTCGGCTGCTACGCGATGTTCGGGCTGAGTCTGCTCGCCACGCTGACGATGCTGCCGCTGATCTTCGGCCGGCTGGTGTCGTACGGCCCGCTGCCGCTCGCGCTGACCCCGACGCTCTTCCTGGTACTCGGCCCGCTGGGACAGTCGACCACCGCGGTCGGTCAGCTCGCCGGTGTCGCGCCCACGGCGGTCGGTGGCTCGTACGCGCGCGCCCTGGCCGCCTTCGCCGTGGTGTACGGCGTGCCGGTGATGGGCTTCGCGCTGCTGTGGCTGGCGCTGTCGGCGGCGCTGGTGGTGCGCGCGCTGCGGCGCGGGATGCGGTTCACGATGACCTGGTGGGCCTTCACCTTCCCGGTCGGTACCTGTGTGACCGGCGCGGAGGTGCTGGCGCGGCACTCCGGTCTGGTGGCGCTGGAGTGGCTGGCGGCGGGACTGTTCGCGCTGCTGCTGACGGGCTGGTCGGTGGCGGCCTGGTACACGCTGCGCGGGCTGTTCAGCGGAGCGCTGCTCGCAGCGCCGCGGGTGCCTCGGCCAGCGACGGCCCGTACCAGGTGAGGTGACGTCCGTCGACAAGTGCGGCGGGCAGCCCGGGAAAGGCCTCGGGGCCGTCGTCGGCGGTGAAACGGTACGGCTCGTCGGGCAGGACGACCAGATCGGCGCCCGCGGTCCGCAGCTCGTCGAGCGGGACGCGCGGATAGCGCTCGGGATGATGCGCGTACACATTGACCACGCCCAGCCTGGCGAGCAGGTCTCCGGCGAAGGTGTCGCGTCCGAGCACCATCCAGGGCCTGCGCCACACCGGCACGACGGCCCGCCGCGGCCCGTCCGGAGGCGGCAGTGACGCCCAGGCGGCCCTGGCCTCGTCCAGCCAGCGCGGCCGGGCCAGTCCACAGCCGGTCACCAGCACTCGCTCCAGCTCGGCGAAGCCCTGCGGCAGGCTTCTGACCTCGGTGACCAGCACATCGAGCCCGGCCGCCCGGAGCGCGGCGAGATCCGGGGCGCGGTTCTCCTCCTCGTTGGCGAGGACCAGGCCGGGACGGAGCGCGACGACCGCCGCGATGTCCGGGTTCTTCGTGCCGCCGATCCGTACGACGTCGAGACCGGCCGGACGGCCGCACCAGTCGGTCGCGCCCACCAGCAGGCCGGGCGCGCTGACGGCGACGGCCTCGGTGAGCGAGGGAACGAGCGAGACGACACGCGGACCTCGCGCGGCCGGACGCGGCACGGCCCCGGCAGGGAGCGGCACAGCCTCGCCGCCGCTCTCAGCGCCGCGGGTCGACGGTCGCGTCGATGTGTTCGGCGACGCCGACGACCAGGATGCGGGTGCCGGGCTCGGTGGCGCGCCAGCGGTGCCGTACGCCACCCGACAGATACAGGGTGTCGCCGCGCTCCAGCCGGTACGCCCGTCCCTCCGCCTCGACCTCGGCGGCGCCGTCGGCGATGTACATCACCTCGTCGTTGCGGTGCTGGTACTCCCGGCCGGTGTCCTGCTCGCCGGTGAATTCCTTGGCGTTGAGCTGGTGTCCGCCGCGCGCCACCCGGCGGACGCCGGGACCGCCGTCGCCGGCCCGTACGACATCGACCGTGCGCGCGGAGTCGGCGGCGGCGTGCAGTTTGGCCGGTGTGGTCTCCAGGGCCTCCGCCACCCGCTCCAGTGAGCGGGTGCTGGGTCTGGCACGTTCGTTCTCGATCTGGCTCAGAAAGGGCACGGACAGTCCGCTGCGGGCGGCGACCGCCGCCAGGGTCAGGCCCAGAGACCTGCGCCGCCTGCGGACGGCCGCGCCCACCCTGAGCGCTTCCTTGTCGTCCATGTCTGGGCTCCCTCCCGGCCGGATCGTCATCTTCTCAGAGTTGACGCCGGTACAAGAGCTGTCCTGCCTCACCCGCTGCCGAACCCTCAATAGTACGAACAGAAGGACGAGAAGGGCAGTGCCGCCCTCGGTATCAATGATGCGCGCCGCAGCGGCATTCACGAAGGAGCGGGCGCCGCGACCCGGCGACGCCCGCACCTCCCGCAGAGCGCTCCGCTACAGCGGAGCCATCCTGTCCGCGATGCCCGGATTCTCTCCCATCCAGGCGCTCACGGCCTCCTCCTCGTGTCCCGTGCCGCTTTTCTGGATCTCGTTCTCCAGACCGGCGAGCTGCTGCTCACTCAGTTTGAAGTTCTTGAACCATGTGGTGAGCCGCGGATAGTTCGCCGGGAAGTCCTTGGCGGCGACGGTGGTGATCCGGTCGCCCTCGCCGAAGGCCTTCCTCGGGTCCTTGAGTTTGGTCAGGCCGTATTCGTTGTAGGCCCAGTGCGGGGTCCACAGCATGACCGCGACCGGCTCCTTCTTCGCGTACGCCCGCTTGAGCTCGGAGAGCATGCCGGGCGTGGAGCTGTCGACGACCTGGTACTCCTTGTCCAGCCCATAACCCGGCAGGACCTTGTCCTTGAGGATGTTCATGGTCTCGGTGCCGGGCTCGATACCGATGATCCGGCCCTTGAAGTCGGAGCCCCTGCCCTTGAGGTCGTCCAGGGAGTCGATGCCCTTCACATACGAGGGCACGGAGAGCTCCAGCGAGGTCGGGCCGTACCAGGACCCGAGGTCGGTGAGGTCGTCGTGGTACTTGTCCCAGTACCTCTTCTGCGTGTTGGGCAGCCAGCCGTCGAACTGGACATCGATCTGGCCCCGGGACATCGCCGCGTACATCGGACCGACCTCGAACTGCTTGAGGTTCATCGTGTAGCCGCGTTCCTCCAGGACGGCCTTCCACAGATAGGTGGCGGCGATGTCCTCCTCCCACGGAAACCACGCGACCTCCAGCGGACGCTTCCGCTCGTCCGGGCCGCCCGCGGCGCCGGCCGCCTGGCCGACCGGGGTCCACCGGTCGGCGGCACCGGGGTTGTCCTTCAGCCAGGCGCGGACGGCCTCCTGCTCCTTGCCCTTGCCGGTCGACTGGATCCTGGCCTCCAGGCTGGTGAGCTGCTTCTCGCTCATCGTGAAGTTCTTCAGCCAGGACGCGACGCGCGGGTTGTCGGCGGAGAATCCCTTACGGGTCAGCGTGTGGATGCCGTCGCCCTTGCCCCAGATGCCCTTCGGGTCCTTCAGCTTGGTCAGGTCGTAGGTGTTGTACGCCCAGTGCGGCGACCAGAGCACCACGACGACGGGCTCCTTCTTGTCGTACGAGCGCTTCAGCTCGGCGAGCATGCCGGGCGTGGAGCCGTCGACGACCTTGTACTCCTCGTCCAGCCCATAACCCGGCAGGACCTTGTCCTTGAGAATGCCCATCTCGCCGGCGCTGGGCTCGATGCCGATGATCCGGCCCTTGAAATCGGAGCCCTTGCCCTTGAGGTCGTCCAGGGAGTCGATGCCCTTCACATACGAGGGCACGGAGAGCTCCAGAGACGTCTGGTCGTACCAGGACCCCATGTCCTCCAGGCTGTCCTTGTACGTGGCCCAGTACGTGGCGTGGGTGACCGGCAGCCAGGAGTCGGTCTGGATGTCGATCTGGCCGCCCGCCTGGCCGGTGTAGAGCGAGCCGGCCTCGTACTGCCTGGCGTCGACCTCGTAACCGCGCTGTTCCAGCAGTTCCTTCCAGAGGAAGGTGGAGGCGATGCCCTCGTCCCACGGGATGTAGCCCATGCTGATCTTCTTGCCCTGGCCGACATCGGCGGCGTCCGAGGTGGTGCCCGCCGGTGATCCGGCGAACACACCCATGCCGCCCGCGGCGAGCGCGAGCACGACCATGCCGGCCATCGCGACGACGGGCGCCGGACGGTGGTTCCAGATCTTCGGTCCGCCGGTCAGCTCCCGCGCCTTGGCCAGCGCACGGCGGCCGAGCGGGGACACCTGGAGGCTGAGCGCGCCGGTGATCCGGTCCAGATACATCGCCAGGATGACGACGGATACACCCGCCTCGAAGCCGAGGCCGATGTCGACATTGCCGATGGCGCGGTAGACGGCGCCGCCGAGGCCGCCGCCGCCGACCATGCCGGCGATGACCACCATGGACAGGCCCAGCATGATCACCTGGTTGATGCCGGCCATGATCGTCTGGAGCGCCAGCGGCAACTGGACGCGCAGCAGCGTATTGCGCGGACTGGTGCCGAACGCCTCGGCGGCCTCGACCAGTTCACCGTCGACCTGGCGGATGCCCAGCTCCGTCATGCGGACACCGGGCGGCAGCGAGAAGATGATCGTCGCGATGATCCCGGGAACCACACCGACGCCGAAGAAGAAGACTCCGGGAATCAGATAGACCATCGCGGGCATGGTCTGCATGAAATCGAGCACCGGTCGGGTCATGGAACTGACCGTCCTGGAGCGCGCGGCCCAGATGCCGAGAGGCACCGCGACAAGCAGCGTCACGATCGTCGCGACCAGCACCAGCGAGAGCGTCGCCATCGACTCCTCCCACAGCTCGATGGCATCGATCAGCGCGAAGCCGGCGAAGGTGAGGACACCCGCGATCAGGCTGCGCAGCCACCAGGCGAGTACGGCGAGGATGCCCGCGAGAAGGAGTGGCTCCGGCGCGGAGAGCACCGCGTCGATGCCGTCGTACATGCCGGAGACGATCGAGCCGATCGCGTCGAACAGCCAGGAGAGATGGCGCTGGAGGAAGTCGACCGCGCTGTCGACCCAGTCTCCGAGAGGGAGCCTAGGCACTGGCCACCGCCTTGTCCGCGGAGACCGTGATCTCCTCGGGCGCGCTCGTCCGGGCGGACGGCTTCATCGGCTCGCCGAGGACGGCCAGCAGCCGGGCGCGCGGTACGACGCCGACGAGCTCGCCGCCGTCGTCGGTGACGGCGACCGGCACTCCGCTGGTGGAGGAGGGCGTGAACAGCTCGATGATCGGAGTGGACTCGGCGACGCTGGCGGGCGCCGCCGCGAGCACGTCGGCGGCGGTACGGATCTCCTTGCCGCCGTCCGTCCTGCCGCCGAAGGCGGTCTCCGGTTCGGCCATGATCGCACCGGCGGTGAGCACCCGGGAGCGGTCGACATCCTGTGTGAAGGACGCGACGTAGTCGTTTGCCGGTGTGACGAGGATGTCCTCGGCGGTGCCGAGCTGGACGATCTCCCCGTCGCGCATCACGGCGATCCGGTCACCGAGGCGCATGGCCTCGTTGAGGTCGTGCGTGATGAACACGATGGTCTTCTTCAGCCGCTTCTGGAGCTGGAGGAGCTGATCCTGCATATCGCGCCGGATCAGCGGGTCGAGCGCGCTGAAGGACTCGTCCATCAGGAGCAGACCGGCGTCGGTGGCGAGCGCGCGGGCCAGGCCGACACGCTGCTGCATACCGCCGGAGAGCTCGTCGGGCCAGGACTCCTCCCAGCCGCCCAGGCCCGTGAGCTCCAGCGCCTCGGCGGCGCGCTTCTCGCGTTCGGCGCGCGGGACGCCCTGCACTTCGAGGCCGTACGCGGCGTTCTCCAGGACGCTGCGGTGCGGGAACAGCGCGAAGTGCTGGAACACCATGCTGACCTTGGTGGAACGCACGTCGCGCAGCTCGCGCGGGCTCAGCGCGGTCAGGTCCTGACCGTCGAAGAGGACCCGGCCCGAGGTCGGTTCCAGCAAGCCGTTGAGCATGCGCAGCAAGGTGGACTTGCCGGATCCGGAGAGACCCATGACGACGAATATCTGGCCGGGCTCGACCGAGAACGAGGCGTCGATCACCGCCGCGGTCGTACCGTCGGCGCGAAGCGCGTCACGGTCCGTACCGTTGGCGAGCTTCGTCATGGCTTCGTCTGGTCGTCTGCCGAAAACCTTGTACAGGTGTTCGGCTTGCAGCCTGGACACATACACCTCACGCGTTGAACGGAAACCGGCCCGCCACCCCCGCGGGCGGGCCGGGAAGTGGTGCGGGTTCGGCCCGCTTTGCCCTGGCGCACAGTGTTTGGAACTGCAAACCTGGTCCACTCCGGGTGCGCGCCTGCCCTCACTTACGCAGGCCAAACAAGTAAGTGATCCAGCTCACTCCGGAAGGAAAGTCGCCGCCGCGAAAAGCCGCCATGCCACCGGGCGGCGGCCCTCGCGTGAGCGCCGGCCGGCGCGACAGACCCGAGGGCGCTGTCAGTGGAATGGGGCATCATCGGGCGGGTGACGCGACGCCTGATGCTCCTCGACACCGCCTCCCTCTACTTCCGGGCCTACTTCGGAGTCCCCGATTCCGTCCGCGCCCCTGACGGCACACCGGTCAACGCGGTGCGCGGCCTGCTCGACTTCATCGGGCGCCTGGTCCAGGACCACCGTCCCGACGAGCTGGTGGCCTGCATGGACGCCGACTGGCGGCCTCAGTGGCGAGTGGATCTGATCCCGTCCTACAAGGCCCACCGGGTGGCCGAGGCGCACGCGGAGGGCCCGGACGAGGAGGAGACCCCGGACACGCTCGCGCCGCAGGTCCCGGTGATCGAGGAGGTGCTCGACGCGCTGGGCATCGCCCGGGTCGGTGTCGCGGGATACGAGGCGGACGATGTGATCGGCACGCTGGCCGGCCGGGCGGCGGGCCCGGTGGACATCGTCACCGGGGACCGCGATCTGTATCAGCTCGTCGACGACGCCCGAGGCGTGCGGGTGCTGTATCCCGTCAAGGGAGTGGGAACGCTCCAGCTCACGGACGAGGCGGCGCTGCGCGAGAAGTACGGTGTCGACGGCCGCGGGTATGTCGATCTGGCCCTGCTGCGCGGTGACCCGAGCGACGGGCTGCCCGGCGTGCCCGGAATCGGCGAGAAGACCGCGGCCAAGCTGCTCGACGCCTTCGGCGATCTGGCCGGGATCATGGCGGCCGTCGACGATCCGCGCTCGAAACTCACTCCTTCGCAGCGCAAACGGCTCGACGAGGCCCGTGCCTATGTGGCGGTCGCGCCGACGGTCGTACGGGTCGCCGGCGACGTACCTCTGCCGGACTTCGACCCGGCGCTGCCCTCCGCGCCTCGTGATCCGGCCGCGCTCGACGCGCTGGCCGCGCGATGGGGACTCGGCGGAGCGGTGCGACGGCTCCTGGCGACGCTCCAGCACTGAAGTGCTAGCTTAGGTAAGCCTAAGCATCGCGCGCGAGAGTCAGGGGAGACCGCCGTGGCAGAACAGCAGGCCCGCAGGACACCGAAGGCCCGCGTGGCGCAGGTCGTCACCACCGAGTGGATCACTCCGCACATGGTGCGGCTCGTCCTGGGCGGTGAAGGACTGGCCGGTTTCGAGGCCGGTGAGTTCACCGATCACTACATCAAGGTGCTGTTCGCGGCCGAGGGCGTGACCTATCCGGAGCCGTTCGACATGGAGCGGATCCGCGCGGAGTTCCCGCGCGACCAGTGGCCCACCACCCGTACGTACACCGTGCGCGGCTGGAATCCGGCGGCCCTGGAGATCACCGTCGATTTCGTGGTGCACGGCGACGAGGGTCTGGCCGGCCCGTGGGCGGCGCGCGCACAGCCCGGCGATACCGTACGGTTCCTCGGCCCCGGCGGTCTGTACGCACCGGACCCGGCGGCGGACTGGCATCTGCTGGCCGGTGACGAGAGCGCTCTGCCCGCGGTCGCCGCGTCGCTGGAGCGGGCCCCGGCCGGCGCGGTCGTACACGCCTTCGTCGAGATCTCCGGCCCCGAGGAGGAGCAGAAGATCGCGACTCCGGACGGGATCGAGATCACCTGGCTGCACCGCGGCGACCGGCCGGTGGGCGAGGCGCTGGTGGCGGCGGTCCGCGGGCTGGACTTCCCGGCCGGTGATGTCTGTGCCTTCGTGCACGGCGAGGCCGGTGTCGTGAAGGAGCTGCGCCGTCATCTGCGGCTGGAGCGGAACATCCCGCGTGAGCGGCTGTCGATCTCCGGCTACTGGCGGCTCGGCCAGAGCGACGAGGCGTGGCGGGCCGTCAAGCGCGAGTGGAACGAGCAGGTGGAGCGCGAGCAGGAAGCCACCACCGTCTGAGGACGCGGCCCAGGTTTTCCGCGGCTCCTGGAATCCCGGCGAGAGCGTGTGCCCTCGCCGGGATTCCGTTGTCCGGCGGGACGACGCGTGCCGCGGGCCCGCTGGACCCCACGGCCGGCTCGGATGCCGTACTGATGGCCGGCTCCGTTGGCGCGGCCCCGGGCATGGGCATCACTGTGGAACCGGCGGGCGGCTCCTCGCGGCCCACCTCCGACCCGTTGGTTCCGCTGAGGTTCCCGACCGCGTAAGGACACGCACATGAGCGTTGCGGTGGCGCTCTTCACCTCCGATCTGCGCGTGCACGACCAGCCGGTGCTGCGCGCGGCCCTGCGCGGCGCGGACGAGGTCGTGCCGCTGTTCGTCCTCGATCAGGGGATCACGGCGGCGGGCTTCGACGCGCCCAACCGCCGGGCCTTTCTGGCCGGCTGTCTCGGCTCGCTGGACGCCGGGCTGCGCGAGCGCGGCGGCCGGCTCGTCATCCGTACGGGCGCGGTCGTCGAGCAGGTCTGCCGGGTGGTGCGGGAGTGCGGCGCCCAGCAGGTCCATGTCGCGGCCGGAGTCAGCCGGTACGCGGCGCGCCGGGAGGAGAAGCTGCGCACGGAGCTGGCGAGCGCCGGATGCGCGCTGGTGGCGCACGACGCGGTGATCACCGCTGTGCCGCCGGGCCATCTCACTCCGTCGGGCGGTGACCACTTCGCGGTCTTCACTCCCTACTTCCGCCGCTGGGAGGCGGCCGGCACGCGCGAGGTGATGGCCGCGCCCAGGACGGTTCGGGTCCCGGCGGTCGACGGCGATCCGCCGCCTTCGGCGACGGCGGTCGACGGTGTCTCTCCCGGCCTCGCCGAGGGCGGTGAGCACAGGGCGCGCGAGCGGCTGGCGTCGTGGCTCGCCGACGGGATCGACGCGTACGAGGACCGCCACGACGACCTGGCAGGCGACGCCACCTCCCGGCTCTCTCCGTACATCCACTTCGGCTGTCTCTCCCCGGTGGAACTGGTCCAGCGGGCCCGGCGCCGGGGCGGGGCCGGCGCGGAGGCGTTCACGCGCCAGCTCGCCTGGCGGGACTTCCACCATCAGGTGCTCGCGGCCCGCCCGGCCGCCGCGTGGTCGGACTATCGCGCGCGCGGCGACCGATGGCGCACGGACGACAAGGAGATCGCCGCCTGGCGGGAGGGGCGTACCGGATATCCGGTGGTCGACGCCGCCATGCGCCAGTTGCTGTACGAGGGCTGGATGCACAACCGCGGGCGGCTGCTGGTGGCGAGCTTCCTCACCAAGACCCTGTACGTGGACTGGCGCGTCGGCGCGCGTCACTTCCTGGATCTCCTTGTCGACGGCGACATCGTCAACAACCAGCTCAACTGGCAGTGGGTGGCGGGCACCGGCACCGACACCCGTCCCAACCGGATCCTGAATCCGCTCGTCCAGGCCAGACGGTTCGACCCGCGCGGCGACTACGTTCGGCGCTGGGTCCCGGAGCTGGCCGGCCTGGAGGGCGCGGCCGTCCATCAGCCCTGGAAGCAGGCTGGCCAGAACCGGGCGCGGTTCCGCTATCCGGATCCGATCGTCGATCTCGGCGAGGGCCGGGCACGCTTCTCCCTGGCCCGGGGACTCGGCTGAGCCGCCGTCTCTGATGGTGGGCCGCGCGGGTCCGGCGATGCGTTCTTCGTGCGGGATTCGCCGGTCAGCGGGGCATGCGGCGATCCAGCTCCCGTGCCTTTTCGCGCAGTTCCGACCGCCAGGCCGCGCCGTCCGCCGGTGCGGACATCCCGGTGCGGACCGAGACCTGCACATCGTCGAGCGGGCCGCTCGGGTCGGCGCCGAGCCGCGTCCAGTCCACGGTGATTCCGGCGCGCTCCGCGAGGACCAGCACGATGGCGGTGAAGCCTTCGGAGAGGGCCAGCACAATGGCGTGGCTCGTTCTTCGGTGCCGCGCCAGCAGGGCGTTGACGAAGGTCTCGAAGGCGATCGGGTCGATCTGGCACTCGTCGTTCTCCATCGGCCCGATGCCCGAGGAAAGGTCCAGCTCCGCCTCGAAGACCGCCACCTGGCGCAGGAACAGACGGGAAGCGCCGTTGGACGGGTTCCACAGGGTCTCGTCGGCTATCTCGAAGTACTGGCTCATCGCGGCACCTTTCGGTTGATCATGGCAGGCCAGCGGATGCGGCCGGCTCGACACAGCGGTGACGGGCAGGGGTCGCCACGCGACGTGGCCGTTCCGGGCCCGCGAGGATTAGATTGGTTGAGGTCATACAAGTAATTCCCGATGGGAGTGAGAGCCCGTGGGAAGCGACATCGCCGGACCGGCCATCACACGGCCGGCCCGTCCCCGGCGACCTGGGCCGCACTACAAGTGGATCGCGCTGACCAACACCACACTGGGCGTGCTGATCGCGACGATCAATATGTCGATCATGCTGATCGCGCTGCCCGACATCTTCCGCGGGATCGGTGTGGATCCGCTGCGGCCGGGCAACACGAGCCTGCTGCTGTGGCTGATCATGAGCTATCTGGTGGTCACCGCCGTGCTCGTGGTCAGCTTCGGCCGGCTGGGAGACATGTTCGGCCGGGTGCGGATGTACAACATGGGCTTCGCGGTCTTCACCGTGTTCTCGGTGCTGTTGTCGGTGACCTGGACGCATGGCACGGCGGGCGCCCTCTGGCTGATCGGTATGCGGGTCCTGCAAGGTGTCGGCGGGGCCATGCTCATGGCGAACTCCAACGCCATCCTCACTGACGCCTTCCCCGCCCGTCAGCGCGGTCTCGCGCTCGGTCTGAACCAGGTGGCGGCCATCGCCGGGTCCTTCATGGGTCTGATCCTCGGTGGTCTGCTCGGTCCGATCGACTGGCATCTGGTGTTCCTGGTATCCGTGCCCTTCGGCGTGTTCGGCACGATATGGGCGTATCTGAAGCTGCACGACACGGGCATACGGGCACCGGCCCGGCTGGACTGGTGGGGCAATCTCACCTTCGCCGTCGGCCTGATCGCCGTGCTGGTCGGCATCACGTACGGCATCCAGCCCTACGGCGGCCACACCATGGGCTGGGCCAACCCCTGGGTGATCGGTGCCATCGCGGGCGGCATCGCGGTCCTGATCGTCTTCTGCGTGGTGGAGACCAGAGTCCCCGCGCCCATGTTCCATCTGTCGCTGTTCAAGATCCGCGCCTTCACCGCAGGGAACGTGGCCAATCTGCTGGCATCGCTGGGCCGCGGCGGCCTGATGTTCATCCTCATCATCTGGCTGCAGGGCATCTGGCTGCCCCGACACGGTTACGACTTCGAGCGAACCCCGCTGTGGGCCGGTATCTACATGGTTCCGCTGACCGTCGGGTTCCTGATCGCGGGTCCCTTCTCCGGCTGGGCCTCGGACCGGTTCGGCGCCCGGACCTTCGCCACCGGCGGCATGGTGCTGGCCGCCGCCACCTTCGCCGGGCTGGAGGCGCTGCCGGTCGACTTCGGCTATCCGGTGTTCGCCCTCATCCTGCTGTTCAACGGGCTGGCCATGGGCCTGTTCGCGTCGCCCAACCGGGCAGCCATCATGAACAGCCTGCCGCCGGACCAGCGTGGTGTGGGCGCCGGGATCAGCACGACCTTCCAGAACACGGCGACGGTGCTGTCCATCGGTATCTTCTTCTCCCTGATGATCGCGGGACTGGCCGGTTCGCTGCCCGCCGCGCTCACTCACGGCCTGACCGCTCAAGGGGTTCCCGCCGCCGACGCCGCCAAGGTCGCCGCTCTTCCGCCGGTCGGCGTGCTGTTCGCCTCGCTCCTCGGCTACAACCCGGTCCAGAGCCTGCTCGGCCCTCATGTGCTCGCCGCGCTGCCGCCGGGCCACGCGGAGTACCTCACGGGCCGGGCCTTCTTCCCCGAGCTGATCTCCCGGCCGTTCTCCGACGGCCTCTCCGTCGCCTTCGACTTCGCGATCGCCGCCTGTCTCGTGGCGGCAGTCGCCTCGCTGCTCCGGGGTGGCCGCTATATCCACGACGACCAGGCCGGTTCCCGGCCGGACACCCCGCCTGACCGGCTCCCGGCTTCCGCACCGCGGGCGTCCTCGCCGGCGCCGCCGGACCCGTCCAAGGGATCCTGATGACGGCGTCCGAAGCGGGTGCGACGGAGCCGACGCAGCTCGCCGGCCGGCTCCGTACGGCGATCCAGCACCTTGTGCCCGTACTGCGTGACCAGAGCGCCCAGCGCGATCTCACGCCGAGCCGACGGGCCGCGATGGCCACGCTCGCCGCGCACGGTCCACTGCGCGTCAGCGACCTCGCCGCGCGCATGGGCATCACCGTGTCCACCGCCTCCCGCATGGTGGATCTGCTCGACGGCTCCGGCTGGATCGAACGCGGCCCCGATCCGCTGGACCAGCGGGCCAGCCTGATCAGGCTCAACGAGACCGGCCGGGCCCTGCTCGACTCCCTGCGCCGTGAGGCCACCAGACTTCTCGCCGAGCGGATCAACCGACTGACCGAAGCCCAGCGGCACTCGCTGGGAGCCGCTCTGCCCGCGCTGGAGGCGCTGTCCGAGCTGGAAACCCTGTCCGTACCGGAGGGTCCACCCGTACCGGAGGCCGTGCCGGAACGCGCCACCGGGCTCTCGGGCGAACCCGGGCCTCCATGACGCGCGGAGCCAGGCACGGGATTCCGCGGCCTTCGACCGGCGCGGCTTTGTGATCGCCGCGACGCCGGGACTTCCGGTCGGCGGGAGCCGAGGACCGACGGGAAGTCCCGGCGGGCGGCCGTCAGCCGACCGAGCTGTACGCCACCACTCCCCGCAGCACCGCGTCGACCGCCTTGCGGGCGTTCTTGGTGACCGTGCTGCCCTCGCGCGGCGCGGCCGCCGCGATCTGGCCCAGTACATCGATGACCTGCTTGCACCAGCGCACGAAGTCTCCGGCCGGCATCTCCGCCTCGCGCAGCACCTCGTCGAGGCCCTTGCCCGAGGCCCACATGTAGACCGCCCAGGCGAAGCCCGGATCGGGTTCGCGCTGGCCGACACCTTCCGTCTGGCTGATCTTCAGGTCCTCCTCCAGGGCGTCGAGCCGGCCCCAGATACGGACCATCTCGCCCAGCGCCGCCTTGGCCGCGCCCGACGGGACCTTGGGCACCACCGCGTCGTCGGCCTGCCTGGCCTCGTACACCAGGGCCGAGACACAGGCCGCGAGCTCGGCCGGGCCGAGCCCTTCCCACACTCCGTCGCGCAGGCATTCACTCGCCAGGAGATCCAGCTCGCCATAGAGCCGGGCCAGCCGCCTGCCGTGCTCGGTGACCTCGTTGCCGCGCAGATAGTCCAGCTCGGTCAGGAGAGTGACGATCCGGTCGAAGGTGCGGGCGATGGTGTTCGTCCGGCCCTCGATGCGCCGTTCGAGCTGGCGGGTGTCCCGCTGCAGCCGGTAGTAGCGCTCCGCCCAGCGCGCGTGGTCCTCGCGCTCGTCGCAGCCGTGGCAGGGATGGGCCCGCAGCTCCGTGCGCAGCCTGGCGATCTCCCGGTCGTCGGCGGCGGCGGCGCGCTCCTTGCGGTGCCGCTCGGGCACGATGTGCCCGGCCTTCGTGCGCAGCGCGGACGCCAGATCGCGGCGCGACTGCGGCGAGCGCGCGTTGAAGGACTTGGGGATCCGCATCCGCTCCAGCGCCTCGACCGGGACCGGGAAGTCCATCGACGCCAGCCGTTTGACCTGGCGCTCCGCGGTCAGCACCAGCGGGCGCGGCCCTTCCTGGTATTCGAATCCGCGGTGTCCGTTGGAGCGTCCGGCCGGCACACCGGGGTCGATGACCAGCGCGAGACCGGCGAACTTCCCGGTCGGCACATGGATGACATCGCCCGGCTTGAGCTTCTCCAGCGACGCGGCCGCCGCGGCCCGGCGCTGCGCCGCGCCCTGCTTGGCCAGATCGGTCTCGCGGTCCTTGAGGTCGCGGCGCAGCCGCGCGTACTCCTCGAAGTCCCCGAGATGGCAGGTCATGCCCGCGCGGTAGCCGTCGAGCCCTTCCTCGTTCTTCTGCACCTGCCGGGAGATGCCGACGACCGACTTGTCGGCCTGGAACTGGGCGAAGGAGGTCTCCAGCAGCTCGCGGGAGCGGTGCCGGCCGAACTGCTGCACCAGATTGACGGCCATGTTGTACGAGGGCCGGAAGCTGGAGCGCAGCGGATACGTCCGGGTCCCGGCCAGTCCGGCGAGCGCGCCCGGATCCATGCCCCGCTGCCACAGCACCACGGCGTGGCCTTCGACATCGATGCCGCGCCGACCGGCCCGGCCGGTGAGCTGCGTGTATTCGCCGGGAGTGATGTCGGCGTGCTGCTCGCCGTTCCATTTGACGAGCTTCTCCAGCACCACGGATCTGGCCGGCATGTTGATGCCGAGCGCCAGCGTCTCCGTGGCGAAGACCGCCTTGACCAGTCCGCGTACGAACAGCTCCTCGACGACCTCCTTGAAGGTCGGCAGCATCCCGGCGTGGTGCGCGGCGATGCCGCGCTCCAGTCCTTCCAGCCACTCGTAGTAGCCGAGGACATGGAGATCCTCACCGGGGATGGAGGCCGTGCGCTCCTCGACGAGCTCGCGCACCTGCCGGCGCGCGTCGTCGTCATTGAGCCGCAGCCCCGCGTACATGCACTGCTGTACGGCGGCCTCGCAGGCGGCCCGGCTGAAGATGAAGGTGATGGCGGGCAGCAGGCCCTCGGAGTCGAGCCGCTCGATGACCTCGGGGCGGCTGGGCGTCCAGATGCGGCTGCGCTGTCTGCGCTCGCGCTCCCGGTCGGCCTCACGCACCATTTTGCCGCGCCGGCGTTCGCGCGGGTTGTATGTGCGCTGATTCTCCATCCGGGCCATCCGGACCAGGTCGGGGTTGACCTCCCGCCTGGCGCCGCCGCGGCCGCCGTGGTCGGTCTCCTCCTCGAAGAGGTCGTACATCCGGCGTCCTGCCAGCACATGCTGCCAGAGCGGCACGGGCCGGTGCTCGGAGACGATCACTTCGGTGTCGCCGCGGACGGTGTCCAGCCAGTCGCCGAACTCCTCGGCGTTGGAGACGGTCGCCGAGAGCGAGACCAGGGTGACCGACTCGGGGAGGTGGATGATCACCTCTTCCCAGACGGCGCCACGGAACCGGTCGGAGAGGTAGTGCACCTCGTCCATCACGACATAACCGAGACCCAGGAGGGAGCGGGAGCCCGCGTAGAGCATGTTGCGGAGCACCTCGGTGGTCATGACGACCACCGGAGCGTCGGCGTTGACGCTGTTGTCACCGGTCAGCAGGCCGACCTTGTCGGCGCCGTAGCGCTTGGCCAGGTCGGCGTACTTCTGGTTGGACAGCGCCTTGATCGGCGTGGTGTAGAAGCACTTGCGGCCCTCGGCGAGCGCCAGGTGCACAGCGAATTCGCCGACGATCGTCTTGCCCGAGCCGGTGGGCGCCGCGACCAGCACGCCTTTTCCGGCCTCCAGGGCCTGGCAGGCCTCGATCTGGAAGGGATCCAGGCCGAATTCGTACATCTCCTGGAAAGGAGCGAGCGCCGTGGCCTGCTCTGCGGCGCGGATCCGGGCAGCGGCGTACCGCTCGGCTGGTGAGAGGTCCTCTGTCATCTTGTTGTCGAGCCTACCCGTCACCTCTGACAGTCAGCCCGATCTTTAATCTGCTTTGCAGAGCACGCGCACCGCGCCCGGCACGCACACGGCGGTGAGGGGCAGCGGGCCGAGCTGTTCCCCGTCGGCGTAGGCCGTGACGCCGGGCGCGGCCAGACTGACGCCGGCCGCGCGGTGGACGGTCACCTTGGGATGGCTCAGATGGGTGCCCCGGTAGACCTTCGGGAAGACCTTCAGCAGGGTCGTACGTGAGCACTCGCCGACGACGGTCACGTCGAAGAGTCCGTCGTCCAGCTCCGCGTCCGCGCAGATCCGCATTCCGCCGCCGTAGGAGGTGCCGTTGCCGACGGCGACGAGGGTCGCCTCGATCTCCCGCTCGGCGCCGCCGTCGAGGGTCATCCGGTACGGGAACGGCCTGAGCGCGGCCAGCTCGGCCACCATCGCCAGGTCGTACCTGAACCGCCCGGGCAGGCGCATCCGGTTGCCCCGGTCATTGACGCGTGAGTCGAAGCCGGAGGCCAGCACGGTCCCGAACCAGGTCCCGCCGACCCGGCCCAGGTCCACGTCCCGGACGCCGTCCTCCTTGAGAGCCCGCGCGGCGAGCCGTCCGGCGGCGGCCGGGTCGCGGACGGGCAGTCCGAGGGTGCGGGCGAAGTCGTTGCCGGTGCCCACGGCGATCACACCGAGCGGGGTCGGGGTGCCCGCGACGGCCTGCAGAGCGAGGGAGACCATGCCGTCTCCGCCCACGGCCATCAGCGCGCCGGTACCGCCGTCGACGGCCTCGCGGGCGCGCCGCAGAGCGTCGCCGGCGTCGGAGCCGAGGACCGTACGGACGGAGAATCCCGCGTCCCGCAGCGCGGCGGCGGCCGGCCGCGCGGCACGCGCGCCCCGGCCGCGCCCCGCGGTGGGATTGACGAGGAGGGTGATCTCGCTGGCCACCCGCCGGACCCTACAAGGTCAGGTGATGTCGTCGTAACCGTTCAGCCGGTTCCCGCGGCCGCCGTCGGACTGCTCGGGAAGGGAGGACGGCGGGGAGACGGGTTCGATCGCGCCGACGGCTTCCGGCGTCAGGTCCAGATCGGAAGCCTCGTCGTCGTCGAGGCCCGCGTCCGGGTCATTGCGCCTGCGCCGCCGGTCGTTGAGCATGCAGACGCCCAGCGCGATGAAGTAGAGCAGGACGATCGGGGCCGCCAGCGTCAGCATGGTGAGCGGATCGCCGGTCGGGGTCGCGAAGGCGGCGAAGAGCGTGATGCCCAGCACCATGGCCCGCCACCAGGAGCCGAGGCGCTTCGCCGTCAGCACTCCGGTGAAGTTGAGCAGGACGAGCAGCAGGGGCAGCTCGAAGGCCATACCGAAGACGATCACCATGCGGACCACCAGGTCGAGATACTCGTCGACCGGGAGCAGGTTGCGGGCGTTGTCCGGGGTGAAGTCGAGCAGGATCGTGGCGGTCTGAGGAAGGATCTTGTACGCGAGGACGGCACCGGCGAGAAAGAGCGGTACACCGGCTCCGACGAAGGAGAGCGCGTACTTCTTCTCGTGGCTGTGCAGACCGGGTGCCAGGAAGCCCCAGAGCTGGTACAGCCAGACCGGTGTGGACAGCACGACGCCCGAGACGAGAGAGACCTTCAGCGCGATGGAGAAAGGAGCGATCAGACCGTTCACGGTCATGTCCGCGCAGGGTGCGCCGTTCTTCTGCTTCAGTGCGCCGTCGACACAGCCGACCGAGTCGAGGATCGGCTTCAGCATGAAGTCGATCAGGTCCTTGTAGTAGAACGCGGCGACAATGGTGATGACCATGATCGCCAGGACTGATTTCAGCAGGCGGTTTCGCAGTTCACGCAGGTGCTCGGCGAGGGGCATACGCCCCTCCACATCTCTCTCCTGCTTGCGGGCAGACTTGAGCAACCCACGTCCCTCGTCTCGTTACAGCAGCCGTCGGTGGAGTACGTCAGCTCTGGGGGGTGCGGTTCTGCTCATTGACCGGGCGGGCGCTGGTGACATCGCCGGGGGCGGCCTGGATCGTACGCGGAGCCGCCTGCGGCTGAGCGGTCGTGTCGGCCGTCTGGTCCGCGGCGGGAGCCGGGGTGTCGTCGTCCTTCTTCATGGCCTTGGCCTCGCTCTTGAGGATGCGGGCCGACTTGCCGAGGGAGCGGGCCATGTCGGGAAGCTTCTTGGCACCGAACAGGAGCAGGATGACAACGATGATCAGAACGATCTCAAGGGGCTTCAGATTGCCGATCATATGCGGCTTCCTTCTCACTGAGGCGGCTGGGGCTGTAGGTGCCCGTACAACCGGACGGGTGTCCGGCCATGGTGCTGGCAGCGATCGTAACCCGGAGGAGTAAACGCGGGGCAATGCCTGTGCATACTCCCAGCGGCGCCCAACACCTCCATGTCCGGCGCCGCGATCATCAGCGTACCGTCCGGACAGCGGGCGGAGGAGGGTGCGTCAGCCACCACTCCGCGCGACCGCGCTACCGCAGCGTGTGACCCGTCTCGGCCAGCCGCTCGGCCGCGCGCTCAAGATCCTCGGCGGCCCGGTTGATCCGCTCCGCGGTGGCGGCGACCTGCCGTCCGAGGCGCTGCGCCGCGAGAAAGACACGGACCGCCAGGACTCCGAGCACGGCGATGCCGCAGAAACCCAGGGCGATGGCGAGCATGGGCCAGAACATGGGCTGAGACTAGACCGTTCCAGGAGTCGAGTGGAGGCGCAGCGTCCGCACTCCGGCGCCCGTGAGGAGTTCGACTATCCGCTCACCGGCCGGCTTGCGCACCGCCTTCTCGCACTCGGGACAGGTGAAGGAGTAGAAGGTGGTGCGGCGGCTGGCTCCGATCGCCAGGCACAGCGCGCCCGCGGACAGCTCGAAGCGGGCACGGCACTCCGGACAGGCCGCCTTGAAGAGGACCGGGACGACCGTTGAGAGTTCCGACAGCTCAGACATAGCCGACATATTCGTTGGTTCTCCCTGTCCTCTGATGGTCATTCCCGGCCGTTCCCGCTGCGCTGTCCGCTCTTCGCCGTTCACCCGTGGCTGTCAGTGGCTGTCATAGGCCGCGAGGGCCTCGTCCGCCGCCAGCCGCGCGCTCTCCGCCAGATCCCGCGGTGAGACGATCCGGCCGTCTCCGCCGAGCCGCAGCGCCAACCGCCGCAGCGAGGCCGGCGCGGGCGTACGCAGTGTGATCCGCAAACCGCCGTCGGGAAGTTCGACCGCGCTGTCGTGCGGGTAGTATTCCGCGACCCACCGGCCGCCGGGACCGACCTCGACCACCACCTCGGGATCCTCCGCCGACGGCTGCACCAGCCCTTCGGACAGATCCCGGAGTTCGAGTTCCGGAGGTGCGGCCGGCGCGTCCAGCAGCCTGACCTCGGCGACCCGGTCGAGCCGGAACGTACGCCGCGCCTCGGAGAGCCGGCACCAGGCCTCCATATAGGTGTGGCCCACGGCGAACAGCCGGATCGGGTCGACCTCGCGCTCGGTCAGTTCGTCGCGCGCCGGTGAGTAGTAGCGCAGCCACAGCCTGCGCCGCTCGGAGATGGCCCGGTCGACCTCGGCGAACACCCCGCCCTCCGACTCGAAGGTCACCGAGAGCCGGGAACTGGCGCCGGCGGCCTCCCCGGCCGCGGTCTCCAGCTTGGCGGTGGCCCGCAGCAGCGCCTGCCGGTCGCCCTCACGCAGGCCCGGCAGAGTGGCGACCGCGCGGGCCGCGACAAGCAGGGCCGTCGCCTCGTCGGCGGCGAGCCGCAGCGGCTCGGCGACATCGTCGGCGTTGTGCCACCAGATGCGGTCACCGTCGGTGTCGATGTCGAGCAGATCACCGCCGCGGAAGCTGGTCCCGCACATGGGCAGGACATCGAGGTCGGAGATCAGCTCGTCCTCGCTGATGCCGAAGGCCCGGGCGACATCGCTGACATGCGCGCCGGGGCGCTCCCGCAGATACGTCACCAGCGAGAGCATCCGCCGGGTCTGGTCGATGGCGTTGGCTGCCATGGTGTACGCGTCCCCTCAGCCCTTGGCCACGGCACGCAGCCGGTCGACGACATCGGCCCGCAGATCCGCGGGTTCCAGCACGACCACGTCCGGTCCGAACTCCACCAGCCAGGCGTCGAGGCCGTGCCCGTACGGCACCTCCAGCTCGTCCCAGCCGCCGCCCAGCTCCCGCGACGACAGCGCCCTGGAGCGCAGCGGATAGCCGCATCCCGAGCGCAGCCTGATCAGCGCGGAGCGGGTCGCGGTCTCTCCCGCCCAGCTCTCCACCGTCTCCCGCACGGTGACCACGTCCGGTACGGGCGCGCTGAAGGCCCCGGCGCGGGAGCGGACCCGGCCGGTGATGCGGGAGAGCCGGAAGACCCGCTCCGCTCCTCGGTCACGGTCCCAGCCGGCCAGATACCAGTGGCCGCGCCAGCACTCCAGCGTCCAGGGTTCGACCTGGCGCTGTTCGGGCCGGGCGGCATTGGCCTTGCGGTAGTCGAAGACGACGGCCCGCCGGTCGCGGCAGGCGAGCATCAGCGGTTCGAAGGCGGCCTCATGGACGGGGATGCGCGGTTCGAGGGCGCTGTGGTGTGCCTCGTAGGTGTCCTCGGCCTCCGGCATCCCGGCCGCGCGCAGCTTCTGCAGGGCTCCGCTGGCCGCGCCCGCCAGCCGCGCCTGCTGCCAGACCTTGGCGGCGAGGCCGAGGGCCGCGGCCTCCTCGGCGTCGAGCGTGATGGCGGGCAGCCGGTTGCTGTCACGCCGGGCGAGATAGCCGGTCTCGGCGTCGAGGTTCTCCACCGTTTCGATGACCAGGCCGAGCTCGCGCAGATCGTCTTTGTCCCGCTCGAACATCCGGTTGAACGAGTCGTCGGTGCCCGCTTCCAGATATGCCTCGATGGAGCCGCGCAGCTCGCGCTTGCTCAGCGGCCGCCGCGTCCCGAGCAGGCACAGGGCCAGGTTCATCAGTCGCTCGGCTTTGGCAATCGCCATCGATGCCCTACCCCCTTGATCGTGCCGCCTCCGCCTGTTGACCGTACCGCCCCGGGGTGTCACGGGCCAAAGCCGAGGGCCCATGCCGAACAGCATGGGCCCTCGGGTGTCCGGATGTGATCAGACAGCGACCAGATCGCAGACGAAGATCAGCGTCTCGCCCGGCGCGATGGCACCGCCACCGGCGCCGCGCTCGCCGTACGCGAGGTGCGAGGGGATGGTGAGCTGGCGGCGTCCGCCGACCTTCATGCCCTGCACGCCCTGGTCCCAGCCGGAGATGACCTGGCCGACACCGAGCTGGAACTGGAGCGGGGTGCCACGGTTCCAGGAGGCGTCGAACTCCTCGCCGGTCGAGAAGGCCACGCCCACGTAGTGGACGGAGACGGTGTCGCCCGCCTTGGCCACCGCGCCGTCGCCTTCCCAGATGTCCTTGATCTCCAGGTCGGCCGGCGGCTCGCCACCCGGGAAGTCGATCTCGGGCTTGTCGATGCTCACTGAACTGCTCCTCCACATGATGAACTGCGCAACCGGGACAGTCTTACACCTTCGCCAGGATGTCCACGGCGAACACCAGCGTGGAGTTCTTCGGGATGCCCTGCTGCTCCTGGTTGCCGAAGGCCTGGTCCGGCGGGATCACGACAAGGATCCGGCTGCCCACCTTCTTGCCGACGATGCCCGTCTTGAGGCCCTTCAGCGTCAGTTGCGGCAGCGGGAAGGTCACCGTCTTGCCGGCCTTGTACGTGCTGTCGAACTGCTTGCGGTCCTTCCAGAGGAACGCCGAGTAGTTCAGCACGACCGTGTCCGTGTCCTTGACGACGTCGCCCTTGCCCTCCAGCACGTAGTTGGAGACCAGCTTCTTGGGCGGATCGGCCTTGGGAACCGTGACCGTCGGCTCCTTGCCGTCGGTGTTCGTCCCCACCTTGGGCAGGTCGATGTTGTCCTGGGCGACCTTGGCGCCCTCGGCGGACTTCGGAACGGTGGTGGCCTTCAGGATGTCGACGACGAAGACCAGAGTGGCGTTGGGCTTGATGTCGCCCTGGCCCTGGGCGCCGTATCCCAGCTCCGGCGGGATGCCCAGCTCGACGCGGCTGCCGACCTTCTGGCCTTCGAGGCCCTGGTCCCAGCCCTTGATGACCATGCCGGCGCCGAGGGTCAGATCGAAAGGCTGCTTGCGGTCGAAGCTGTTGTCGAACGGCTTGGTCGAGTCCCAGCTCTGGCCCAGGTAGTTGACCTGGACCGAGTCACCGTTCTTGACCGTCGCGCCGTCACCCTTGCTGAGGACGTCGACCTTCAGCTCCTTGGGCGGGGTCCCCTCCCCCTTTTCGAGGGTCGGCTTCTGACCGAACTTGTCACCCGCGCTGATCGCGGGAAGTCCGTTCTTGGACGAGGTGGAGTCGGAGCCTCCGTCGTCGCCGCACGCCGCTGTCGACAACAGCAGCAAGGGGACGACGATCAGGCCGGCAAGTCGGCGCACGTGTTCCTCAGATCTCAGACGGCACAGTAGTTGCCCGACACTCTAGGGCGTGCCGAGGGCCCCGTACGAGATACGTACGGGGCCCGGGTCGCATTCGACCGGCGCGTGTCACATACCGGCGATCAGCTTTTCCACCCTGTCGTCCACGGACCGGAACGGGTCCTTGCAGAGAACGGTGCGCTGGGCCTGGTCATTCAGCTTGAGATGCACCCAGTCGACGGTGAAGTCCCGGCGCTGTTCCTGGGCCCGGCGGATGAAATCGCCGCGCAGCCGCGCTCTGGTGGTCTGCGGGGGCACGGACTTGCCCTCGAAGATCTTCAGGTCGTTGCAGATCCGGGCGGCCTGTCCGCGCTTCTCCAGCAGGTAGTAGAGACCGCGACGGCGGTGGATGTCGTGGTAGGCGAGGTCTATCTGGGCGACCCGTGGATGAGACATGGTCATGTTGTGCTTCGCCCGGTAGCGCTCGATCAGTTTGTATTTCATGACCCAGTCGATCTCGGTGCCGATACGGTCGAGATCCTCCGCGTCGATCGCGTCGAGCGTGCGGCCCCAGAGTTCGAGGACCTGGTCGACGGTGCCGGTGCGGATGCCCCGGCGCTCCACGAAGTCCACTGCCTTCTCGTAGTACTCCCGCTGGACCTCCAGGGCGGAGGCCTCGCGGCCGCTCGCCAGCCGGACCTTGCGCTGGCCGGTGAGATCGTGGCTGACCTCACGGATCGCGCGGATGGGGTTCTCCAGGGTGAGGTCGCGCATCACCGTGCCGGCTTCGATCATGCGCAGGACAAGATCGGTGGCACCGACCTTGAGCAGCATGGTCGTCTCGGACATGTTCGAGTCGCCGACGATGACATGCAGACGGCGGTAGCGCTCCGCGTCGGCGTGCGGTTCGTCACGGGTGTTGATGATGGGACGGGAGCGGGTGGTGGCGGAGCTGACGCCCTCCCAGATGTGCTCGGCGCGCTGGCTGACGCAGTACACCGCGCCTCGCGGGGTCTGCAGCACCTTGCCGGCGCCACAGAGGAGCTGCCTGGTGACGAGGAAGGGGATAAGGATGTCCGCGAGCCGGGAGAACTCTCCATGGCGTGCGACGAGATAGTTCTCGTGGCAGCCGTAGGAGTTTCCCGCCGAGTCGGTGTTGTTCTTGAAGAGATAGACGTCGCCCGCGATTCCCTCCTCGTGCAGGCGGCGTTCGGCGTCGACGAGCAGGCCTTCGAGAATGCGCTCGCCCGCCTTGTCATGGGTGACCAGCTCGGTCACGTTGTCGCATTCGGGAGTTGCGTATTCCGGATGCGAACCCACGTCGAGGTAGAGACGGGCGCCGTTCCGCAGGAAGACATTGCTGCTGCGGCCCCATGAGACAACACGGCGGAAGAGGTAGCGCGCCACTTCGTCAGGTGACAGTCGGCGCTGTCCCCTGAACGTGCACGTGACGCCGTACTCGTTCTCCAGCCCGAAAATGCGGCGGTCCATGTCTGAACATTACGCCTGATGACCAGAGCTGAAACCGGGTTCGGCCGCACCGCTTCGATCATTTTCCGTCCGGATGGTGGCATCGGAAGGACCGCTGGGAGCCGCGAGTACCCGCTGGGTGGCCAGCAGTACCAGCAGCGCGGCGATGCCTCCGGCTCCCGCGACGGCGAAGCTCGCGGAGGTACCGCCGATCTCCACGGCCGGGCCCGCCGCGGCCGTACCCAGTGCGGCGCCGACACCGAAGGTGGTGACGAGCCAGGAGAACGCCTCCGTGACGGTGCCGCGCGGGGCGTGCCGGTCGACGACGATGAAGGCGCAGGCGATCGCGGGCGCCAGGAAGATCCCGGCGACGGCGGCGAGCGCGGTCATCGCGACCACGCCGGGCGTGAGCGTCAGCGGCAGATAGCAGAGCGCGAGCAGGGCGACGATGCCGCGGAGTCTGCGCTCGGGAGCGCCGGTCCACCGCCGTGCCCCGTAGACCGTGCCGCCCGCGAGAGCGCCGAGGCCGAGCGCCGCCATCAGCCAGCCGTACACGGACTCACGGCCGTGGTCGTCGGCGTAGGCGACACCCGCGACGGTGATCGAGCCGAGTGCGATACCGACGAAGAGGAAGGCGCCCAGCAGGGCGAGCAGCCCGGGTGAGCGCAGGGCGCCGAGCCAGTGCGCCTCGCGGGGCGCGGAGCGCCAGACGCGTGAGGGCTCGGAGAGGACGACGGAGAGCGCGCCGAGCACGCCGATCGCGTTGATGACGAGCAGCGCGGCGGCCGGGGACCAGAGCGCGACCAGCAGGGTGACGAGCAGCGGGCCGACCGTGAACATGACCTCCTGGGCCACGGCGTCCATGGCGTACGCCCGGTGCACCCGCTCCTCGCTGCCGAGGACATTCGGCCACAGCGCCCGCAGCCCGCCCTCCAACGGCGGAGTGAACAGGCCCGACACGGCCACGGCCGCGTAGGCGAGCAGCGGCGAGCCGGTCCCGGCGACCACGAGCAGCACCGCTCCCAGGGCCGAGACGACGGCGGCGGGGAGCTGCACCCTGGGCTGGCCGTACAGGTCCACGGCCCGGCCGAGCAGCGGCTGTCCGACGGCGTTGGCCACGCCGTACACCGCCGCGAGCGCGCCCGCGAGGCTGTAGCTGCCGCCGCCGGCCCGGACGAGCAGGACGATGGCGATCGGGCCGGTGGCGTTCGGCAGCCGGCCCACCAGCGTGCCGGTGAGCAGCCGCGCCGCGTGTGGCGCCTTGAGGATGTCAGCGAATCCGGTGGCCCCGGTGGCCTCTGCGGCCATGTCCCGCCCCTCTCCCCCGGCGTACCGAGGTTTTACGTATAACGTCGCCGTCATACGTACCATGTGCGCAGTCCGCAGGTCCACCGCCCGGCGCTGCGGCGGATGCCCGGACAACGCGATGGAGAGCGGCAGCCATGACAGAGCAGCCCGTCAGGCCCATCACGAGCAGGGACGTGGCGCGGACCGCGGGTGTGTCCCAGGCCACGGTCTCCCTGGTGCTCGGCGGCAAGTGGCGCGGACGGGTCTCGGAGCGGACCGCCGGGCTGGTGAGGGACGCGGCACGCGAACTCGGCTACCGGCCCAATCTCGCGGCCCGCAATCTGCGGCTGGGCCGCACCAGGACGGCCCTGCTGGTCGTCCCCGCGCTCACCAACGAGTTCTTCGCCCGGGTCTACACGGGCGCGGCCGAGGTCGCCGCCGAGCACGGCTTCGGCGTGGTCCTCTATCCGTCACCCGAAGGGATCGGCCCCGCCAGGGACCCTTTCGCCTCGGCGCGGGCCGCGCTGGACGGCGTGATCGCCTCCTCGATGGCCACCGGCGCGCTGGACGCGATCCGCGGTGACGACGGCGCGGATCTGCCGCTGGTGATGCTGGACAGCGATCCGGCGGCGCCGGGGGCCGCCGCCCGGGTGAATCTCGACGTCGCCGACGGCATGCGGCAGGTGACACGGCATCTGCTCGGTCTCGGCCACCGCCGCCTCGTCCATCTCGCCTCCGCCGTCGACTCCTGGACGTTCGACGTACGGGCCGGGGCCGTCGCCGAGGCCGTACGGAGGGTGCCGGACGCGGTGGTACGGACGGTGTCCGCGCCGCTGGAGGTGGAGGCCGGACGAGCCGCCGCGGAGCGTGCGCTCACCGGCCCCGGGCCCCGGCCCACCGCGCTGGTCTGTGACGGCGACATCCTGGCCGCGGGAGCCTGCAAGGCGGTACGGCGGCTGGGACTGCGGGTGCCCGAGGACATCTCCGTCACCGGCTTCGACGATCTGGCGCTCGCGACGGCGGTGGAGCCGGAGCTGACCACGGTGCGGCTGCCGGCCGAGGCGGTGGGCGGGCGCGGCATGTCGGCGCTGCTGGCGGTCCTGGACGGCCGCGCTCCCGAGACCGGCGACCTGCCGGTGTCCCTGGTGGTCCGGGGCTCCACGGCGCCTCCGGCCGCCGTCCCGGGCCACTGAGGGCTTGAGCCCGGGGCGGGCCTCGTCCGGCTCCCGGGCGCCATGGGCCGACCTGGCCGCGCCCGGACATGACCGTGCCCCGGCCGCGCGGGCCGGGGCACGGTCAGGGCGCACCGGTCACGTGTCGGTGTCGTCCGCCTCTTCGGTGTCCGAGGGCGCGTCCGTGGGAGTGGAGGCCGCGCCGTCCGCCTCAAGCAGCCGGGAGAGCTGGCGGCCGACGATCCGCTTGAACTTGCGCTGCTGTGGGCGGGTACGGTCCAGGACCGCCACTTCCAGCCGCTCCGCGGGGATCTCCCGCTCGCCGCCGTTGGTGTCCCTGGACAGCGCCTGGACGGCCAGTTTCAGCGCCTCGGCGAGAGACATGCCCTCGCGGTGCTGCTGGTCGAGGAATGTGCTGATCTGCTCCGAGCTGCCGCCGACCGCCACCGAGCCGTGCTCGTCGACGATCGAGCCGTCGTGGGGCAGCCGGTAGATCTGGTCGCCGTCCGGAGTGGCACCCACCTCGGCCACGACCAGTTCCACCTCGTAGGGCTTCTCACCGGCGCTGGAGAAGATGGTGCCGAGCGTCTGGGCGTAGACGTTGGCGAGGCCACGCGCCGTCACATCGTCACGGTCGTAGGTGTACCCGCGCAGATCGGCGTAGCGGACACCGCCGATGCGCAGATTCTCGTACTCGTTGTACTTGCCGGCGGCCGCGAAGCCGATCCGGTCGTAGATCTCGCTGAACTTGTGGAGCGCGCGGGACGGGTTCTCGCCGACGAAGACAATGCCGTCGGCGTATTGCAGCACAACCAGGCTGCGACCGCGGGCGATGCCCTTGCGGGCGTATTCCGCCCGGTCGGCCATGGCCTGCTGGGGTGAGACGTAGAACGGCGTCGACACCGGCTATCCGTCCCTTTCTGTCAGTGGCATATCGGTTCAGAAGAGGGAGGCGTCAGAGCAGCGCGGCACGTGGGCCGTCGGGCTGCTCCATCCGGCGCTCCAGGATCTGGCGGGCGATCTCGGAGGATTCCGCGTCGGTGAGCCTGCGGAAGCCGTCCTCGGTGATGACGGTGACGATCGGATAGATCCGCCGGGCCACGTCCGGGCCGCCCGTCGCCGAGTCGTCGTCCGCGGCGTCGTAGAGCGCCTGGACGACCAGCGTGGTGGCCTGCTCTTCCGTCAGGTCCTCGCGGAAGAGCTTCTTCATCGCGCCACGGGCGAAGATCGAGCCGGAGCCGGTGGAGGCGTAGCCCAGCTCCTCGGAGCGGCCGCCCGTCACGTCGTACGAGAAGATGCGGCCCCGCTCGCGGTCCACGTCCCAGCCCGCGAAGAGCGGCACGACGGCCAGGCCCTGCATGGCCATGGCCAGATTGCTGCGGATCATCGTGGAGAGCCGGTTGGCCTTGCCCTCCAGGGAGAGCTGCGCCCCTTCGACCTTTTCGAAATGCTCCAGCTCAAGCTGGAAGAGCTTGACCATCTCCACGGCGAGACCGGCGGTGCCGGCGATGCCCACGGCCGAGTACTCGTCGGCCGGGAAGACCTTCTCGATGTCGCGCTGAGCGATCATGTTGCCCATGGTCGCCCGCCGGTCACCGGCGAGCACCACACCGCCGGGGAAGGTCACCGCGACGATCGTCGTGCCGTGCGGGGCCTCGATCGCGCCCTGCAGCGGCGGCAGCGAGCGCTTGCCGGGCAGCATGTCCGGCGAGTGGTGGGACAGGAAGTCCATGAACGAGGACGAGCCGGGCGTCAGGAAGGCTGCCGGCAGACGCCCGGTGCTACGAGGGTTGGCTTCCACACGTTTCCTTCCGGATGGGCGGCGGCCCGCCGCTCGGGCCGGGCCGATCATTAGAGCTGTGCACGGACCTTACCCGCGCCGTCGCCGGTCATCCGCCCCGGTGCGACCGGCTTTCGCCGGCGGCCCCGGGACGGACAACGGCCGCTACTGGCCGCCCTTTTGGACAAAGGACCGCACAAAGTCCTCTGCGTTCTCCTCAAGTACGTCGTCGATCTCGTCCAGGACGGAGTCGACGTCGTCGGACAGCTTCTCCTGGCGCTCCTTGAGGTCCTCGGAAGCCTGCGCGTCCTGCGCCTGCTCCTCGACCTCCTCCGTGGAACGCGTGGCCTTCTGCTGTCCGCCGTCGGTGTCCTTGGTCGCCATATCCCTCACCCCGCTCGGTTCGCCCCGCTCGATGTGACCTTCAAGATCCGACCCTACAAGGAGGGTCCGACATCGGCCCCGCACTTCCTACAACGTCCGGCGACCACCTCCATGATTCCCGTACGGGGACCATTTCAGCCTCCGGACAGCACCCGGACCAGCTCCTCAGCGGTGCGGCAGCGGTCGAGCAGCTCCTTGACGTGGTTACGCGTGCCGCGCAACGGCTCCAGGGTGGGCACCCGCTGCAGCGAGTCCCGGCCCGGCAGATCGAAGATGACCGAATCCCATGACGCGGCGGCCACATCGTCCGCGTACTGCTCCAGGCAGCGGCCGCGGAAGTAGGCCCTGGTGTCCTCCGGAGGCTTTGTCCTGGCCCGCTCGACGTCCTGCTCGTCCAGCAGGCGGCGCATCTTGCCACGGGCCGCCAGACGGTTGTACAGGCCCTTCTCGGGCCGTACGTCGGCGTACTGCAGATCCACGAGATGCAGCCGGGCCGCGTCCCACTCCAGCCCGTCCCGGCGGCGGTAGCCCTCCAGGACCTCGCGCTTGGTGATCCAGTCCAGCTCCCCGGACAGGCTCATCGGGTCGTTCTCCAGCCGGTTGAGCGTGTCCTCCCAGCGGCCCAGGACGTCCTTGGTCTGCTCGTCGGCGTCGGCGCCGTACCGTTCCTCGACATACTTCCTGGCCAGCTCGAAGTACTCCATCTGAAGCTGGACGGCGGTCAGTGTCCGGCCGCTGCGCAGCGTGACGAGCTGGCGGAGGCCGGGATCGTGCGAGACCTGGTGCAGCGTACGGACCGGCTGGTCGACGGCCAGATCCACATTGATGAAGCCGTCCTCGATCATGGAAAGGACGAGCGAGGTCGTACCGAGTTTGAGATACGTCGAGATCTCCGACAGGTTCGCGTCGCCGATGATCACATGCAGCCGGCGGTACTTCTCCGCGTCCGAATGCGGTTCGTCGCGCGTATTGATGATCGGGCGCTTGAGGGTCGTCTCCAGACCCACCTCGACCTCGAAATAGTCGGCCCGCTGGCTGATCTGGAAGCCGTGCTCGTGGCCGTCCTGTCCGATGCCGACCCGGCCGGCGCCGGTGACCACCTGCCGGGAGACGAAGAACGGCGTGAGGTGGCGCACGATGTCCGAGAAGGGCGTCTCCCGCCTCATCAGGTAGTTCTCGTGCGTGCCGTAGGAGGCGCCCTTGTTGTCGGTGTTGTTCTTGTACAGATGGATCGGCTGGGCGCCGGGAAGCTGCGCGGCGCGCTCGGCGGCCTCGGCCATGATGCGCTCGCCGGCCTTGTCCCAGAGGACGGCGTCACGCGGATTGGTGATCTCGGGAGAGCTGTACTCCGGATGGGCGTGGTCCACGTACAGCCGTGCGCCGTTCGTGAGGATCACATTGGCCAGACCGATGTCCTCGTCGGTGAGCTGGCTGGAGTCGGCCGTCTCGCGGGCGAGGTCGAAGCCGCGGGCGTCCCGCAGCGGGTTCTCCTCCTCGAAGTCCCAGCGGGCTCGTCGCGCCCGGTGCATCGCCGCCGCGTAGGCGTTGACGATCTGGGACGAGGTGAGCATGGCATTGGCGTTCGGGTGGCCCGGAACGGAGATGCCGTACTCCGTCTCGATGCCCATTACTCGCCGTACGGTCATGCGGCCCTCCTTGCCCGGCGGCACTCCCCTCCGGGAGCGGCGCTCAAGTACCGCTGTCTCTCAGATGCGTGTGCGGTGCCCGTCCCCGCACTGCGCGACGCGGCGGTACGAAAGAGCCTAGAACGCCTTTGCGCCGGTGGGGAGATCATTTCCGTCATTGGCCTGGTGTGGTGGAAGGTGCGGGTAAAGCAACCGGCTGCGGATGCCCGTCCGGACATCCGCAGCCGGTGCTCGTTCCGGGGCGTGTTTCGAAAGGAGCGCCGTCCGCCCGGCGGGCCAGGCGCTACTTTCGCAACAGGCCCTAGAGGTACTGACCGGTGTTCGCCACCGTGTCGATGGAGCGTCCGGTGTCCGCGCCCTGCTTTCCGGTGACAAGGGTACGAATGAACACGATCCGCTCGCCCTTCTTTCCGGAGATCCTGGCCCAGTCGTCCGGGTTGGTGGTGTTCGGCAGGTCCTCGTTCTCCTTGAACTCGTCCACGCAAGCCTGGAGGAGATGGGAGACTCTGAGGCCCTTCTGGTTGTGGTCGAGGAAATCCTTGATGGCCATCTTCTTGGCCCGGTCGACAATGTTCTGGATCATCGCGCCGGAGTTGAAGTCCTTGAAATAGAGGACTTCCTTGTCGCCGTTCGCGTACGTGACTTCGAGGAAGCGGTTCTCCTCGGACTCCGCGTACATCTGCTCCACGACGGACTGAATCATTCCGTGCGCCGCGGCGGCCTTGGAGCCGTTGTGCTCGGACAGGTCGTCCGCGTGCAGCGGCAGCGTGGCCGTCAGGTACTTCGCGAAGATGTCCTTCGCCGCCTCCGCGTCCGGACGCTCGATCTTGATCTTCACATCGAGCCGGCCGGGCCGCAGGATCGCGGGGTCGATCATGTCCTCGCGGTTGGAGGCGCCGATGACGATGACGTTCTCCAGGCCCTCCACACCGTCGATCTCGGCGAGCAACTGCGGGACGATGGTGTTCTCCACGTCCGAGCTGACACCGGATCCACGCGTGCGGAAGAGGGATTCCATCTCGTCGAAGAAGACGATGACGGGAGTACCCTCGCTCGCTTTCTCCCGGGCACGCTGGAAGACCAGGCGGATATGCCGCTCGGTCTCACCGACGTACTTGTTGAGGAGCTCCGGGCCCTTGATGTTGAGGAAGTAGCTCTTCCCCGCCGGACGGCCGGTCACCTCGGCGACCTTCTTGGCGAGGGAGTTCGCCACGGCCTTGGCGATCAGTGTCTTGCCGCAGCCGGGCGGACCGTAGAGCAGGATGCCCTTCGGCGGCCTGAGCTCGTGCTCCTTGAAGAGGTCCGGGTGGAGGTACGGAAGCTCGACCGCGTCGCGGATCATCTCGATCTGGCCGCCCAGACCGCCGATCTTGTCGTAGTCGACGTCCGGGACCTCTTCGAGGACCAGTTCCTCGACCTCGCTCTTGGGAACCACTTCGTAGACATAGCCGGAGCGGGGTTCGAGCAGAAGGGCGTCGCCGGGACGGATGGTGATGTCCAGCAGTGGCTCCGCGAGCCGCACCACCCGTTCCTCGTCGGTGTGCCCGATCACCAGGGCGCGCTCGCCGTCCTCAAGGATCTCCTTGAGAGTGACGATGTCCCCGGCACGCTCGAACGCCATGGCTTCGACCACATTGAGTGCCTCGTTGAGCATGACTTCCTGGCCGCGCCTGACCTCGTCAAGCTCGACGCCGGGGCTGACATTCACCCGGAGCTTGCGGCCCCCGGTGAAAATGTCGGCCGTACCGTCCTCATTCGACTGCAGAAAGACCCCGAAGCCGGCCGGCGGCTGTGCGAGCCGGTCGACCTCCTCCTTGAGGGCCACGATCTGGTCGCGGGCCTCACGCAGCGTATTGGCGAGCCGCTCGTTCTGCGCGGACACGCCCGCCAGGTTCGTCTGCAACTCGACGATCCGCTCTTCGAGAATCCTCGTGTGCCGCGGAGAGTCGGCGAGCTTACGTCGCAGGACGGCGATTTCCTGCTCGAGATAGGCAACCTGGCCGGCTGGGTCTTCAGACCCCCGCCCCGGCCGGATGCCGCGGTTGATGTCGTCGTCGTGGGCTGCCACGGTCCTCACCTCCTCCAAGGGGAGCTGGACGCTTCCTGACCCTACCTGGGTGGGTGATGATTGAAACCCCTAGATCACAAAGACTGTCGGAGTGTGTCCGATCTTCACCCTTGCGCTCTCCCTCACGCCAGGGGAATACCCACCGATCAACATCGGAAAGCGGCCGGTTGTATCGTCGAAGTGTTCAACACCCGTCAGGGCTTGCGCGACTTACTTCAGATCGCGTCACCCGACGCAGCAAACGGCAGGAGAGATGACCGTGCAGCAGGAGGCTCCCACCGAAGGCGTCACCGGGACCGGTGAAGCGCTGGAAGTCTGGATCGACCAGGATCTCTGCACCGGGGACGGGATCTGTGCCCAGTATGCCCCGGAGGTCTTCGAACTGGACATTGACGGCCTGGCCTATGTGAAGAGCCCCGACGACGAGCTGCTCCAGTCACCCGGCGCGACGACGCCCGTACCACTGCCGCTGTTGCGCGATGTGGTCGATTCGGCCAAGGAGTGTCCGGGCGACTGCATCCATGTACGGCGCGTCTCCGACAGGACCGAGGTGTACGGCCCCGACGCGGAGTAGAGCCCGAAGTCACCCGGGGTGAGCGGTCAGACGCTCTGTGCGACGGGCCGCTCACTCCGTACGAACGCGCCGTTCTTCCACTGCCAGGAGAGCCTTCGCTCCTCGTCGGGGCAGCAGCTCGGCACGTCGGGACCCGAGTAGCCGAGCAGCGTCGCCAGCACCGCGCCGTCCCGGATCGCGAAGTCGTCTCCGACGCTCTGCTTGTCCTGGGGATCGACCAGCGTCGCCACCACGCGCGGCCCGGACTTCGCCGTCGCGGTCAGCACATACACACCGCTCGGCGGGGTGCCGGAGCCGGCGGCGCAGCGGACGACCGCCGCGGTCTCGGGGCTGCCGTCCCCGTCGAGGTCGCCGGATGCCTTCGCCGTGACCACCTGTGCCGCTCCGCCGCACTCCAGTGGGAAGTCCACACCGGACGGATCGGGAGCGGGAAGCGGGGCGCGGTCCCGGGCGGCGGCCCCGTGGGCGCCGGAGCCCGACTGGGACGCCTTGGCGGCGTCGGGCTGCAGCAGACCCGCCAGCGCCACGACAGCGGCCATCGCGGCGGCCGTCGCGAGCCAGTGCATCGGGCGGGGCCGGGTGTGCGCGAGGTCCGGGACATCGGAGAGCTGCACGCGGAGTGTCTCCTGTGAGGGGTGCCGGCGAGTGACCAACGGTGGGAGGGAGACAGCATCGTGCCACACGTCACAGCCAGGCGGAACAGCGGGGTCCGTAAGCGCAACATGACGATGCCGCCGTCGAGTTCCCCGGTTCGAAGGGAGAACTCGGCGGCGGCGTCGTCATGTTGGCGGGCGGCGGCCGGAGCGCTGATCAGCCGCGGGAGCCGCTGCCGCTGCCGGGGCCGTCGTAGTCGTCGCCGTAGGCGCCCTTGGCGGGACGGCGGCGGCGCAGCGGCGGCTCGACGCCGTCCGCGAGCCGGCGGGCGGTGACCAGGAAGCCGGTGTGGCCGATCATCCGGTGGTCCGGCCGTACGGCCAGGCCCTCGACATGCCAGTTGCGGATCATCGACTCCCAGGCGGCCGGCTCGTTGAACGTGCCGAACTCCCGGATCGTCTCGACCGTGCGGGCGAGCTGAGTGGTCGTCGCGACATAGGCGCAGAGGATGCCGCCGGGGACGAGCGCCTTGGAGACGGCCTCGATGCACTCCCAGGGAGCGAGCATGTCCAGGATCACGCGGTCGACGTCCGTGTCCGACAGATTGTCCTGAAGGTCACCGACCGTGAGCTGCCAGGCAGGGTGAGGCTCGCCGAAATAGCGCTCCACATTCTGCTGGGCGATCTCCGCGAAGTCCTGGCGGCGCTCGTACGAGTGCAGCATGCCCTGGTCTCCGATGACGCGCAGCAGGAAACTGCTGAGCGAGCCGGAGCCCACTCCCGCCTCGACGACGCGTGCGCCGGGAAAGATGTCGGCGAAGGCCAGGATCTGGCCGGCGTCCTTCGGATAGACCACGGCGGCGCCGCGGGGCATGGACAGGACATAGTCGGGGAGCAGGGGGCGCAGCGCGAGATAGGCGACGTTTCCCGTGGTACGGACAACACTGCCCTCGGGAGCACCGATCAGCTCGTCGTGCGGGAAGGACCCTTTGTGGGTGTGGAAATTCTTCCCGGCTTCGAGCGTGAAGGTGTAGTGGCGTCCCTTGGGATCGGTGAGCTGGACCTGGTCCCCGACCTTGAAGGGCCCGCGTCGGCGGGCGGCACCGGTCGGTTCGGACATGTGACCAGCCTAGCCGCTTTTTCGGGGCCCTCGGTTCGCCTCCGGTGCCCGTACCTCCCGGTCCCGGCGATCAGCTCGCGTGCGGCCGGGCCATCGCGGCGACGAAAGCGCGTTCGACGTCGGCGGTGGACAGCACGCCGTAGATCTCGCCGGTCTCCTCAAGCACCAGATACTCGGTGGCGGGGCTGGCCCGGAGGCGGTCCAGGAGGGCCTCTCCCGCCAGCTCCGCGGGGACCTTCATGGCGTCCGTGAGGTCCTGGGCCAGTCCGCTCACCGCGACCCAGGGCCGCCGGTGCTGCGGGACGCCGACGATCGCCGCCTCCCGGACGATCCCCGTCGGGTCGCCGTGGCCGTCGACGACGACCAGCGCGCGGGCGCCCGCCTCGTTGGCCCGGCGCAGCGCCTCGGAGAGCGGCGTACTGGATTCGACCGGCACCGCGCGCCGGGTGAGCGCGCGGGCCTGGAGCTCGGGAAGGTGCTCGCGGAGTCTGGCCATCCGCAGGCTGTTGCCGGCGCCGGTCCAGATGATCGCGGCGAGGATGGCGGCGAGCAGCGCGTCGGTGACGGTCTCGGTGCCGCTGACGGACTCGGCCGACCTGCCGAGCGCTCCGGTCTGCGTGAGCACCGGAAGGCCGAAGAGGACGGCGACGGCCAGCGCACGGCCGACCCAGGCGGCGGCGACGGTGCCGCTCATCGGTTTGCCGGTGATCTTCCAGACGACCGCGCGCAGCATCCGGCCGCCGTCCAGCGGAAGACCGGGCAGCAGATTGAACGCGGCAACGATCAGATTCGAGACCATCAGACCGGCGAGCAGGACGCCGGGAACCGTACCGGGCTCGACGGCCAGCAGGCCGAGGTAGAAGAGACCGGAGAGCACCAGCGAGAGCAGCGGTCCCACGAAGGCGAGGATGAATTCGCGGCCGGGCGTCTCGGATTCCTTCTCGATCTCGGAGACGCCTCCGAAGAACTGGAGCTGGATCCGGCGCACCGGCAGTTTGAAGCGCAGCGCGGCGACCGTATGGGCCAGTTCGTGGACGAGTACGGAGGCGTAGAAGGCCACCGCGAAGAACAGCGAGACCAGATATCGCAGGCCGCCGAGCTCGGGCAGCACCCGCTCAAGCTGGCCGCCGAAGATCCAGGTGATCAGCGCGGCCACCAGGAACCAGCTCGGAGCGACATACACCGGCACACCGAAGGGACGGCCCATGAGGATGCCGCCACCGGGGCTCTCGCGCTTCGGCGGCTTCCCGCCGGAGCCCGTGTCCCCGGGCCCGGACCGCCTGGTCTCGCCGCTCTCGTCGTCCTCTTTCACGGGTTCCCTTCGTCGGCGGCGGTGTCGCTCAGTCGATCATGCAGTGCGAGAGGCTCTGTAGTCGATGGTATTCGGCTCACTGTCAGTCCAGGGCCATAGGGTCTGCGTCATGAGTACGAGCGTGCCCCCTTCCTCGCTGTCGCCGTCGCGTGCGAGCGACTTCATGCAGTGCCCTCTGCTGTACCGGTTCCGGGTGATCGACAAGCTGCCGGAGAAGCCGAGCGAGGCGGCGACCCGGGGCACGCTGGTGCACGCCGTGCTGGAGCGGCTCTTCGACGCACCCGCCGTCGAGCGCACCGCGCCGCGGGCCAAGGCGCTGATCCCGGGCCAGTGGGACCGGCTGCTGGAGTCCAGGCCGGAGCTGGGTGAGCTGTTCGCGCGGGACGAGGAGGGCGAGCGGCTGGCGCGCTGGCTGGCGGAGGCCGAGCTGCTGGTGGAGCGGTGGTTCTCGCTGGAGGATCCGACGCGGCTGGAGCCGGCGGAGCGGGAGCTGTTCGTCGAGACGGAGCTGGAGTCGGGGCTGCGGCTGCGCGGAGTGATCGACCGCGTCGATGTGGCGCCCACCGGCGAGGTGCGGATCGTCGACTACAAGACGGGCAAGGCTCCCCGCCCCGAGTACGCGGAAGGGGCGCTCTTCCAGATGAAGTTCTACGCCCTGGTGATCTGGCGGCTCAGGCGCCTGGTGCCGCGCCGGCTCCAGCTTGTGTATCTCGGCAGCGGCGAGGTCGTGACTTACGACCCGGTGGAGGCCGACCTGGAGCGGGTGGAGCGCAAGCTGCTGGCGCTGTGGGACGCGATCCGGCTCGCCACCGAGACGGGTGACTGGCGGCCGCGGCCCACCAAGCTGTGCGGCTGGTGCGACCACCAGGCGGTCTGTCCGGAGTTCGGCGGCACACCTCCGGTGTATCCGCTGAGCGTTCCGCCCGTGGCCGTCCCGGTGCCGAGTGTGCCGCCGGTCGCGGAGAGCGGACTGGAGAGCGGGCCGGAGACCGCGCGGGCGGCCGAGTAGCGCCGTCGGCGCCCGCCGGACTCGGGACAGGACGCCCAGGGCAGAATTGGGACCGGTCTAGTGAAGGAGCTCCCTGTGGCTATCCGCGTCCTACTGGTCGACGACCAGCCGCTGCTGCGCACCGGATTCCGGATGATCCTGGAGGCGGAGCAGGACATCGCGGTCGTCGGCGAGGCCGGGGACGGCCTTCAGGCCATCGACCAGGTCCGGGCGCTCCAGCCCGATGTGGTGCTGATGGACATCCGGATGCCCAGGATGGACGGGGTCGAGGCGACCCGCCAGATCACCGGTCCCGGCCGGGACGGCCCGGCGAAGGTGCTGGTCCTGACGACCTTCGACCTCGACGAGTACGTGGTGGAGGCGCTGCGCGCGGGAGCCAGCGGCTTTCTGCTGAAGGACGCGCCCGCCAATGAGCTGGTGCAGGCCATCCGGGTGGTGGCGGCGGGCGAGGCGATGCTGGCGCCGAGCATCACACGCCGGCTGCTCGACAAGTACGCGGATCATCTTCCGTCCGGCGAGGAGCCGGTGCCCGACGCGCTGCACACACTGACCGAGCGTGAGGTCGAGGTGCTCAAGCTGGTGGCCCGCGGGCTGTCCAACGCGGAGATCGCCGCGGATCTCTTCGTCAGCGAGACGACGGTCAAGACGCATGTGGGTCATGTGCTGACGAAGCTCAGTCTGCGCGACCGGGTGCAGGCCGCCGTGTACGCGTACGAGAGCGGTCTGGTGCGCCCCGGCGCCCAGTAGCGGCTCTGCGGACCGGTCGGCGCGAACGCCGCGAGCACCGCCCCGGAGGGCGGTGCTCGCGTTCCGGCCGTGCGGGCGACGCCCACACGGCCGGCCGGGTCAGGATGCCTTGCTGGTGCCGCGGTGCAGCTCCCACAGGAGCAGCTCCGCCGACGAGTTGACCGCCCACTCCACGCCCGCGATGTCGTCGCGGGAGGCGACGTACTGCTTGCCCTGCCAGAGCGGCAGCACGGGGACGTCCTCGGCGACGATGTCCTGGATCTGGGCGAAGGTGTTCGTGGCGGCGCTGCGGTCGGCCTCGCGGCGCGAGTCCGGGATCAGCTCGTTGCGCAGAGTCGGGTTGGCGTACGGCGTGTTGAGGAAGTTGTCCTTGTCGAGGAAGGGCGCGATGTAGTTGTCCGGGTCCGGGAAGTCCGGGAACCAGCCCATTCCGTAGACCGCGTAGTCACCCTTTGTCTGGTTCGGCCGGAAGCTCTTCCACTCCTCGCCCTTGACGGTGATGTCGAAGAGCCCGCTGTCGTTGAGTTGCGCCTTGAGGGTCTCGAACTCCTTGGCCGTGGCCGCGCCGTAGTGGTCGGTCGTGTAGTTCATGGTGAGCTTCACCGGCGTGCTGATGCCGGCGTCCTCAAGAAGCTGGGCCGCCTTCGCCCGGTCCGGCTCGCCGTACTTGTTGAAGAACGAGTTCGTGTGCGTGGCGATGGTCGCCGGGATGAGCGAGTAGAGCGGCTCGGCCATCGCGCCGTACACCTTGGTGACGAGGTCGCCTCGGTCGATGACGTACGCCATGGCCTGGCGGACCGCCTTCTCCTTCACGGACGGGGCGGCGGTGTCGAATCCGAGATACCGGATCTCCAGGCCGGGGATCTCGGTGAGCGCGATGCCTTCCTTGGGGTTCTCGACCAGCGACTTGATCTGCTCCGGAGTCATGGCACGGGTCATCATGTCGATGTCGCCGGAGTCCAGCGCCTTGCCCATGACATTGGCGTCCGTGAAGGTCTTGACCTCCACCTTGTCGTTCTGGAGCTTCAGATCGCCCTTGTAGTTCGGGTTCCTGGTGAAGATCGCCTTGGTCATGACGTCGCCGCTGACCTCGGCCTTGAAGGTGTACGGGCCGGAGCCGTCCACCTCGAAGCCCGTACGCAGCTTGTTCGCCGAGTACGTCTTCGGGTTGAGGAGGCCGGCCACCGGGGTGGACAGCTTGTACGGGAACGTCGCGTCGGGCGTCTTGAGATGGAAGACGATCTCGGAGTCGCCGTTGGTGTCGATCGTGTCGATGTTGGTCATCAGACCGGACGCGCCGTTGGGGTCCTTGATGTTCACCAGGCGCTCGATGGAGAACTTCGCGTCCGCCGCGGTCACCGGGTCGCCGTTGCTGAACTTCAGCCCGCTGCGCAGGGTGCAGCGGTAGCTCTCGTTCTGCCGGTCCGTGAACTCACACTTGGAGGCGGCCTCGGGCACCGGGGCTCCGCCACCGCGCGGGACATGCATCAGCGACTGGATGGTGTTGCGGATGAGATTCCACGTGGCCGTGTCATAGGTGAAGGCCGGGTCCAGAGGAGCCTGGGCGTCCTTCGTGGCGATGACCTGGTCCGTGGTGCCCACGACAATGGCGTCAGCGCCGTCGGAGCCGCCGTCCGACCCACCGCAACCGGCGAGCACGGGCGCGAGCAGGCCGATCACGGCCGACAGCACCAAAGTCTTGCGGTTCATCCTGGACGTACTCCCTCATCCGGCACTGAGATACAGCGGTGTAAATGGGAGACTCCGCCGCGTCCACCCGTTCGGGGCAGTGCGATCGGGCCGGGATACAGGGCGATCGGTCCTGTGTGCATGGCGACTTGATGGCCGTCGGGACACGTCGTTGATGCGGCGAAGTACTCGCGACGAGATTAGTCGGAGGCACCAGGAATGCCGGACCGGGCCCGAACTGAAACGTAATCACACAGTGATCACCAATAGCGGCGCGTGGATATCCGGCTCCCTGCATGTTTCGTACACGCCTCCACCAACCAGGACACAAGGGCACGGGAAGGCTCCTCGCGGCCGGACGTGGATCAGTCCCACCCGGCCCTGTCGATGAGAGAGCAGGTGATAAAGGTCACTCCCGGAGCCGTTTTACGGCGTCGTCATCGTCCGTGCGGACGTCACGGAAAATGTCCGTACCAATGCCGAGAGTCTCCGGCGCATTCAATTACCACGCTCGGTGCGCGTCTCAGTACCCGTGTGTCATCAGACCGCGCAGAAATACGAGATCGACCTCTTCCAGAGATCCGACGATCATCCGGCCGTCGGCGGGTGCGATCGGAGCGACGGAGGGTACGACGACGACCCGGCAGCCGGCGGCCTCGGCGGCGGCCACGCCGGTGGCGGTGTCCTCCACGACGGCGCACCGCGCGGGATCGGCGCCAAGACCGCGCGCGGCGAGCAGATAGGGATCGGGATGGGGCTTCGTCCGGGGCACCTCGTCGCCCGCGACGGTCAGCGCGAAGTACTCGGGCCCCAGCGAGGCCAGGACCCGGTCGATGATGCGCCGGTGCGAGGCGGAGACCAGTGCGGTGGGCACGCCGTGCGCGGCCAGCTCGGTGAGCAGTCTGGTCGCGCCCGGCATCAGCGGCACTCCGCGTCCGATGCGCTCCTCGAACTTGTCGTTGAGCAGTACGGTCAGCTCGGCGAGGGTGACGATGGCGCCGGTGGCCTCGATGAGGAAGCCGGCGCTGCGGGTCATGGGCCCGCCGACCACCACATCGCGCCATGCCTCGTCGAGGACGTGGCCGAGGTCCTTGAAGACCTCCACCTCCGCGTCCCACCAGAAGCCCTCGGTGTCGACCAGGGTTCCGTCCATGTCGAGAAGGACGGCCTGCAGGGCGGAGCCCTCGGCCGTTCGGGTCAAGGACGCGGGGACCGTACTGGTCATCGGCACACCTCCGTGAGGGACGAGAAGGCCGGTCACCTGTCCCTCCGGGTTTCCCCGCGGGGACAGGCGACCGGCCTGCGCTGGACCAACGAGTGTACGACTCGTCCGCTCGCCGCGCCGACTGGTCCGCGGCCGTCCGGGTGCGCGCGCCTCCCGGGTCAGCGTGCGTTGAAGTACTTCGCCTCGGGATGGTGGATGACGATGGCGTCCGTGGACTGCTCGGGATGGAGCTGGAACTCCTCGGAGAGCTGTACGCCGATCCGCTCGGGCTCCAGCAGCTCGGCGATCTTGGCGCGGTCCTCCAGGTCCGGGCAGGCGCCGTAGCCGAGCGAGAAGCGGGCGCCCCGGTACTTCAGGGCGAACATGTCCTCGACGTCGGCCGGGTCCTCGCCGGCGTATCCCAGCTCGGAGCGGACCCTGGCGTGCCAGTACTCGGCGAGCGCCTCCGCGAGCTGGACGGAGAGCCCGTGCAGTTCGAGGTAGTCGCGGTAGGCGTTCCTCTCGAACAGCTCCGCGGTCGTCTCGCCGATCTTCGAGCCGACGGTGACGACCTGGAGTCCGACGACGTCACGCTCGCCGGACTCCTCCGGGCGGAAGAAGTCGGCCAGGCACAGCCGGCGGCCGCGCCGCTGGCGCGGGAAGGTGAAGCGGGTGCGCTCGGAACCGTCGTCGTTGAGCAGGATGAGGTCGTCGCCCTTGGAGACACACGGGAAGTAGCCGTAGACGACGGCGGCTTCGAGCATGTTCTCGGTGTGCATCCGGTCCAGCCAGCCGCGCAGATGGGGCCGGCCCTCGCTCTCCACCAGCTCCTCGTAGCTGGGACCGCCCTTGCGGGCCTCCTTGAGGCCCCACTGGCCCTTGAAGAGCGCTCCCTCGTCCAGCCACGAGGCGTACTCCTTGAGCTGGATGCCCTTGACGACCCGGGTGCCCCAGAACGGCGGTTCCGGGACGGGGTTGTCGACGGAGACGTCCGAACGGACCGCGCCCTCCTCGGGCCGCTCCTCCACCACCGTGCCGGCCGTGGCCCTGACCCGGCGCTGCTTCAGCTCCGGGAGCGTGGCGCCCGGTACACCGCGCTTGACGGCGATCAGGGCGTCCATCAGACGCAGGCCCTCGAACGCGTCGCGGGCGTAGCGGACTTCACCTTCGTAGATCTCGTGCAGATCCTGCTCGACATAGGCCCGGGTCAGTGCGGCGCCGCCGAGGATCACCGGATAGTCGGCCGCCATGCGCCGCTGGTTCAGCTCCTGCAGGTTCTCCTTCATGATCACGGTCGACTTCACCAGCAGACCGGACATGCCGATGACATCGGCCCTGTGCTCCTCGGCGGCCTCCAGGATCGCGGAGACGGGCTGCTTGATGCCCAGGTTCACCACGTTGTAGCCGTTGTTGGAGAGGATGATGTCGACCAGGTTCTTGCCGATGTCATGGACGTCGCCGCGGACGGTGGCGAGGACGATGGTGCCCTTGCCGACATCCTCGCCGTCGGCGACTTTCTCCATGTGCGGTTCGAGGTGGGCGACCGCGGTCTTCATGACCTCGGCGGACTGGAGCACGAACGGAAGCTGCATCTGGCCCGAGCCGAAGAGCTCGCCGACGACCTTCATGCCCTTGAGCAGGGTGTCGTTGACGATCTCCAGCGCGGGACGGACGGTGAGGGCCTCGTCGAGGTCGGCTTCCAGGCCGTTCTTCTCGCCGTCGATGATGCGGCGCTGGAGGCGCTCGTCCAGCGGCAGGGCGAGAAGCTCCTCGGCCCGGCCGTCCTTCATGGACTTGGTGTTGACGCCCTCGAACAGCTCCATGAGCCTCTGCAGCGGGTCGTATCCCTCGGACCGCCGGTCGTAGATCAGGTCGAGAGCGACCTTGACCTGCTCCTCCTCCAGGCGCGCGATCGGCAGGATCTTCGAGGCGTGCACGATCGCGGAGTCCAGACCCGCCTTGACGCACTCGTCGAGGAAGACGGAGTTGAGGACGATCCGGGCGGCCGGGTTGAGGCCGAAGGAGATGTTCGACAGGCCCAGCGTGGTCTGCACGTCGGGATGGCGGCGCTTGAGTTCGCGGATCGCCTCGATGGTGGCGACGCCGTCGCCCCGGGACTCTTCCTGGCCGGTGCAGATGGTGAAGGTCAGGGTGTCGATGAGGATGTCCGACTCGTGCACGCCCCAGTTGCCGGTCAGGTCCTCGATGAGCCGCTCCGCGACGGCGACCTTGTGCTCGACGGTACGGGCCTGGCCCTCCTCGTCGATGGTCAGCGCGATCAGCGCGGCGCCGTGCTCGACCGCCAGCTCGGTGACCTTGGCGAAGCGCGACTCCGGGCCGTCGCCGTCCTCGTAGTTGACCGAGTTGATGACGGCGCGGCCACCGAGCTTCTCCAGGCCGGCCTGGATGACGTTCAACTCGGTGGAGTCGAGGACGATCGGCAGGGTGGAGGCGGTGGCGAAGCGGCCCGCCAGCTCGGCCATGTCGGCGACGCCGTCCCGGCCGACGTAGTCGACACAGAGGTCCAGCAGATGGGCGCCCTCGCGGATCTGGCCGCGGGCCATCTCCACACAGTCGTCCCAGCGGCCGTCCAGCATGGCCTCGCGGAACTTCCTCGACCCGTTCGCGTTGGTCCGCTCACCGATGGCGAGGAACGAGGCGTCCTGGCGGAACGGGACGGTCTGGTACAGGGAGGCGGCGCCGGGCTCGGGGCGCGGCTCACGCTCCGTACGGGCCGCGCCGCGGACCCGCTCGACGACCTGGCGCAGATGCTCCGGCGTCGTACCGCAGCAGCCGCCCACCAGCGACAGGCCGTACTCGCGGACAAAGGTCTCCTGGGCGTCGGCCAGCTCGGCGGCCGTCAGCGGGTAGTGCGCTCCGTCCTTGCCGAGCACCGGAAGGCCGGCGTTGGGCATGCAGGACAGCGGGATCCGGGAGTGCCTGGCGAGATAGCGCAGATGCTCGCTCATCTCGGCGGGACCGGTGGCGCAGTTCAGACCGATCATGTCGATGCCCAGCGGCTCCAGCGCCGTCAGGGCCGCGCCGATCTCCGAGCCGAGCAGCATCGTGCCGGTCGTCTCGACCGTCACCGAGCAGATGACCGGCAGATCCGTGCCGGTGGCCGCCAGCGCCCGGCGGGCCCCGAGGACGGCGGCCTTGGTCTGCAACAGGTCCTGGGTGGTCTCCACCAGCAGCGCGTCCGCGCCGCCGGCGATCATGCCCTCGGCGTTCTGCTGGTAGGCGTCGCGCAGTTTGACGTACGGCGCGTGGCCCAGCGTCGGCAGCTTGGTGCCCGGGCCCATCGAGCCCAGCACCCAGCGCTGCTGACCGGTGGACGCGGTGAACTCGTCCGCGACCTCGCGGGCGATCCGGGCGCCCGACTCGGAGAGCTCGAAGACCCGCTCCGGGATGTCGTACTCTCCGAGCGCCGCGAAGTTCGCGCCGAACGTGTTGGTCTCCACACAGTCGACACCGACCGCGAAGTACTCCTCGTGCACGGACCGGACGATGTCCGGGCGCGTCACGTTCAGGATCTCGTTGCAGCCTTCCAGGTCCTGGAAGTCCTCAAGCGTCGGGTCCTGGGCCTGGAGCATCGTGCCCATGGCGCCGTCGGCCACCACCACCCGGGTGGCGAATGCCTCGCGCAGGGCTTCGATACGGGTCCGGCTGTCGGTGGAGGGGGTCGGCGACGAGGCCATGAATGTACTCCCGGGGCTGCGACGGCTGTCGGCTTTGCGCCCGCTGAGGCGGGCGCACCCGGCCAGGGTAGCCGGGCCGGTCCGGTTACGGTGCGGCATCCCGCCGACCGGACGGCATCCTGTCCGCGGGAACATCCGGGACACGTGGTCTTGACAGATGTTTCTCATTGCGAGAAAAGGTCGGCATCGACCGATAGTGTTCAGCATTGTCGAACATAGTGGAGGTCCGCCGATGGCGAAGAACATCCAGTCGCTGGAGCGGGCGGCGGCGATGCTGCGGCTGCTCGCGGGCGGCGAGCGCCGGCTCGGCCTCTCCGACATCGCGTCGTCCGTCGGCCTGGCCAAGGGGACGGCGCACGGCATTCTGCGCACCCTCCAGGCGGAGGGCTTCGTCGAGCAGGACGCGGCGTCCGGCCGCTACCAGCTCGGGGCCGAGCTGCTGCGGCTCGGGAACAGCTATCTGGACGTGCACGAGCTGCGGGCCCGTGCACTGGTCTGGACGGACGACCTGGCCCGCTCCAGCGGTGAGAGCGTCCATCTCGGGGTCGTCCACCAGCAGGGCGTGCTGATCGTCCACCATGTCTTCCGCCCGGACGACAGCAGGCAGGTCCTGGAGGTGGGAGCGATGCAGCCGCTGCACTCCACCGCGCTGGGCAAGGTGCTCTCGGCGTACGACCCGGTGGCGCACACCGAGGCCGTCGAGAGCGACCGCGCGCTCTTCACCCCGCGGACGATCACCGAGCTGGCCGAGTTCGAGTCCGTGCTGGACATCACCAGGGCGCGCGGCTGGGCGGCGGACGTCGAGGAGACCTGGGAAGGCGTGGCCGCGGTGGCCGCGCCCATCCACGACCGCCGTCGGATGCCGGTCGGCGCCATCGCCATCACCGGGGCGGTGGAGCGGCTCTGCGCGGCCGGGGAACTGCGGTCCGAGCTGGTCGCCGCCGTGCGCGAATGCGCCCGTTCGGTCTCCAGGGACATCGGCGCCGGGCGCTTTTGAACCGGATGGCGGATCATCTGTAGTGGTCGAGATGGGTCGAATTGACCGAAATTGGTCGAATTGATTGAAGGTCTTGCCCACTGAACCCTTGACGGCGTGTTGACCGCAGGACAAAACTGCCGTCTACCGGTTCGGCATTGTCGAACACTTACCGGCAATACGAGTTAGTGTGTGACAACGCCAGGGCCGGTTACGCCCTCACCTGAGGGCTCGGACCTGTGGCGCGAGCCGGAGGTCCGCCTCCCCCTGGACGAAGGAGTCTCGGGTGTCCAACTTCGACATCTTCATCGGCGAGTTCACCGGTACCGCCCTGCTGATCCTGCTCGGCGGCGGCGTGGTCGCCGGAGTCGTGCTCAAGCGCTCCAAGGCGCAGAACGCCGGCTGGCTCGCCATCAGTTTCGGCTGGGGCTTCGCGGTCATGGTCGGCGCGTACCTCTCGGCCGGCGTCTCCGGCGCCCTGCTCAACCCCGCTCTCACCATCGGTCTCGCGATCGAGGGCGGCGTCAAGTGGGGCGACGTACCGCTCTACGTCGGGTCCCAGCTCCTGGGCGCGATGGTCGGCGCGTTCCTGGTCTGGGTGGCGTACATGGGCCAGTTCAAGGCCCATCTGACCGATCCGGAGATCCTCGCGGCGCAGCCGCAGATCGAGGGCCTGGTCGACCAGGCATCCGCTCCCAAGGCCGGTCCCGTCCTCGGCATCTTCTCCACGGGACCGGAGATCCGGAACGTCTTCCAGAACATGCTTACGGAGATCATCGGGACCTTTGTCCTGGTCATCGCCATTCTCACGCAGGGTCTCAACGACCAGGGCAACGGCCTGGGCACCCTCGGCGTCCTGATCACGTCGTTCGTGGTGGTGGCGATCGGTCTCTCACTCGGCGGTCCCACCGGCTATGCCATCAACCCGGCCCGTGACCTGGGCCCGCGCATCGTGCACGCGCTCCTGCCGCTGCCCAACAAGGGCGGCTCGGACTGGAGCTATGCCTGGATCCCGGTGGTCGCCCCGGTGATCGGCGCCGCGCTGGCCGGCGGTTACTACAACTGGGTCTTCGCGTAAGCCACCCCTCCCCTACGCACCGAGCAGGAGCAGACACGTGAGCGACGAAAACACCACCGGCACCTCCTCCCATGGGGCGGGGCCGTTCATCGCGGCCATCGACCAGGGCACCACCTCCAGCCGCTGCATCGTCTTCGACCGGGACGGCCGCATCGTGGCGGTCGACCAGAAGGAGCACGAGCAGATCTTCCCGAAGCCGGGCTGGGTGGAGCACAACGCCCTTGAGATCTGGGCCAATGTCCAGGAAGTGGTGGCGCGCGCCATCGAGAAGGCGGGCATCACCTCCGCCGACGTCAAGGCGATCGGCATCACCAACCAGCGCGAGACGACGCTGCTCTGGGACAAGAACACCGGCCTGCCCGTCCACAACGCCATCGTCTGGCAGGACACCCGTACCGACGCGCTCTGCCGGGAGCTCGGCCGCAATGTCGGCCAGGACCGGTTCCGCCGGGAGACCGGTCTGCCGCTGGCGAGCTACTTCGCGGGACCGAAGGCGCGCTGGCTGCTGGACAACGTCGAGGGTCTGCGCGAGCGCGCCGAGAGCGGCGACATCCTCTTCGGCACGATGGACTCCTGGGTCATCTGGAATCTGACCGGTGGTACGGACGGCGGTGTGCATGTCACGGACGTGACCAATGCCTCCCGCACGCTGCTGATGAGGCTGGACACGCTCCAGTGGGACCCGAAGATCTGTGCCTCCATCGGCGTACCGACGGCGATGCTGCCGGAGATCCGCTCCTCCTCCGAGGTGTACGGCACGGCCAAGGGCGGCGTGCTGGACGGAGTCCCGGTCGCCTCGGCGCTGGGCGACCAGCAGGCGGCGCTGTTCGGGCAGACGTGTTTCGCCGAGGGCGAGGCCAAGTCCACGTACGGCACCGGCACATTCATGCTGCTGAACACCGGCCACAAGCCCGTCAACTCCTACAACGGTCTGCTGACGACCGTCGGTTACCGCATCGGCGACCAGAAGGCGGTGTACGCCCTGGAGGGCTCCATCGCCGTCACCGGTTCGCTGGTGCAGTGGATGCGCGACCAGATGGGCCTGATCAAATCCGCGGCCGAGATCGAGACGCTGGCGTCCTCGGTCGAGGACAACGGCGGCGCGTACTTCGTGCCCGCCTTCTCCGGTCTGTTCGCACCGCACTGGCGCCCGGACGCCCGTGGTGTGATCGCCGGCCTGACCGGCTACGTCACCAAGGCGCACATCGCCCGCGCGGTGCTGGAGGCGACCGCCTGGCAGACCCGTGAGATCAGTGACGCCATGACCAAGGATTCCGGCGTCGAGCTGACCGCGCTCAAGGTCGACGGCGGAATGACCTCCAACAATCTGCTGATGCAGACGCTCTCCGACGTCCTCGACGCACCGGTGGTGCGCCCGATGGTCGCCGAGACCACCTGCCTCGGCGCCGCCTACGCCGCCGGTCTCGCCGTGGGCTTCTGGCCGGACACCGACGCGCTGCGCGCCAACTGGCGCAGGGCCGCCGAGTGGACGCCCCGGATGGACGAGGCGACCCGCGACCGTGAGTACAAGAACTGGCTCAAGGCCGTCGACCGGACCATGGGCTGGCTCGGCGACGACGACAGCTAACCGGGCCGAAGAGCCGACGAGAGCTGAAGAGGAGTAAGAATGACCACCCTGCAGAGCGTCCCCGCACTGGGGACGCACCCGGCCGGCGGTTCACTGCCAAGCCGCGCCGAGACCCGGGAACAACTGTCCAAGGCGACGTACGACCTCCTGGTGATAGGCGGCGGCATTCTGGGCATCTCCACCGCCTGGCATGCCTCCCAGTCGGGACTGCGGGTGGCCCTGGTGGACGGTGGCGACTTCGCGGGCGCCACCTCCTCCGCCTCCTCCAAGCTGCTCCACGGCGGTCTGCGCTATCTGCAGACCGGCGCGGTGAGGCTGGTGGCGGAGAACCACTTCGAGCGGCGTGCGGTGTCCCAGCAGGTGGCACCGCATCTCGCCAATCCGCTCACCTTCTATCTGCCGGTCTACAAGGGCGGTCCGCACGGTGCGGCGAAGCTCGGCGCGGGTGTCCTGGCGTACTCGGCGCTCTCCGCGTTCGGTGACGGCGTCGGCCATGTCATCGGCCCGGCCAGGGCGCGGCGCGCCGTGCCCGAGCTGCGTACGGAAAATCTGAAGGCCGTGGCCGTGTACGGCGACGACCAGATGAACGACGCCCGGATGGCGCTGATGACGGTCCGCGCGGCCGTCGAGTCGGGCGCCACCGTCCTCAACCACGCCGAGGTCACCGGACTGCGCTTCACTCAGGGCCGGGTGACCGGCGCCGATCTGCGCGACCGCATGGACGGTACCGAGTTCGGCGTCGACGCCCGGCTGGTCCTCAACGCCACCGGGCCCTGGGTCGACCATCTGCGGAGGATGGAGGATCCCGGCGCGGCGCCCTCCATCCGGCTCTCCAAGGGCGCGCATCTGGTCCTCAGGCGCACCGCTCCGTGGAAGGCCGCGCTCGCGACGCCGATAGACAAGTACCGCATCACCTTCGCCCTGCCCTGGGAGGACATGCTGCTGCTCGGTACGACCGACGAGGAGTACGAGGGCGATCCCGGCGATGTCGCGGTCAACGAGCGGGACATCCACCAGATCCTGGACGAGGCGTCGCTGTCCGTCCGTGACCAGCAGCTCTCCCGCGATCTGATCACCTACTCCTTCGCCGGTCTGCGGGTGCTGCCCGGCGGGCCCGGCGACACCTCCAAGGCCAAGCGCGAGACGGTCGTGACCGAGGGCAGGGGCGGGATGCTCTCGGTCGCCGGCGGCAAGTGGACGACCTTCCGTCATATCGGCCGTACGGTGATGAACAAGCTGGCGGCGCTGCCAGGACACCCGCTGGGCGACAATATGGAGCCGATCTCGGAGCTGCCGAAGAAGCTTCCGCTGCCCGGGATCTCCAATCCGAACGCGGTCGCCCACCGGCTGCTGATCGACGCCGGCGGGACGGGTCCTTCGATGGCGGCGGACACCGCGCGCCATCTCGCCACCCACTACGGCTCGCTGGCCTTCGACATCGTGCGGCTGGCCAATGAGCACCCGGAGCTGGGCACGCGGATCCATCCGGACGCCCCGGAGATCTGGGCGCAGGTCGTCTACGCCCGTGACCACGAATGGGCCGAGACGGCGGACGACGTACTGCGCCGCCGTACGACGCTGACGATCCGCGGTCTGGCCACGGACGAGATCCGCTCCAGGGTCGAGGAGCTGCTGGGCCGGCGCGACTGAGGTACGCGGCTGAGGCGCCTGAGCGGTCCCAGGGCGGCCCCCGGTGCGGGGCCGCCCTTTCGCGCGTCCGGGATCGCGCCGGCCGATCGTCCCGGCCGTACGGAAGCGTGCCACCGGCGCCTCCCGGGACGCATAATGGGGGCCGATACATCGGATGTCTGGAGGTCGCCCATGGCTGTCACCGACGAGGCCATCGAGAAGATCAAGGAAATGATCGTCTCCGGCGCGCTGCGCCCGGGCGACCGTCTTCCCAAGGAGAGCGAGCTCGCCGCCGAGCTGGGACTGTCCCGGAACTCGCTGCGCGAGGCGGTGCGCGCGCTCTCGCTCATCCGCATCCTCGACGTACGGCAGGGCGACGGCACCTATGTGACCAGCCTCGATCCCCAGCTCCTGCTGGAGGCGATGAGCTTTGTCGTGGACTTCCACCGGGACGACACCGTGCTGGAGTTCCTCGCGGTACGCCGCATCCTGGAGCCGGCCGCCACGGCGATGGCCAGCGCACGGATCACCGAAGCCCAACTGGACGCGCTCGGCGCCCAGTTGGACGCTCTTGGGCCGGAGCCCTCGGTGGAGCAGCTTGTCGCCTCCGATCTGGAGTTCCACCGCGGGATCGTGCAGACCTCCGGCAACTCGGTGCTCTGCTCGCTCCTTGACGGACTCTCCGGGCCCACCACCCGGGCCAGGGTCTGGCGCGGTCTCACCCAGGAGGACGCTGTCAGCCGCACGCTCCACGAGCACCGGGCGATCCTCGCGGCGCTGCGCGACCGGGACGCGGAGGCGGCGAGGTCCTGGGCGACCGTGCATATCGCGAGCGTGGAGATGTGGCTGCGGTCGACGCTCTGAGACGGCGGTGAGCCACGGCCGGCGCGCCACGACGCGGGGAGCCCCTACGGAATGTCCGTAGGGGCTCCCGCGTTTCGCCGGCTCCTCGCTCAGTCCTGCTTCTCACCGCTCGCGAAGCGCGAGATGACCAGGGCCACGATGATGATCGCGCCGTTGAGGAACTGGTTCCACAGCGCCGGTACGCCGCCGAGCGTCATCACGTTCACCACGAGCTGAAGGGTCAGCACACCCGTCAGCGCGCCGAAGAGCGTGCCTCGTCCGCCCTTGAGACTGATGCCGCCGATGACGGCCGCGGCGAAGACCTGGAAGATCCAGCCATTGCCCTGGGTGGCCGCGACCGAGCCGTAGTGGCCGGTGTAGAGGACACCGGCGAAGGCCGCCAGCAGCCCGCCGACGGCGAGGACGATCCAGGTGATCCGGTCCACCCGGATGCCGGCCGCGCGGGCCGCCTCCGGGTTGCCGCCGATCGCGTACAGCGAGCGTCCGTGGCGCAGCCAGGCCAGGGCCGCGCCGCCGATGGCGAACAGCGCCAGACAGATCCACACGGCGGCCGGCACGCCCAGCCAGTCGGTCTTGCCCAAGTACCGGAAGGACTCCGGGACATCGGTGATCGACTTGCCCTCGGTGATGCCGATGTGGAGGCCGCGCAGCATGGTGAGCATGCCGAGCGTGGCGATGAAGCCGTTCACCCGCAGCTTGAGCATCAGGAAGCCGTTGACCGCTCCGACGGCCACACCGACCAGCAGGCAGAGCGGAATCGCCGTCCAGGTCGGCAGCAGTTCGAGCCCGGCGAACCGGCCGCCCTCGGCCGGCAGCACCAGCCACATGGCGACGACCGGCGCGATGCCGATCGTCGACTCCAGCGACAGGTCCATCCGGCCGCAGATCAGGATCAGCGCCTGGCCCAGCACCAGCAGGCTCAGTTCGGAGGACTGCTGGACCACGCTGATCAGGTTGTTGGAGGTGAGGAAGACCGGCGAGACGATGAAGCCGATCACCATCAGCACCAGAATCACCGGTACGAGCGAGAAGTCGCTCCACCTGATCAGCCGCAGCCGGCTGGGGGGGCTCGCGCTCCTGGTCGCGTCGGCCACTGGCGGACGTATGGTCTCGGTCATTCCCGCTCCCCCACACCTTCCATGGCGGCGACCAGCTCCCGGTCGGTCCACCCGCTCCCGAACGAAGCGACCACACGCCCGTGGAACAGGGCGAGCACCCGGTCGCAGACCCGCAGATCGTCCAGCTCGTCCGAGATGATCACGGCCGCGCTGCCCTCGTCCGCCACTCTGCGCACCACGCCGAGCAGCGAGTCCTTCGATTTGACGTCGACGCCCGCGGTGGGCCGCAGGGCCACCAGCGCGCTGGGCCCGCGCGCCAGGGCGCGGGCGACGACGACCTTCTGCTGATTGCCGCCGGACAGGCCGGAGACCGGCTGCTCGGGACCCTGCGTCTTGATGTCCAGCGACTCGATCATGGACCGGGCGAACTCCCGGGTCCGTGACGGCAGTACGGTCCCCCACGGGCCGAGCTGGTCGGTGACCGTGAGCGTGGCGTTCTCCGCGACGCTGCGGTCCGCGACAAGGCCCTGGAGATGGCGGTCCTCGGGGATGTAACCGATGCCGGCGTCCAGCGCGTGCGGCACGCTGCCGGGCTTCACCGTACGGCCGTGCATCGCGACCTGTCCTGAGGTCGCCCTGCGCATACCGACCAGGACCTCGCCGAGAGCGGTGGCGCCGCTGGCCGCGGCTCCGGCCACACCGAGCACCTCACCCGGCCGCACCGCGAGGTCGAGCGGCTCGAACTCGCCGTCAAGAGCGAGCCCCTCGGTGCGCAGTACGGGCTCGGTCTCCGGGCCGGGCGCGACCGCGCCCGCGGCGTGCCAGGCGGCCGCCGCGCTCGCCGACTCGCCGGTCATCGCCGACACCAGGTCCGCCTTGGACAGTTCGGCGACCGGAGCGGTCAGCACATGGCGGGCGTCGCGGTAGACGGTGACGGCGGTGCACAGTTCGTACACCTCCTGCAGATGGTGGGAGATGAAGAGGAACGCCACTCCCTGGCTCTGCAGTTCACGCAGCTTGTCGAAGAGCCGCTGGATACCGCGCGCGTCGAGCTGCGCGGTCGGCTCGTCCAGGATGATGAGCCGGGCGCCGAAGGACAGCGCCCGCGCGATCTCGACGAACTGCCGCTGCTCGACCGGCAGATCCTTCGCCCGGACATTCGGGTCGACCTCCACGCCGTAACCGGCGAGGAGGTCCCGCGCGCGCTGCCGCAGCCCGCGCCAGCCGATGAAGCGGCCACCGGTGCCCGAGCGGTCCAGGCCGTAGTTGTTGAGGAAGAGGTTCTCGGCGACGGTCAGATCGGGAACGACCATCGACTTCTGGTAGACGCAGGCGATCTTGGACTGCCAGGCCGTGGTGTCACCGAAGGCGGGCGCGGGCTCGCCTCCGAAGCTGACCTGTCCCGCGTCGGGCCTGTGCAGCCCGGTGAGAACACTGACCATAGTGGACTTGCCCGCTCCGTTGCGGCCGACGAGTGCGTGGGACTCGCCGGGCCGCACGGTGAGCCGGACACCGTCGAGCGCCACGGTGGGGCCGAAGCGCTTGACGATGCCTTCCGCGTGTACCGCGGCCGGCGCCTCGCGCCGCGCGGGCTCCATGGGCTCATTGGGCTCCATGGTTAGCTCTTCTTCTCCAACTGGTTGGCCCACAGCTTCTGGTCGTCCACGTTCTCCTTGGTCACCAGAGGCGCGGGAAGCTGGTCCTCGAAACCATTGGGGATCTTGATGACCGTGGACTCGTGGTCGGTCGGACCCTCCTTGGGAACCGTGCCGGCCAGCGCCTCCTTGGCCCAGTGCAGCGCGTACTTGGCGTACAGGTCGGCCGGCTGGGAGACGGTGGCGTCGATCTTGCCTTCCCGGATGGCGTCCAGTTCCTCCGGGATGCCGTCGTTGGAGATGATCGTGATGTGTCCCGGCGTGCCGGGAGCCTTGAGGAGCTTCTTCTGCTCCAGCAGCGCCAGCGTCGGCTGCAGGAAGACGCCGCCCGCCTGCATGTAGATGCCGTTGATGTCCGGGTGCGCGGCGAGCGTGGACTGGAGCTTGGCCGACGCCACGTCGCCCTTCCAGTCCGTGGCCAGCTCGAAGACCTCGATGCCCGGGTACTTCTGGTCCATGCAGGACTTGAACGCCTCGGACCGGTCACGGCCGTTGATGGAGGCGAGGTCGCCCTGGAATTCGACGACCTTGCCCTTGCCCTTGAGCTGCTCGCCCAGGTACTCGCAGGCCTTCTCGCCGTAGGCGCGGTTGTCGGCCCGTACGACCATGTAGACGTCGCCCTTGTCGGGCCGGGTGTCCACGCTGATGACGGGGACCTTCTTCTCGCTCAGCGTCTGGAGCGTCTCGGCTATCGCGCCGGTGTCCTGCGGTGCCATGACCACCGCCTTGGCACCCTGATCGGTGAACACCTGCACATTGGAGACGAGCTTGCCGATGTCGTTCTGCGAGTTCGTCAGCGGAAGGGCGTCGACCTCGCCGGACTTGACGCCCTGCTCCACATACTGCTGGTACGAGTTCCAGAAGTCGCTGTCATTGCGGGGCAGGTCGATACCGACCTTGCCGCCGCCGTCGGCACCGGCCTCCTGGTCACGGTTGCAGCCCGCCAGGGCCGTGACGGCCACAAGCAAAACGCAGGCCGAGGCACTGGTCGTACGCAATCTGCCGAGTGGGAGGCGCCCCACGGTCTGTCGCGGCATGGATGTCCGTCCTTAGGTGAGTGTCGGCTCAGGTGGCGGGACGCAGGCGCAGGCCCTGCATTCCACCGTCGACCGCGAGCGCCGTGCCCGTGACGGCGGCTGCGGCGGGACTGGCGAGATAGGCGACGGCCGCGGCCACCTCGTCGGCGCCGACCAGCCGTCCCGTGGGCTGGCGCGCTTCCAGTGCGGCGCGTTCGGCCGCCGGGTCCTGGGCCTGGTCGAGCAGCCGGCCGACCCAGGGAGTGTCGGCGGTACCGGGGTTGACGCAGTTGACGCGGATGCCCTCGCGCACATGGTCGGCGGCCATGGCCAGGGTCAGCGACAGGACCGCGCCCTTGCTGGCGCTGTACAGGGCGCGCTGGGGCAGACCGGCGGTGGCGGCGATGGAGCAGGTCTGGGTGATCGAGACGCAGCCCGGCCGGTCGGCGGCGGCGCGGCGCAGATGAGGCACGGCGTGGCGGGCGGTACGGACCATGCCGAGGACATTGATGTCGAGGACCCGCCGCCACTCGTCGTCGGAGTTGTCCACGACCGTGCCGATGGCGCCGATGCCCGCGTTGGAGACGACCGTGTGCAGCGCGCCGAACTCCTCGGCCGCCGCGTCCACCGCCGCGCGCACGGCGGCGTCGTCGGTCACGTCGGCCTTGAGCGCCAGCGTCCCGGCCGGCGCGCCGGCGGTCTCACGGTCGAGGACGGCGACTCGCGCGCCCCGCTCCAGCAACAGCGTCGCGATGGCCGCGCCGATGCCCGAGGCACCGCCGGTGACCAGGGCGGCGAGCCCCTCGAAATCGCGTACCTGTACCGCCGTCATGAACTGATCTCCTCGGTGGTGCGGCGGGCCTGCCACACAGGCCCGTCCGGATAGCTGTGTTCGGTAATCGACTCGGGCAGCATCCGGGCGGAGAAGCCCGGTGCGGCCGGAGCGGTGTAGCGCCCCGACTCGATCACGACGGGGTCGGCGAAGTGTTCGTGGAGGTGGTCGACATATTCGATGACGCGGTCCTCCTGGCTCCCGGACACCGCGACATAGTCGAACATCGAGAGATGCTGGACCAGTTCGCAGAGGCCGACACCGCCGGCGTGCGGGCAGACCGGGACGCCGTACTTGGCCGCGAGCAGCAGGATCGCCAGGTTCTCGTTGACACCGGCGACCCGCGCGGCGTCGATCTGGACGAAGTCGACGGCACCGGCCTGCAGGAGCTGCTTGAAGACGACGCGGTTGGCGACATGCTCGCCGGTGGCCACCTTGACGGGCTGACCGGCCCTGATCGCGGCGTGGCCGAGGATGTCGTCGGGGCTGGTCGGCTCCTCGATCCAGTGCGGTTCGTACGGCGCGAGAGCGGACATCCAGCGCAGCGCGTCGGACACGTCCCAGCGCTGGTTGGCGTCGACGGCGATCCGGATCCCGGGGCCGACCGCCGCGCGGGCGATCTTCATCCGGCGTACGTCGTCGTCGAGGTCGCCGCCGACCTTGAGCTTGATCTGCTCGAAGCCGTCGGCGACCGCCTGTTCGGCGAGCGTGACCAGCTTGGTGTCGGAGTAGCCGAGCCAGCCCGGCGAGGTCGTGTACGCGGGATATCCCTCGGCTCTCAGCCGGGCGGCCCGCTCCTCGCGGCCCGGCTCGGCGGCGCGCAGGATGGCCAGCGCCTCGTCCGGCGTGAGCGCGTCGGAGAGATAGCGGAAGTCGACGAGCGAGACCAGCTCCTCGGGCGTCATACCGGCCAGGAACTCCCAGACCGGCTTGGACGCGTTCTTGGCGGCCAGGTCCCAGGCGGCGTTGATGACGGCGCCCGCCGCCATGTGCATCACGCCCTTCTCCGGGCCGAGCCAGCGGAGCTGCGAGTCATGGGTCAGCTCGAAGGAGAGCGCGGCGAGATCGGCCGCGGTGTGCGGGGCCGGGCGCCCGACGACATAGGGACGCAGCGCCTCGATGGCGGCGGCGGTCACCTCGTTGCCGCGCCCGATGGTGAAGCAGAAGCCGTGGCCCTCGGCGCCGTCCTCGGTACGCAGGACCACATAGGCGGCGGAGTAGTCGGGATCCGGGTTCATGGCGTCGGAGCCGTCGAGCTGTTCCGAGGTGGGAAAACGGATGTCGTGAACCTCGAACCCCGTGACGGTCTGACTCATGCACGCCCCCCTGAGAAGAACATCGGACCTCTTCTGGTCATCCGATGTATAGCGTCGTTGAGACCCGATAGTCCAGGGGCGGGAAGAAATTTACGGTCACAGCTCGGATGAATGTGGGTGGAGAAGGCTCAGCTCTCCGACCTATGCCCCAGTACGGCGAAGTTCACCCGGCCGGGCACGGGCTGCGGGCGGGCTGCGGGAAAGCCGTAAGGTTGGTGCGTACGAAAGGGAACTTCGGAAGGAGGCACTGGGTGATCGAGCTCGAGGGGGTTCCCGAGCTGATCGACCCGGTCATGGTGGCCGCGTTCGAGGGCTGGAACGACGCGGGCGACGCAGCCTCCACAGCGGTCGCGCATCTGGACCGGGAGTGGAAGGGCGAGGTGTTCGCGGCGCTCGACGCCGAGGACTACTACGACTTCCAGGTCAACCGGCCCACGGTCTACCTGGACGGCGGCGTACGGAAGATCACCTGGCCGACCACCCGGCTCTCCGTGGTGCGGGTGGGCGGGGAGAAACCTCGTGACCTGGTGCTGGTCCGCGGCATCGAGCCGTCCATGCGGTGGCGGTCGTTCTGCAACGAGCTGCTGGGCTTCGCCCATGAGCTGGGCGTGGAGATGGTCGTCATCCTGGGCGCGCTGCTCGGCGACACCCCGCACACCCGGCCGGTGCCGGTCAGCGGGATCACCTCGGACGCGGACCTGGCCAGGACGATGGACTTGGAGGAGACACGGTACGAGGGACCGACCGGCATCGTCGGCATCCTCCAGGAGGCGTGCACGCACGCGGGCGTACCGGCGGTGAGTCTGTGGGCCGCGGTGCCGCACTATGTGTCGCAGCCGCCCAATCCCAAGGCGACGCTGGCGCTCCTCAACCGTCTTGAGGATCTCGTCGGCCTCCGTATCCCGCTGGGTGAGCTGGCCGAGGACGCGCGCGCCTGGCAGCTCGGCGTGGACCAACTGGCCGCCGAGGACAGCGAGGTGGCGGAGTACGTCCAGTCGCTGGAGGAGGCGCGGGACACCGCCGAGCTGCCCGAGGCCTCGGGTGAAGCGATCGCACGGGAATTCGAGCGGTATCTGCGGCGGCGGGACGGCGGACCGGGACAGGCGCCCGGCGGCCATGCCACGGAGAGCGGTGACGGTTCGTCGTATCTGCGCGACGCGTCGAGCGGCCGGGGCAGACCCCAGAGGCCGCGCGGCGGCCCGGAAGCGGGTACGGATCCGGAGCCCGGTCCCGAGTCCGGCTCCGGTGCCGAGCCGGACGACGGGGAAGATTCATCCGAGGACTGAGTCCCGGACAGAGCACTGACAGAGCACTGACAGCTTCGGAACGGAGCGGGGCGGCGCCGGACGGCGCCGCCCCGCTTCCGCGCGTTCTCCGGCCGGTCGGATCAGCGGACGCGGCAGGGCCGGTCACGGACGCTCAGCTCCATGACCGGCCCCGCCACCGCTCGCGACACGCCCTACAGCGCCACTCCGAGGAGCGCGTCGACCGACCGCGACACCACGCCCGGCGCTCCCTCGTCCGTACCGCCGGCGGAGCCCTGGAGCTCCGCCCAGCGGTCGACGGCCGCCAGCGCCGCCGGAGCGTCCAGATCGTCCGCCAGCGCCTCGCGGATCTCCTCCACGACCGCGTCGGCCGGAGGACCGTCGGGCCGCGACACCGCGGCCCGCCAGCGGGCCAGCCGGTCCACGGCGTCCTGGAGCACCTGGTCCGTCCACTCCCAGTCGGAGCGGTAGTGGTGCGCGAGCAGCGCGAGACGGATCGCCGCCGGATCCACGCCGTCGCGGCGCAGCGTCGACACGAAGACCAGATTGCCCTTGGACTTCGACATCTTCTCGCCGTCCAGGGCGACCATGCCGGCGTGCACATAGGTCCGCGCGAACGGATGCTCGCCGGTCAGCGCCTGGGCGTGGGACGCGCCCATCTCGTGGTGCGGAAAGGCCAGATCGCTGCCGCCGCCCTGGACGTCGAAACCCATGCCGAGATGGTCGAGAGCGATGGCCACACACTCGATGTGCCAGCCGGGCCTGCCACGGCTCAGGGTGCCGCCGTCCCAGCTCGGCTCGCCCGGACGGGCGGCCATCCAGAGGATCGGGTCCAGCGGGTTCTTCTTGCCGGGGCGGTCGGGATCGCCGCCGCGCTCGGCCGAGAGCAGCCGCATGGCTTCGGCGTCGAGACGGGAGACCTCACCGAAGTGCGGATCGGCCTCCACCGAGAAGTAGACGTCACCTTCGAGGTCGTAGGCGGCCCCGGCCTCGCGCAGCCGCTCCACCAGCGGCACGATGCCCGGTATCGCCTCGACGGCGCCGATGTAGTGCTGGGGCGGCAGCATCCGCAGTGCCGTCATGTCCGCGCGGAACAGCGCCGTCTCACGCTCGGCGAGCCCGACCCAGTCCTCTCCGTCGCGCTGCGCCCGCTCCAGCAGAGGATCGTCGACATCGGTCACGTTCTGGACATAGTGAACCTGCCGCTTGGTGTCGAGCCACACGCGCTGAACAAGGTCGAACGCGTTGTAGGTCGCCGCGTGACCCATGTGGGTCGCGTCGTACGGTGTGATGCCGCAGACGTAGATACGGGCGACGGGACCAGGTTCGAGGGTGACTCGGCCGTCGGTCGAGGTGTCGTGAATCCTGAGGTCGCGGCCCTTGCCAGGCAGGGCGGGGACCTCGGAAGCGGGCCAGGCATGCATGTCCTGAGCGTAACCGGATGGAAGTTCCGGATACGAACCGGAGGGGGTGTCGCCCCGCCGGGCCTCTCCCCGCGGGGCCGGCCGGGAGCCGGTCAGCCCTCCCGCGCGGGTCTCACACAGGAGGCCAGGGGATGGCGGGCCACTGGCCGGAGGGCTCGGGATGACGGCCGGTGCGGCGCAGCTCACGGACCCGCGCCCGGACGGCCTCGGTCTCGGCCGTGGTGATGAGTTCGGCCAGTCGGGTGGCGAGCGGCGAGCCGTCCGCCAGGGCGTCCTCCAGCCGCTCCAGCACCCGCAGCACGTCGTCGGTCAGGGGTTCACCGGCCCAGCCCCACAGCAGCGTGCGCAGTTTGTCGTCCACGTTGAAGGTGACGCCGTGGTCGATGCCGTAGAGCCGGCCCTCGGGCGCCGCCAGCAGATGGCCGCCCTTGCGGTCACCGTTGTTGATGACGGCGTCGAGCACGGCGAGGCGCCGCAGCCGCTCGTCGTCGGCATGCACCAGCAGGGCCGTCCGTCCCTCCTCGACCTCGGCGAAGCCGATCGCCTTCCAGCCCTCGCCCGGCTCCTCCTCGTCGACGAGGGCCAGCAACCGCGCGGCGTCCTCGCCGTTGTCCGCCTCGATCCAGAGCTGGCACATCCCCTGGCCGTACGGGCCGTCCCGCAGCACGGTGGGCGGCACCAGGGCCCAGCCGGTCGCCTCGGAGACCTCGTACGCCGCCACCTCGCGCTGGGCGAGCGTCCCGTCGGGAAAGTCCCACAGGGGCCGCTCTCCGGCGACGGGCTTGTAGACGCAGTGCGCCTCCATGCCCTCGTACGCGACGGAACAGTAGAGCACCGCGTTGGACGCCTCACGGATCCGGCCCTGGACGGTCAGTTCGCCCTTGGCGAGCAGATCGGTGACGGTCACGCTCCCCGGCGGTATCCGTTCTGGCGCGGGCATACGTGTCCTTCCGGGTCGAGCGGCAGGCTGCACAGCGGGCACGGCGGCCGGCCCGCGTTGACCACGTCCAGGGCGCGCTTGGCGAACGCGCGTGCCTGGGAGCCGGTCAGCCGCACGCGGAGCATCGGCGGGCCGTTCTCCTCGTCCTGGAGCAGTCGCTCCTCTGCCTCGGCGAGATCCTCGTCGGTGTCGGCGTCGAGCTCGACGAGCGCCTGGGCCTCGACGATCATGCGCTGCTCGTCACCGTCCCAGGCCAGCGCCATGGTGCCGACCCGGAACTCCTCCTCGACAGGCGCGTCGAGCGGAGCGGAGTCAGTGATGTCGGAGGGCGCCATGGCCGGTACGGGAGCGTTGCCGCCGGTGCGGCGTACGACCTCGTCGAGCAGTTCGTCGATCCGCTCGGCGAGCGCGGCCACCTGAGTCTTCTCCAGGGCGACGCTGGTGACGCGCCCCGCGGCGGAAGCCTGCAGGAAGAACGTACGGCGTCCAGGCAGCCCGACCGTACCGGCCACGAAACGGTCCGGTGGGTCGTAGAGGTACACCTGACGGGACACGTTCTGTCTCCCTTGGGAATCGGCGGAAACTGAAATCGGCGGACCGGGTGTCCGGGGAGGTCACCCCGGATCGCGCGGACGGCGCGTCCACCCTACTGCGCGGAGCGATCACGGTGCTCCCGCGCCGCCTCCTACGACACCGGCCCCGCCGTTCGCGTCCTCACGCGGTGCCAGTCCGGCCAGATCGCCCGTGTCGCCGAGCCGCGTCAGATAAGGACGCATGCGGGTGTACCGGATGGCCGTCACCGAACACGGGTCGACATGGATCCGCTGGAAGAGATCGAGATGCATCCCGAGGGCGTCCGCCACGATCGCCTTGATGATGTCTCCGTGCGAGCACATCAGAAAGACGGCGTCCTCGCCGTGCTCCTCCTCGACGCGCGCGTTCCAGTCCCGTACCGCCTCCACGGCACGCGCCTGCATCGCGCGCATCGACTCCCCGCCGGGAAACGCCGCCGCCGAAGGGTGCTGCTGCACGACCTTCATCAGCGGCTCGTCGGTCAGCTCGGCGAGCTTGCGGCCCGACCAGTCGCCGTAGTGGCACTCGCCGATCCGCTCGTCGGCCTGTGCCTCCAGACCGGGCCTGGCGTCCAGCAGCGGCTGGAGCGTCTCCCGGCAGCGCTGCAGCGGGCTGGTGACGACGGCGGCGAGCGGCACCTGCGCCAGGCGTGCGGGCAGCGCGGCCGCCTGGGCGTTGCCCCGCTCGTCGAGGGCCACCCCCGGTGTCCAGCCCGCGAGCAGCCCCGCGGTGTTGGCGGTGGACCGTCCATGACGTACGAGGATCAACGTGGCCATGCCCGCCAGCGTAAGCCTCCGGCGATCCGGAGGTGCGCCCGGGCCCAAGAGGAGGAAGAATGCCCGCCGTGATCGTGGACTGTGCCATTTACCGGGACGGGCGCCGCACTGACGGGCCCGCCGACTTCTCCGATGCCCTCGACGAGGCGCGGGCCGAGGGGGACGCGTTTCTCTGGCTCGGGCTGCATGATCCGACGGAGAAGGAGTTCGACATGGTGAGCAGCGAGTTCGGGCTGCATCCGCTGGCCGTGGAGGACGCGCTCACCGCCCATCAGCGGCCGAAGCTGGAGGTCTACGACGACTCGCTGTTCATGGTCCTCAAGCCGGTGGCGTACGAGTCGGAGAGCGACACGGTCTCCACCGGTGAGCTGATGGTCTTCATAGGTGACTCCTTCGTCGTGACGGTCAGGCACGGCGAGGGCGCGGCGCTCAGCGTCGTACGGCAGCGGCTGGAGGCGGAGCCGGAGGTCCTCAAGCACGGGCCCACCTCGGTCCTGTACGCCATCAGCGACGCGATCGTGGACCACTACATCGAGGTGGCCGTGGAGCTCCAGGTCGACCTGGAGGAGCTGGAGGCCGAGGTCTTCGCACCCGACAACAGCAGCGGCCGAGGGCCTTCCGTGTCATCGGCCTCCGGTACACCGACCGCCGCGCGGATCTACGACTTCAAACGGCAGGTGCTGGAGTTCCGCCGCGCCAGCGGACCGCTGGCGGCGCCCATGGCCCGGCTGGCGAGCGCGGGCGTGCCGTTCGTCCACCAGCGTTCGCAGCCGTTCTTCCGGGACGTCAACGACCATCTGCTGCACGCCAACGAACAGGTGGAGGGGCTCGACCGGCTGCTCACCGACATTCTGTCGGCGCATCTCGCGCAGATGGGCGTACGTCAGAACGACGACATGCGGAAGATCTCGGCCTGGGCCGCCATGGCGGCCGTTCCCACACTGATCGCCGGAATCTACGGCATGAACTTCGCGCACATGCCGGAGCTGAGGACGGTCTGGGGATATCCGGCCGTGCTCGGTCTGATGATCGTCCTGATCTTCGGGCTGCACCGCACATTCAAGCGCCGCGGCTGGCTCTGAGGCCACGGCGCCACTTCGCGATATTCCCTGGAAAACTGCCCTAGAAAACCGGTGCCGCGGTCGCCGGTCCGCCGAGGGCGTCGCGCCGCTCCGGCGGCGTGAGAGTGACCATCTTGCGCCAGCCGGCGAGCCGTTCGTACGCGTACACGCTGTGGATCCCCGCGGCGAGCAGCGCGGCCTTCGGCGCGGGCCAGCCGAGAAGCCGGCCCATCCGCTCCATCACCGCGAGGCCGACCTGGTGGTAGACCTGGATCTCGACCATGGCGCACTCCCGCAGGACGCGCTGGATGGTCCGGCCGTGTCCTTTCCGGGCCAGCCTCAGCAACTCCTCGTGGCAGTAGGCGAGATGGTTGTCCTCGTCGTTGCTGATCATCCTGATGGCCCTGCCGACCTCGGCGTTGTCGCCGAAGTACTTGATCAGCATCACCATCTGGTCGGCGGCCCGCTGTTCGGTGATCCGGCTGTGCGCGAGATAGACCAGGATGTCCTGTTCGGTCAGCGGCTCGTCGCGGTAGAGCTTCTCGTGGGCGAGGCCGATGCCCCGGCGCTCCAGCAGCATCGTGTAGTCGGTCTCCGGCGGGACCTCGACCGGATCGAGGCCGCGCTTCCTCAGCAGGGCGTGGAAGATCCGCCCGTGCTTGTCCTCGTCGGCGCCATGCCGGGTGATCTTCGGAGCGAGATCGCGCATGCTCTGGGGCACAAGAGCGGCGATCCGGCCGTTCTCCCATCCTCCCTGGGCCTCGCCGCTGGCCGCGATGGAGCAGAAGAGCCGGAAGGAACGATCGTCGTCCAGGATTTCCTGGAACAGGCTTCGGGCCGAGAGCATCACGGGCACCTCCATACAGACATCCGCAGAAAACGAGTCAAATGGGGCGCGAGGCAACAGGCAACAGGGACGGCGCCCGACTGAGCCGAAAGAAGGAGCGCAAGGGTGTGTCCGGCGCGTAGTCGGGCGGCGCCGGTCGCGTTGTTGTACCTGACAGCCGTGGCGGAGGCACTGAGCCCTCACCACGGCCGAGTACTTCCGCCCAAGGGCTGTCCCGTAATCCACCGGGGATTACGGGACAGCCCTCAGGACACCAGGCCCGCCCGCTCCAGGGCGTCGGTGCCGACGCGCAGCGCGGCGAGCCGCTCGTCGAGAGTGAAGCCGGCCGGAGCGAGCGTGAGCGTGGTGACACCGGCGGCGGCATACGCCCGCATCCGGTCGGCGATCCGCTCCACCGGACCGAGCAGTGTGGTCGAGTCGATGAGCTGGTGCGGTACGGCCGCCGCCGCGCCGTCCTTGTCGCCCGAGAGGTACTTGTCCTGGATCTCGGCGGCTTCCTTCTCGTATCCCATGCGCCGCGCGAGCTGGTTGTAGAAGTTCTGCTTGCGGCTGCCCATGCCGCCCACGTACAGCGCGGTGTACGGACGGAAGACATCGGCCAGGGCGTTGATGTCGTCGCCGACCGCGAGCGGCACCGTGGGACACACGTCGAAGCCGTCCATGGTCAGTCCGGCCTTCTCCCGGCCCGCCCGCAGATGCCTGATCGCCGTGTCCTCCAGGTGTTCCGCCGAAGGGAAGATCAGCAGCGCGCCGTCGGCGATCTCGCCGGTCTGCTCCAGGTTCCTGGGGCCGATCGCGGCGATGTAGAGCGGGATGTGCTCGCGCTCCGGATGCACGGTGAGCTTCAGCGGCTTGCCGGGGCCGCCGGGCAGCGGCAGGGTCCAGTGCTCGCCCTCGTACGACAGCCGCTCGCGGGACATCGCCCTGCGGACGATCTCGACATACTCCCGGGTGCGGGCGAGGGGCTTGTCGAACTTCACGCCGTACCAGCCCTCGGAGACCTGCGGGCCGGAGACCCCGAGGCCGAGACGGAAGCGGCCGCCGGAAAGGGAGTCGAGAGTGGCCGCGGTCATGGCTGTCATCGCCGGCTGGCGTGCCGGGATCTGGAGAATGGCGGAGCCGACGTCGATGCTCTCGGTCTGCGCGGCGACCCAGCTCAGTACGGTCGGTGCGTCGGAGCCGTACGCCTCGGCGGCCCAGCAGACGTCGTAGCCGAGCCGGTCGGCCTCCTGCGCGACCGCGAGATTGTCGCCGTCCATCCCCGCGCCCCAGTACCCGAGGTTGATGCCGAGCCGCATAACCACTCCCTTACTGATCAGTAACGTCTCCCTGTGCCGGGGACTCTAGCGCGCGGAACTGGCATTCGTCAGGTGTGGGTTGTCCACAGGTTCTCTCCGCGTGGGGTCTTGGCCAGTAATCTCAGCAGCCATGGAGCAGAGGCAACTCGGCCGTACCGGCCTGCGCGTGTCCCGGATCGGACTCGGCACCCTGACCTGGGGTCGGGACACCGACGAGCACGACGCCGCCGACCAGTTGAAGACATTCTGGGAGGCGGGCGGAACGCTGGTCGACACGGCCGACGTATACGGCGGCGGGGAGGCCGAATATCTGCTCGGCAAGCTCGTCGAACGGCTCATACCGCGGCGCGACGTGATCATCGCGACCAAGGCCGGCAGTGTGCCCGATCCGTACCGGCGCTTCAACGGCTCCCGCGGGCATCTGCTCGCCGCGCTGGACGCGTCGCTGGAGCGGCTCGGCACGGACTACGTCGACCTGTGGCAGATTCACGCCTTCGACAACGCGACACCGCTGGAGGAGACGCTCCACGCGCTGGACATCGCCGTCACCAGCGGACGGGCCCGGTACGCGGGAGTGTCGAACTTCTGCGGCTGGCAGCTCGCCAAGGCCGCCACCTGGCAGCTCGCCTCACCCGGCATACGGACCCGGCTGGCCAGCACACAGATGGAGTACTCCCTGGTGCAGCGCGGAGTGGAACGCGAGGTGCTGCCGGCCGCGATCGATCTGGAGGTCGGACTGCTGCCGTCGTCACCGCTCGGGCGCGGAGTGCTCACCGGCAAGTACCGGCACACCACACCGCCGGACTCGCGCGGCGCGTCCGAACAGATGGCGCGCTTCGTCGAGCCCTATCTCGACGAGGCCGCGAGCCGGATCGTGGACGCGGTCGCGACGGCGGCGGACGGCCTCGCCACCACACCGCTGGGAGTGGCGCTGGCATGGATCAGGGACCGTCCAGGAGTCGTGGCCCCGATCATCGGCGCGCGGAACATACAGCAGCTCACGGCCGCGCTGTCAGTGGAGAGCCTTAGTCTTCCTGACGAGATCTGCCAGGCGCTCGACGATGTGTCGGCGCCCGTGCACCGCTATCCCGACCAGGACTGGAGCACGCTGTGAGTACGGACCGCGACACCGCCGCCGAGGAGGAGGCCGGACCCATGGCCGACGACACAGGCCGGCCTCCCGCGGCACCGGCGCCGGACCCGGGCTCGGAGCCCGCCGGGACGGCCGCCGCAGCGGCGCACTCCGAGCCCAACGACGAGCCCAACGACGAGAGCAACGGCGCGGACGACGGAGCGGACAACGGCGCGGACACCGGCGCGGACGCCGATCCGGCGCGTGCGGGTGAGGCCGGAGCCGAATCGGCCGAGGCCGCCGCCGCGGCACTGTCCGAGGCCGAGGCCGAGCTGGCCGCGCAGCGGGAGTTGCGTGAGCGGATCGAACAGCGGAAGGCGGAGAAGGCCGGGCCCATCTCCGCGGGCGCCAAGCTGAGCGGGCAGGCCGCCGATCTGCTCGCCGCCGTGCGTGCCGTGGAGAGCGGCGCGCCGGTGGACACGTCCTTGCTGCGCGCGTCCACTCCCGGGCCCGAGCCGGCCCGGCCCGCGCCGGGGTCGCCGCGCCCTCAGGAAGCCGCGTCGGCGCACCGGACCGCACCGGCCGGGACCGTGTCCGCCGTGCGGGCCGTGCTCGCGGAGGGCGGTGCGCCCGAGGCGCTCGCGGGACAGCTCTCCGCGACGCTCGGAGAGCAGGCCGCGGACGCGCTGCGCGAAGACCCGTGGCGGCTTCTCGCCATGCCCGGCGTACGGCCCGAGCAGGCGGACGGTTTCGCGCGGGCCCTGCTCGGAGCGGCGTGCGGCCCGGGCGACGAGCGACGGGCGGCGGCGCTCGTCGGCTGGCTGCTGGAGCGGGCCGCGCTCCAGGGCCACACCGCGCTGGAGGCGTCGGCGGTGCGTGGCGCGCTGGCCGGGCACGCGGTGCCCGATCCCGACGAGGCCGTGCAGCACGCCATCGCCGAGGGCGCCGTGCTGGTGTTCCAGGACGGCCTCGAAGCGGAGGCGGAGGGCTCGGCGGCCGCTACGGAGGACGCAGCGGGCACGGACGGCGCGGAAGGCACGGAAGGCGGCGAGGAGCCGGCCGGGACACCGGTGCCGGTGCTGCTGGGCCTTGACCGGTACGCCCTCGCCGAGGAAAGCCTGGCCGACGGACTCGCGCGGCTGGTCAAGACCGGTCCCGACGCCTCCTGGGAGGAGGCCGCGACGGCGTCCGCCGGGCACTCGGCAGCCGAGCTGATCCGCGCGGCCGCCGGCCATGGGCTCGTCCTGCACACAGGCGGTGAGGCCGCCCGTGCCGAGCCGGTCGCCCTGGCCGAGGCCGCCCGGGCGCTCGGGCTGCGCGCGGTGGTCGCGGCACACAGCGAGAACGGCCGCGACCGGCTGGGCGCGGAGGCGGTCACCGTGGCCGGACTGCTCGCCGGTACGGAAGGCCCGGGGCGGGACACGGACGGCACCTTCGCGCTCGATCTTCTGGTGGTGCTCGACGCTCCGCAGCTCGACGTGGAGACGGCGGCGATGATCGTGGAGTCGCTGCCGGACGGCAGCCGGCTGGTGCTCAGCGGTGATCCGGGAGTGCTGTGGTCCGCGGGCGCGGGCCGGGTGTTCGCCGATCTGCTGGGTGCCCGGGTGTGTCCGCGGATCGCCTCTCGCACGCCGGACGCCGGACCGATCGGCGAGCTGGTCTCCGGCATCGGCGTCGGTGAGCTGATCCCGGTGGAGGCGCCCGGCAAAGAGGTCGTGATCGTCCCGGTGCGGGACGCGGGCGAGGCGGTGCACCGCACGGTGCAGCTCGTCGCGGATTCGGTGCCGCGCGCCTTCGGGGTCGCCGCCGGGCAGACGCAGGTGATCACGGTGGGCCATGGCGGTTCCGCCGGCACCCGCGCGCTCAACGCGGCGCTCAAGCAGCGGCTCAATCCGGGGCCCGGCCGGTTCGGAGGCTTCGACCCCGGGGACAGGATCGCGTATGTCCCGTCTCCCGGCAGGACGCTGCAGGGCTCGGTGGTCTCCGCGGACCCCGACGGGCTCCGGCTCGACTGCGAGGGTCTGGCGGTCGTCGTGCCCAGGGAACGGGTCGAGTCGGCGGTCCGCCATGGCTGGGCGCTCACCGCGCATCAGGCCGCGGGAATGCGCTGGCCCGCGGCGGTCGTGGTGCTCCCGGGCGACGCCGCCCAGGGGCTGAGCCGGCCCTGGGTCTATACGGCCTTCAGCCGGGGAGACCGCCATCTGTCCGTCGTCCACGGCGTCGACCAGGCGCTTCCGCACGCGGTGGCCGGCATCCCCTCTCAGGAGCGCACGACCCGGCTGCGGCCTCTGATCGAGGGCCTGCTCGCCCCGGCGGCCCAGCCGGAGTGACGGGCCCGCGCCGATCGCCGTCGGCGCGGGCCATGGCGGGCGGAGGCCGCGGGCTCAGGCGTCCTGCTCCTCCAGATCGTCCAGGTCCGCGTCGAGGTCGTCCTCGTCGAAGACCGAACTCACATCGAACCGGCAGACCACCTGCTGCGGGTCGGCCTGGTCGAAGGGGGCGCTCAGCCACTCCCCCGGTTCCGGGAGATCTTCCGCCGCCGCCACCCAAAGGGTGGAATCGCCCTCTTCGAGTCCGAATTCCTTGTGCCTGGAGGCGATCTCGTCCGGTTCGTACTCACCGAAGAGGACCCCGAGCGCGGCATGCACACTGCTGCCCACCACGGCTCCGGTGTCGGCGTCACCTTCCACAGCTGCGATGCGCTGCGCCTGGGCGAGCAGCCGCTGCGGCTCCACCACCGCGTAATCGCGCCTGCTCAGCACGGTGAGGGCGTTCGGCTCCTCGGGGCCGTTGTACGGCGGCAGCGAGTCGTCCGGCTCGGGGATCTCAAAGGGAGTGACTTCGTCGTACCGGTTGTAGAGCCGCTCGTCGTAGACCTCGGCCGCGACGGCGAGGGCGTTGAACGCTTCGGAGACAGCCGGGTCGTCCTCACCCGAGCGGCGTTCGACCGCCGCGAGGTGGCGGTCCAGGGCGACCTTGACCGCCTCGGCGGCGGCGCGTACCTCGGCAGCGGTGGGCTGGGCAGCATCAGACATAGTGCAGACGCTATCCGTACGAGGGCTCTGCCCGCACAATAGATGCGATGCCGGAATACGAATTTGTCGACGTGTACGTGCCGCGCGGGGTCTCCCGCAAGGAAGCGGCACGTCTGCTGACCGACCACGCCGAGTACGGACACTGGGAACTGGACCGTCTGAGCCTCCACCGAGACGGCAGCCGCAGAGTGCGGCTGCGTCGGCGCATCATCCGTCAGGTGCGCGCCACCTGGTGAGAGCGACAGAACGGGCCCCGCTGTCGCGAGGCCCGCCCCTGTCCGTACGCGCTCGCCTACGCCGCGGCTCGGCTGCGACGGTAGATGACGCTGCCCGCGAGCAGCAGCCCCGCGGCGGCCGGGATGGCGATCCCGAGCGAACCGGCACCGGTGTGGGCCAGCTCCTGGGGCGCCGCTGTCTGCGGTTCCGGGGCGGGCGGGACGACGGCCGGCGCCTCCGGGGTGACCGGCTCTGCGGGCTGCTCCGGGGTGACCGGCGGAGTGACCACGGGCGACTCGTTCTCGCAGTCGCTACCCGTGACCGGGGTGCCGAGGCCAACGACGCTGACGCCGTTCCCGCAGGCGTTCACGGGAAGGTCGATCGGCAGCTCGATGGAGTTGCCCGAGCCGATGCCCGGAGAATTCACCGCGCCGCCTCCCGTGTGGGACCCGCCGGCGTGCGAGCCGCCACCGAGCGAACCACCGCTGTGGGATCCGCCGTACCCTCCGCCGTCGCCGTCCCCTCCGAGCCCGCCGTTACCGGACGTGTTGTCCGACGTATTGGCGCAGCTGTTGCCGAGGGCCGGGTTGAGCAACCCGACGACATTGACGGTGTTCCCGCACACATTGACCGGGACATGTACCGGAACTTGAATGTTGTTTCCGGACAGTACGCCCGGAGAATTCGCCGCGGTGCCTCCGGCTTCGGAGTCCGCGTGCGCGTAGCCGCCGCCGAGCGCGAGCACGCCGCCCGCTGCCGCCACGGTGATCAGGCCTTTGCGCGTGACCTGCCTCATAACTTCGATCCCTGCCTTCTGCCTTCCGGACTGCCTCCGGGCTTCGGTGCCGGGGCAGGCTGCCCGACGGCCCTGGAGTACGTGGCGCGCACTCCGAGGCCGCCAGGCCTGCTCAGCCCCTGAGGGGCTGAGCCAACGTCACGCGTTGACGCAGGTGTTGCCGAAGGCGGGGTTCAGCAGCCCGATCACGGAGACCGTATTGCCGCACGCGCTCACCGGCACATGGACGGGCACCTGGATGACATTGCCCGAAACCACGCCGGGGGAGTTCACAGAGGCACCCTGAGCGCCCGAGTCGGCGACGGCCATGCCCGCGCCCGCGAGCACCAGACCACCAGTGACTGCCGCAGCAGCGACGACCTTCTTGATCATTATTCCTCCTTGTTGGCAAACACGCGGTCCCAGCCGCGGACCGCACACCTGTAACGAGGAGGGAGTAATGAGGCTACGAGCCTATGGTCGCATTCACTCTTTTCAGTCAAATACGCACGCGTTGACGAATAGCCCTGCTCCGCACCGGCGTTGGCGAATTCATGAGGCCGTTTTCACCACCGCCGGTTCAGTGGCCGCCGGTTCAGCTCTGGTCGATGAACCGGTCCAGTACGCGCACACCGAATGTCAGACCCTCCACCGGTACCCGCTCGTCCACACCGTGGAACATCCCGGCGAAGTCCAGCTCCGGCGGCAGCTTGAGCGGCGCGAATCCGAAGCCGCGGATACCGAGGTCGTCGAAGGACTTGGCGTCCGTGCCGCCGGAGAGCATGTAGGGCACGGCGCGCGCGATCGGGTCCTCCGCCGAGAGCGCGGTCTGCATGGCCTCCACCAGCTTCCCGTCGAAGCTGGTCTCCAGGGCCTTGTCGCCGTGCACGTCCTCGCGCTTGACCCGCGGGCCGAGGATCCGGTCGAGGTCGGTCAGGAACTCCTCCTCGTAACCCGGCAGGAAACGGCCGTCGACATGGGCCGTCGCCTGACCGGGGATGACGTTCACCTTGTAGCCGGCTCCGAGCATGGTCGGAGCGGCGGAGTTGCGCAGGGTGGCCCCGATCATCTTCGCGATGCCGCCGAGCTTGGCGAGTGTCGCCTCCATGTCCTCCGGATCCAGCGGGGTGCCGAGGGCGTCGGACAGCTCGTCGAGGAAGGACCGTACGGTCTTGGTCACCCTCACCGGCCACTGATGGCGGCCCAGCCGGCCCACGGCCTCGCACAGCTCGGTGATGGCGTTGTCGTTGTTGGTCATCGAGCCGTGTCCGGCGGTGCCGTCCACGGTCAGCCGCATCCAGTGCATGCCCTTCTGCGCCGTCTCGATCAGATACAGCCGCAGATTCTCGTTGACGGTGAAGGAGAAGCCGCCGACCTCGCTGATCGCCTCCGTGACGCCCTCGAAGAGGCCCGGGTGATTGTCGACGAGATACCGCGCCCCGTAGGTGCCGCCCGCCTCCTCGTCGGCGAGGAAGGCCAGCACGATGTCGCGCGGAGGTTTGCGTCCGCTGCGCATCCGGTCGCGTACGACCGCGAGGGTCATCGCGTCCATGTCCTTCATGTCGACCGCGCCGCGGCCCCAGACACAGCCGTCCGCGATCTCGCCGGAGAACGGATGGTGCTTCCAGTCGTCGGCGTTGGCCGGGACGACATCGGTGTGGCCATGGATGAGCAGGGCGGGCCTGGAAGGATCCTCACCCTCGATCCGTGCCACGGTGGACGCGCGGCCCTTGTGCGACTCGAAGATCTGCGGTTCGAGACCCACTTCGGCGAGCTTCTCCGCCACATACTCGGCGGCGGCCCGCTCCCCCGGCCCCGAGTGGTCGCCGTAGTTGCTGGTGTCGATCCGGATCAGGTCACGGCAGAGGTCCACGACCTCGTCCTCGCCCGATACGGTCCTGCCCGCGCTCGGCTCGCTCACGCTGCTCACTCCCACGGTCGTTGCTGGTGGTCCTCATATTCTCCCGCGAACCGCCTCCGGACCCCAAGGGCGGCCCCGGCCGCCTTCGGGCGCTCGTCACACGGAACGGGGCGTGATCGGGCACCGTCGAATGTTTGCTATGGTTTTCCACGTCGGAACGGCCCAGGGCCGTCGGCAGACACCTTGTCCGGGTGGCGGAATGGCAGACGCGCTAGCTTGAGGTGCTAGTGCCCTTTATCGGGCGTGGGGGTTCAAGTCCCCCCTCGGACACCAGCGTGTGAGACGGGTCTCATCCAGTGGCATAAGTCCTGGTGGGGCCCGTTTCTCTGTTCCCGCGGCCGCCCGTCCATGGCCGCCGGTGGCCGCCGATGTCCGCCGGACGCACCAACACCAGAACAGGGTCCCGCGCAACCACTCCGACCGGGATGAACTGCTCTTTTTAAAAGGGAAGTTGGCCGATAGAATCCCTGGATGATCAGCAGGACCGCCAGAGGGCGTACGTTACGCGTCGCCGCCGCGGCGGTCCTGGGCGCCGGCGGCGCGACGGCCCTCTACACGCTCAACGAAGCCGGTGGCGGCTACGCGTTCGTTCTCGTCGGGGCCGTCCTGGGCGCGTTGATCGCTCTGGGAATCGACCTCTACCGGCGGACCGCCCGGCTCACCGAGGTACGGATCAGCATCCCGCAGTTCAGCGAACTCACCTTCGTGGTGAACGACGACGCTCAACGGGTCTCCTGGCAGTTGTTCGTGGAGTCCGTGACCCGCGTCTCGATACAGCGGCTGGAGGACGACGAGGGTCTCATCAGGGAAGCCCTCACCTCGCTGTACGGACTGTTCTCCACCACCCGCGACATCCTCAGGGCCGCGCGGCCCTCCGCTCCCGGCGAGGGCCTCACCGTCGAGTATCTGGCGGTGAATCTGCTCAATCGCGAGCTCAGGCCGTTCCTGTCCAAGTGGCACCCGCGGCTGCGGGAGTTCGAGAGCGCTCATCCCGAACTCCCCGAGGCCGACTGGCCGTACGCGGCCGAGTGCCGGTCCGAACTGCGCCGCGCGCAGGCGCACACCCGGGAGTATGTGATCGGCTTCGCCCGGCTGGCGGGCGTCCGGGACCCGGAGCTGATGCTGGGTGCCACCGGCCGCGACCCCGCGGTCTGACGATCAGGCGTGAACGGCGTACAGCCGCCCGTCCATGGAGGCCACCTGGACGATGCCGTCCCGCAGGACCGGCGAGGAGATCACCGGACCGCCGGTGCCGAACCGCCAGAGGCGGCGGCCGGTCCTGGCGTCCAGTGCGTACAGCCTGCTGTCCAGGCTGCCGACATAGACCGTGCCGTCCGCGACGAGCGGCGAGCTGAGCACTCCTCTGCCGGTGGGAAAGGCCCAGCGGCGCTTGCCTGTCGTGGCCTCGATCGCGTAGAGAAAGCCGTCGTCGCTGCCGACGTACACGATCCCGTCCGCCACCGCCGGCGACGACACCACCGGGCCACCGGTCTCGAAGTCCCAGCGAACGCGTCCGGTGGCGGCGTCCAGGGACCATACGTGGCAGTCGTCGCTGCCCACATAGACGGTGCCGTCGACGACGACCGGGCTGGAGGAGACCAGATCTCCCAGCCGCCGCGACCACTGGCCGGTGCCGGTGACCGCGTCGATCGCGTTCAGATGACCCGACCGGCCTCCGACATAGATCATCCCGTCCGCGAGGCAGGGCGAGGAGACCGGGCCGGATCCGGCCGCTCCCGGGCCCGGCGCCGGGCGCTTCCAGAGCCAGCGCACGGACGCCGCGTAGCTCCGCGGCAGTGCGTAGACATCGATGTCGTCCGCGGCGACGTACACCGTGTTGTCCACGACGGCCGGGCGCGAGCTGACCGGTTCGTCCGTGTGCAGGGCCCAGGCACGCTCTCCGGAAGCGAGGTCCAGGGCGTACACCCCGTCGTCGCCGCCCGCGAACACCAGCTCGCCGTCGACGACCGGTGAGGACCGCACCGGTCCACCGCCCAGTTCCGCCGTCCAGGCGCCGGTCATCCGGCCCCGGTGCACGGCGTGCAGCCGTCCGTCGTCGCTGCCGACGAGGACGAGGTCGTCGGCGATGACCGGCGACGACACGATCGGCCCCGCCGTCTCGTACACACCGGATCCCGAGCCCGGTTGCCGGCTTCCCTTCGACGGCGCCTCACCGACAGGTCTCCGTGGTTTCCGGGAGGCACCGCCGCTCGCGGACGGCGGTACGGACACGGACCTCCCGGCCGCACCGCCGGGGAAGGGAGGTTCGGCGACCGGCGGCGCGGGCTGTGCGCCCGACACCGCGCGCAGCAGCCGCTCCTTGGCCACGTCGGCCGGAACACCGTGGATCCGCACCGGAACGAGCGGGCGCAGCACGGCCGGAATGATGTCCTTGTCCATGTCCTCGATCAGGACCGGTATCAGCCGGTCCGAATCCCGGCCGAGGACCACGACCGCCGTCCACTCGTCGGTGGTGAAGCGGTGCGGTTCGAAGTAGGCGGGCGAGAAGAGCGCGACCATCTTGCGCGCGTTCGTGAGCGCCTGGGACATCCGGGTCACCGCGTTGGCGCCGACGTCCCAGTTCCACGCGTCCAGTTCGACCATGTAACCGGCCTCCTGGAGCTGCCAGGCGACCCACTCGGCCCAGGACAGCTCCGGGCTGGCGTAGCTCACGAAGAAGTCCAGCTCTCTCGCCGTCACAGGCCCCCCTCGGTCGTCCCGCGCTCCCCGTACCGGTGTGGCCGACGATTATGCCCGCTCGGCGCCGCCGGTGTCCCCGTCATGAAGCGGGCAGTGGTGGTGGAGCGGTCGGGCGGCGCCGCCTGCCGCCGCCCGCCACGACGGCGGCTATGACATCCACGGCGGCGGCGCTGCTCAGGCCCGCCAGCTCGGCGGTGACGACTCCGCGCAGCAGCGGCGGCAGCTCCGTCTCCCTGATCAGCAGCGGTGTGAACCGCGGAGTGCCGTCCGGGCCGTGATGGGCGAGGGCGTCGCCCCATTCGGACGCCGTGGGGCTGTCCGGGTTGAGATAGGCCGGTGAGATGAGCGCGATGACCTTGTGGGCCCGCTGGAGCGCGTCCTGCACACGGCGCAGTGAGTTCTGGCCGAGCTGCCAGTCGTAGATGTCCATCTCCGTATGCTGGCCGAGCTCGCGTATGTGGTAGTCGACCCAGCTCGCCCACTCCTGGTCGGCCCTCGCGTAGCTGATGTAGTACAGCCGTCCGTCCTCGCCGTTCTCTCCGGAGCCGTCCTGTCCCGTCCTGGTCAACGGCTCCTGGGATCGCTCTCCGCCGGGACTCGGGATCTTCGCCCGTACGGAAGGGAACGCGGGCCACATCCGGGAGCGGTCGTCCAGGGGCAGCGGTGGCAGGTCCGCGGCGTGTCCGGTACGCACGGCGGCGGCTATCTCACGGAGCGCCGCGCGGTACGGCTCGGAATTCCACCCTCGGCGGCGCATGATGCCGAGCAGCCCCGTCAGGGCGTAGTCGCCCAGAACGCCGGAGTGGTTCACCGGGGCCCGGGGCAGGCCGGGCGGCGGGTCCGCGGGCTGCCAGCGGACGAGGACGCGCGACCGGGCGGACGCCGGACGCAGCTCGGCGGAGACGCGCTCCAGGCGGCGTTCGAACAGGGCCCAGTCCCATCCGCAGCCATGGTCCGTGTAGTACAGCTCGGAGCAGAGCGAGACCATGACGCCCGTATCGGCGGCGGGCGACAGAGTGTTGGGGCGCGCGCCGCCACAACTGCCGCACATGGCCGCGGTGATCCCCTTGCCCGTCAGCGCCTCCACCTCTCGGACCAGGTCATTGTGGAATCTCGCCGTATAGGACTCATTCTCCCCGGCGGCGAAACTCGTGATGAAGTAGTTCGCCATGCGGCCCCTCACTTCCGTCGCACCTTGCCATTGCCCCGGTCCTACCGAAAATCACCTGACTTTGGCCAGTTGACACCTCACCGGGCCGGAAGCGGCATGCGTACGTTTACGTGGGGGACTTATCACCGACATGCCGCCGGCCGCTCCGGCCGGAGCATGCCGGGGCCTCCATCATGACGGACGGGGGCACCAGGGTGGAGTGGCCGCGGAACCACCGGCGAGTACATTCGGCCCGGCCAAGATCCTCTTCTCCGGCGCGCCCTGAGCCCGTGTCACCTCATGCCGACGACTCCGGCGGACGCCCGGGCCCGACCTTCGAGGAATTCGCACCCTCGCCGAAGCCTTGGCCCATGCCTCGGGTATCACTCGGTCCGGGTGGCGGCACGGTACTGCGGGCCCTCGACCAATTCGTCGTCAAACTCCACAGCCGCTGCAATCTCGCGTGTGACTACTGTTACGTGTACGAGCTGCGGGACACCGGCTGGCGCGGGCGTCCGCGGACCATGCCGTCCGCGGTGCGGGACCGTCTGGTGCTGCGGATCGCGGAGCACGCGCGCCGTCACCGGCTGCGCCGGATCCGAGTGATCCTGCACGGCGGCGAACCTCTGCTCGCCGGCGAAGAGGTGATCGCCGGCTTCGCGGAGTCCGTACGGCATGCCCTCGCCGGCACGGAGACGGAGGTGCGGCTCGCCGTACAGAGCAACGGCCTGCTGCTCGACGAGGCCATGCTGGAGGTGCTGCTGCGCCATGACGTGCGCGTGGGCCTCAGCCTGGACGGCGATCAGGAGGCGCACAACCGGCATCGGCGCCGCCGGCCCCGGCGGTCCGGTGACGGACGGGGAGCCGGCAGCCACCAGGAGACCGTACGCGCTCTGGCGCGGCTCGGACGGCCGCGCTACGCCGGGCTGTTCGAGGGCCTGCTGTGCACGGTGGACACGGCGAACGATCCGGTCCGGACGTACGACGCGCTGGTGTCCCACCGGCCGCCCGCCATCGACTTCCTCCTGCCGGACGGGACATGGGACCATCCGCCGCCGGGCACCACCGGCGGGACAGCGCCGTACGGTGCCTGGCTCGCGGCGGCCTTCGACCGGTGGTGGCAGACGGGCCGTCCGGTGCACGTGCGTCTTTTCGAGGCGGTCATCTCCCTCTGCCGGTACGGCGGCGGCAGTGGCGGCAGCGAACTCGTGGGCACGCTGCCCGCGGCCGCCGCGGTGATCGAATCGGACGGCACGGTCGCCTGGACGGACTCGCTCAAGGCGGTCGCGGACGGCGCCGGGAACACCGGCGGAAACGTATTCAGCCACTCGTTCGACGAGATACTCGCCCTCCCCGAGGTACCGGAGTACGGGACGGGGTCACTGTGCCGCACCTGCCTCATGTGTCCGCTGGTGGACATCTGCGGTGGCGGGATACGTGCGCACCGCTACGGGCGAGGGAATGGTTTCGGCAATCCCTCGGTCTACTGCCGCGATCTCTCCCTGCTCATCCGGCACATCCGCACCCGGCTCGACGAAGGATCCCCTCACCCGTCCGTGCGGCGCGACAGAGGCGGGGACCAGCACGGACAGGCGTCGCCGCTCGCTCTTTCGGATGAGGTTCGGCCAAATGACGTGTTTCCAGGGCGCGTTGAGGCCAATCTTGCCTACACTAGACCCGAAGTGGCGGCTTCGCACAAGGATCTCAGGGATGTTCTCAGGGATATCGAGCCGTCACCCATGCGCACCGACAGAACAGGCAGGCCGTAGAGGGTTTCCGGAGGCAGGCCCTTGGGGGTTGGAGTGGGGCCATTATTTTACACCAGCTATGCCGGTTCGACCGGTGACAGAGGACCGGTCCAGCGGTTTCACAGCGATGTGCAGAACGAGATCCACAGCCTGCTGGGCAGCGGCCCCGAGACCAGGGGCCGGCTCAAACACGCGGAGCCCACACCCGGACCGGACCCCGCTGTGCTCAACTGCCGCTCCGTACTGGCGCTGTACTCCGCGGATTATCTGCGCGACCCCCAGTGCGCGCGGGAATGGTCGGTGTTCCGGGAGCGAATGGACCGCCGGACACGGCAGACCGGTGAGCGGCCGGATTCTCTGATCGGAGTGCTGTGGCGGGCCGATGACCTGGTCCTGCCGCATGTCGTCGCCAGCACCGGACAGATCCTGGACGACGAGTCCGGCCAGGGATATCAGGGGCCCGGAGTGCTGGGGCTCCAGCGGGACCCGCTGCACTGGGACGAGTACCGGATCCTGGTCCGGCAGGTCGCCGAACGGCTCACCCGCGCCGCCAACACGCCGCTGCCCGACCTGAGCGAGTCCGAGAGCCGCGCGGTGGCCCCGCGCTTCGGTCCCGTCCCGCCGTCCAGGGATCGCGGTGTCTCCGGCGCGCCGACCAGACACCCGGACCGGCATGACACCGGTCAGGAGATCGTCGTGGCCCTTGTCGCGGGCACCAGGACCCGGATGGAGACGCTGCGTACGTCCGTGACGGCCTACGGCGAATCCCCGGAGGAGTGGCGTCCGTTCCGGCCGGGGAGCGACGAAGCCGCCGTGTCCGTCGTCAGACGGGCGCTGCGCGCCTGCGGCGTCGACCGGATGACTGTCGTCCCGCTCGATTCCGATCCTCCTGATCCCGATCTCGGCACCGGTGACCAGGCGGCCGTCCTGGTGCTCGTCGACGCCTGGATGACGGGTGATGTCTCCTTTCGTGCGCTGTGGGAGCGGCTGTCGCGCTCCGGCGCCGGTATCTCGGCCGTCATCGTGGTGCTGACCCGGCAGGACGAGGAGAGCCGGCTGAACGCCAGACGACTGCGGGAGGCGATGGCGCGCACCCCGGCTCGGATGCTGGGCGCGGCGCATCATGAGGTCGGGTCGCCGGAAGCCCTGGCCCACACCGTCGCCGGAGTGCTGGCCGACACCGTCGCGCACCAGGACGGAGACCGGACCGGCGAGGAGGCTCCCTGGGACAGGACCGGTGATCTGTCGCCGGAGAGCGCGTCCGAGCGACTGAGCCGCAGACGGCGCGAGCGCGCCGGATGGATCAGACGGAGCGCGGGGCCGTGGCCGCCGCTGTTCAGCGGAGCGTCCGGAGAACTGTGGGGCGGAGGATGACCACGACCAGCCGACCGGCGGAGATCATCGCGTTCTATTCCTTCAAGGAGGGCGCGGGCCGCACCATGGCCCTGGCGAACGCCGCCTGGATCATGGCGAGCCACGGGAAGTCCGTCCTTGTCATCGACTGGGATCTCGAAGCCCCGGGGCTGCATCTGTACTACCACGAGTATCTCCCGGTCCCCGACCTGCGTTTCGGCGCCGGGATCCTCGACATGTTCTGTGCCTTCGCCGACGCGGCCACCAGCGACGAGGACGGGATTCCGGAGGACCTGAGCGGTCTGTACGACGAACACGCCAACTTCGAGCGCTACCGGGTCGGGGTCAACTACCCCTTCCCGGAAGGCGGCCGGCTGGACTACATCGGGCCGGGCCGGATGGACGACGGTTACGCGGAGCGGCTGCGCGGGTTCGACTGGGGCACGTTCCAGGCCAGTGACGACGGCAGGGAGTTCCTTGAGGCGCTCCGTGCCCGGATGCACGACAGCGACTACGACTACATCCTCATCGACAGCCGCACCAGCTTCTCCGACGGAGCGGGCATCTGCACCCTGGCCCTGCCGGACAGCGTCGTCGTCGGACTGGCCATGAACCGTCAGGCGATCGAGGGCGCCGGCCGGATGGCCCAGCGGATCAGCGACTACCACCGGCCCATCCGCCTGCACATGCTGCCGATGCGTATCGACTTCTCCGAGGAGGAGCGGCGCGCCAGGAGCATCAAGGAGGCCCGGCGCGTCCTCGACCGGTTCCTGGACATCCGGGGCGAGGACCAGCTCGACGCGTACTGGGGCGAGGTGCAGATCCCGTACAAGCCTTACTTCGCCTTCGGTGAAGAGCTCGCGGTGATGGTCGAGAACCCACGGCAGAAGATCAGTGTGCTCGCGCAGTATGTGAAAGCCGTCGCACGCGTCACCGACGGCGCGGTCGACGGCTTCGAACCCGTGTCGGACGCTCAGCGCAACTGGTACTACGAGCGGTTGTTCAACACCGGACGGTCCACCGAGGTGCGGACCGTCGCCCTGTTGCACGCGCCGGACGACCAGATGTGGGCCGACTGGATAGGCGAGCAGCTCAGGCCCGCGCGGATCCAGGTGATTCACCGCCGGCCGGACGGGCAGGACCCGGACTCACTGCCCGATTCCGACTATCTCCTGGTCCTGCTGTCCCCGCAGCTCCAGGGAACACCGGTGGGCCGGACCGTCGAACGGCTCAGCACGGGCGCGCCTGTCAGCAGTGACCGGGAGCGGCGGGTCGTCGGTCTGCGGGTCAGCGGAGCGCGTCTCGCCCCGCAGTTCGACTGGCTGGACGCCGCCAGTCTGGCGGGTCTGAGCGAGGAGGCGGCCCGCCGGGCGCTGCTGGCCCGCTTCGGCATCCGGACCCGTGACGAGGCTCTGCTGATCCCGTCGGCGGGGCCGCGTTTCCCCGGCCGGCAGCCGGACGTGTGGAAGATCCCGGTGCGCAACTCGGCCTTCACGGGCCGTGTGGCGCAGCTCGACGCGCTGCGTGAATCCTTCCGCTCCGGCGTCGCGGACCGGCCCGCCCCTCAGGTGCTCTGGGGCATGAAGGGCGTGGGCAAGAAGCAGATCGCCGTGGAGTACGCGCATCGCTTCGCCGCCGAGTACGACTTGGTCTGGTGGATTCCCGCCTCGGATCCGGAGGCCGTCCGGGTTTCACTCGCCGAGCTCGCCCGGGCCGTCAACCGGAACTCGGACGGCGCCCGCACGGGCGAGGAATGGGACGTACTGCTCGAAGATCTGCGGCTGGAGAAGTACTGCCCCAGGTGGCTGCTGATATTCGACGACGCCGAGAACCAGGAATCCGTCGAGCCGTACATCCCGAGCGGTGGCGCCGGCCATGTCCTGATCACCTCGCGCAATCCCGGCTGGCCGCACTTCGACCTGCGGCATGTGGATGTCTTCACTCCGGCGGAGAGCCTCACCCTGCTCAGCCGGAAGCTCCCTGGAGCGAGTGACGCGGAGCTGTCCCGGCTCGCGGAACGGCTGGGTCAGCTTCCGCTCATCGAGGAGGCCGCGGCGGCCTGGCTGGCCGTGGCACCGGAGTCCGTCGACGAGTACATCGCCCTGCTGGACAGCGGCACTCCGCTGTCCGCGGAGGGTTTTCCCGAGGAATACCAGAAGTTCGCCGCGGTCTACCGCCTCGCCTACGAGAAGCTGCTGGGAGGCTCACCGGCCGCCGCGAGGCTGCTGGACCTGTGTGTCTTCATGTCACCGGACGGGGTCGGGCTGAAGGTCATCCAGTCGAAGGTGATGCGGGACCTGCTGGCCGAGCGGGACGAGAGACTGCGGGACAGCATCCTGCTGCGGACCCTGCTGAACGAGCTCAGCGTGCAGGCCCTGGCCGTGGTGGACCAGTCGGCCCGGAAGCTGAAGGTGCACCGGGTGGTCCAGGATCTGGTGCGTGGCTGGATGTCGCCGGAGGAGCAGGCGCTCACGCGCGCGCAGGCACTGAGCGTCCTGGCCTCGATGGCGCCGAGCGACCTGGAACGCGACGAACCGGGCCACCGCCAGACCTTCGCCGAACTGGACCAGCACGTGGTGGTGTCCGGAGCGCTGGACAGCGACGACCCGGCCGTGCACGCCTGGCTTGTCAACCAGGTCCGCTACCGCTGGTTCTGGGAGCAGTGGAGTGACGCACGTGAGCTGGGCACCCGGATCCTGCTGAAGTGGCGCGCGAGGCTCGGCTCCGAGCACATGGCCGTGCTGCGCCTGGAGTCACAGGTGGGCGCGGCGTGCCGGATGCTCGGCAGGTACGAGGAGGCCCTGTCCCACAGCAAGCACGCCGTCATGGCCCAGCGCGCTCTGAGCAGCCATCACACCTACGCGCTGCTGGCGGGGCGGGGTTACGCGGCGGATCTGCGCGCCATGGGTGACTTCGACGGGGCGTTCGACGAGGACAGGCGCTCGTACTTCGGTCTGTGCGACGCGATCGGTGTCGACCACACCGAGACGCTCAACGCCTCCGCCAATCTCGCGCTGTCCAAGTTCTACATGGAGTCCGTCGAGGCCGCGGTGCGCCAGGGCCAGTCCACCTTCGAGACCCGCCGGCGTGCGCTCGGAGAGCGCAATCACCAGACCTGGAGGTCCTACGCCGACCTCGGCACCTTCCACCGGGAGGCGGGTCAGCTCGACATCTCCGAGGAGCACCTCCTCGAAGCCAGGAACCGGCTCCGGGATCTCCTGGCGGACGACCACTATCTGACGCTGTGGGCGCTGCAGAGCCTTGGCATGACGATGGTCCGGCAGGGCCGGGCGGGGCATGGTCTGGAACTGCTCCAGGACGCGCACAGCGGCTTCCAGCGCCAGTGGAGTGACGGCCATCCGCGCACCATGTCCTCCCGTCTGGCCGTCGCCGCGGGTCTGCATGCCGCCGGACGGCCGGGAGACGCGGCGGGCTACGCCGAGGAGGTTCTCGACCACTACGTCGAGCTGTTCGGCGCCGACCATCCCTTCACGGGCATCTGCCGCAGCAATCTCGCGCTGTATCTGCTGGACATCGACGACCGGGACAACGCGTCGGACCACGCCAAGAAGGCCGCGCACCAGCTCAAGAGCGCCCTGGGACGTGAGCACCGCTACACGCTGGTCGCGCGGATGAACCAGAACAACTGCCTGGAGGCGCTGGGTCAGGTCAGCAGGCAGGAGCTGATCACGGAGGACGAGGAGATCCTGAAGGGCTGCGAGCTGAGCAGCGCCTGGGGGCCCCGGCACGCGATCACTCTGACAGCCATGGCCAATCTGGCCGGCTCACGAACCCGGGACAACGCGGAGCTGCTCGCCACCGTCAAGCGCCGCGCCGCGGAGTTCTTCGACGAGGGCCATCGGCTCGCCGGCGCCCTTGTCGCCCAGCCGTACCGCAGGCTCGGTGCGGACCTGGAGGTCCTGGATGTCTGAGCACACGGAGATCACGGAGGGATCCGCTGTGCGGTATCCGGATGGAGAGAGTCCACAGATGAATGATCTGGCCACCAGACTGCGTCAGTTGCTGGACTCGGAGGGGCTGGCGCACCTCGTGCTCTACGACCGCGACACAGCCAAGGTGGTCCTCGACGCCGCCACGGAGACGCCCGAGGACAGCTCCGGTTTTCCGCAGGTCTCCCGGGCTCATGAGCGGACGGGCCGGCAGCTCTATTACATACTCGAAGAGCTTGAACCCGATTTCGCCGAACTCCGCACCGGAGCACTTATTCGTACGGTCCTGCGGGTGCCCACCGGTTCGGTCTTCTATTACTTCATCGAGCAGGGATTTCACCTTTACGGCGCCACACCGGCCGTGGACCGGCTTGACGAGCTGGACCTGATGATGGCGGAAAGCGTCAATGAACTCAGGACCGCCGTGCGGTACAGCCCGCTGGACTTCGGCTCTTTCTTCAGCAGGCCGGGCGCGGCCGTGGCCGCTTCGCTCACCGGACCTCCGGCGTCCTCTCCCGTGGCCGAGGAAGAAGGAGATCCGGAGGAATCCGAGGACACCGATGAAACCGCGGACACCGATGAAACCGCAGGCTATGTCTCGCAGAAACCCGCGGAGACCACCGACGCATCGGACATATTGCAGGCCGCGCTTGATGTGCGCGGGTTGCACTACGTCGCGTATTACAGGGATCCGCACACGCCTTTCGTGGCCGATGTCTTCCGTCATCCGGCGCTGGAGAAATTCTTCCGGGGCCCCACTCCCGACCAACGGCGCGACAAGTACGGCAGGATGGGCCAGTTACTGCCCGGCGTCGTACGGCGTATGAATGTCTCTCTGCACGCCATCATGCGAGGAGAGCTCAGTCAAGTGGTCCTCGATGTGGAGCAGGGTGCCGTATATTTCCACGCACTGCCGGATCGCCGTTTTCTTGTGGGCGTGACTCTCGACCAGTCCATGGTGGCCGGCGCGGACAGGCAAATGGCCAGGCTGGGCCGCGAGCTGGCCAGAACCTGACAGTTCGGCCATGAATTCCTTGTCCGCCTTTCCGCCTCCTTCTATGATCGAGGTGCGGCGCTGCCGGGTATTCGGGCGCCGCCGGTTTCCCGATGTGGTGTGCCGAGGGGGGTGAGAGATGTGCTGTCCGCATCCGGACGTATTCGCGCCCTCTTCGATGCTCTCTTTCTGCCACTGCTGCTCCCGGTCATGATCGCGGGCGCGGGATGTCTGGCGGGACAATGGCTGTCCGTCGACATTCGCGCGAATGGAGGACCGTACAGTTATCTGACATACGGACTGCTGGCCGTGGGTCTCTACGGAAGCGCGTACGGAATCACGCGGCCCGAGGCGCGCGGCGACGTCTACCGGATCGTCGTCGCGATCACGTTCGGTGTGATCGTCAAGGCCGGCTTCATCGCCGCCGTACTGGCGCTGTTCTTCCGCCGGGAGCCCGAGTATCTGGTGCTCGCGGTCGCCATGGCCCAGATCGACCCGCTGTCGGTGTCCGCGATGCTGGAGAGCCGCGACATGTCACCGCGCGCGAAGTCTCTCCTCGCCGCCTGGGCGTCCTTCGACGATCCTGTCACCACCGTCCTGGTGGTCGTCATCAGCTCGATGGTGCTGACCGGTGCCGACGGCGCCGCGGCCGGCACCGCCTCCTACGCCCAGACGCTGGTGGGCAATCTGGCGCTCCTGCTGGCGGCGGCGGTCGTCTGGGCGCTGCTCCGGCGACGCGCGCGGGCCGACGCGCCGGCCGGTGGAGCCCGCCGGGCCGTTCAGATCGCCGCGCTGGTGGCTCTGATGGCCGTCGCCACCTGGCAGTTCCTGATGCTCGGGCTGGCCCTTTCGGCGTTGTTCTTCCGGCCCTCGCTGGGACGCTGGATCGGACGCCTGACCAATCTGGCGCTGTTCGTGGCGACGTTCCTGGTGGGTGTGCTGCTCGCCCAGGGCATTGATCCTCGTGTCGGGATCGTGCTGGGATGCGCGACCTTCGCGGCGCAGATCGTCGTGGGTGCCGCCGTGTCCTGGGGCTTCTCCCGTCGCGACCGCGTGTCGTTGTGCCTCAGCCAGCAGAACGGCATCACCGCGATCATCCTCGCGCTGTTGCTCCAGCCGTTGCTGCCCGACGCCGTCGCCATCATCGCGCCGGCGATCCTTGTGGTGAACGTGCTCCATCTGACGTCCACCAGCCTGCTGGACCTCTCCCGGCGCCGGGCCGGCCGGGATCCCGGAGCATCCGTCACGACGGATACGGACGACGGCGATGCCGTCGCGGACCCGGCCGAACAGGAAACCGCCGTGTGCGCGACGCCGGTGAAGGAAGCCGGCTGATACCGCTCCCGTCCGCGCCGCTGTCAGCGGACGCGAGGCTTGGGCATGGGCGCGCCGGAAGCCAGCGGAGAGCGGGCCAGTTCCACACAGCCCACCGTGATCAGGGCGATGGCGATGAGCTCGGGCAGCAGCCACCAGCCGACGTTCAGGGTCTCGTGGAACAGCGTCACACCGTAAGTGATGCTGATCAGCGCGTCGCCGAGCGTGAGCATCGGCTGGGACGCCACGAGCGAGCCCGCCTGGAGCGCGTTCTGCAGCAGGAACAGCGCTCCCACTCCGGCGACAGCGGTGCCGTAGAGCTGCCACGAGGTGAACAGCGCCACCGCGCCGCCACCGTCGTCGAGACGTGCCACGGCGTCCTTCATCAGTGCGGCGGTCAGCGCGTAACCACAGGCCGCCGCGAGCCCGAGGAGCGCGGCCCGCGGATTGCCCCGTAGCCGCAGCGACCAGGCGATCAGCACCGCCTCGAAGATCCCGGTGGCGATCAGTGCCGGGATCCAGGCCGTCCCGCGCACGGTCTCATTGCCGCCACCGGGTGCGGCGCTGGCCATGCCCAGAGCCAGCCCGCAGGTCACCGCCGCGACCCCGTACCAGGCGGAGCGAGGCAGCCGGATCCGGAAGACGATACTCGCGATCAGCAGCGTGGCGGGCAGCTCGATGACGAAGATCGGCTGGACCACGGCGATCGGTCCGGTGGCGAGGGCCACCGCCTGGCAGCCCGCGGCCACCAGCACCAGACTGATCCCGGCCAGCCACACCTTCTGCCGCAGCAGATGGCCGATCAGCGAGAGACGCATGGCCTCGGTGTCGGGCACCGTGGAGGCGGCCCGGCGCTGGAGCACCGAGGCGGAGCCGTTGCTGATCGCGGTCAGCACGGCGAACAGGACACTGATCACCGTTCCATCATGCGACCGACCGGCACCGGAGGCGCTCTCATACCGGTCCGCGCTGCCGAGTGGCGGCCGAATGGACGCCGCCGACCCGGGCCGGACGGGGCCTGCCCCGGCGGTGCGGATCCGGCCGGTAGACTCGCCGGACTTGACGCCCGGTGAGCCGGAGAAGACCGGAAAAGATACGGGGACCCGTGGGACGCAGACACCGAACCCCGCCGGCCTCGCCGCTCCCGCAGCGGGACGGGATCGATCCGGTGCGTCTGCGGCTGCCGGCGGATCCCGATGGCGTATGGCCGACGGTGCGCGATCATCTCGTGGCGCGGTTCGGCTCGGCGATCGGCGTCGAGCGGGTCGAGGCGATGTTCCGGGAGGGACGGTTCGTCGGGACGGACGGGCCGGTCGTCGCGGACGAGCCGTACACCTCCGGGCGGTATCTCTGGTTTCACCGGGACTTCGCCGTCGAGGAGCGGGTGCCGTTCGAGATCGGGATCGTCCACCGGGACGAGCGGATCGTGGTCGCCGACAAGCCTCATTTCCTGGCCACCACACCGCGCGGGTCGCATATCACCGAGACCGCGCTGGCCCGGCTGCGGCGCGATCTGGGACTGCCGGAGCTCCAGCCCGCGCACCGCCTTGACCGGCTGACGGCGGGACTCGCGCTCTTTGTCGTACGGGCCGGTGACCGCGGCGCGTATCAGACGCTCTTCCGGGACCGGCGGGTGCGCAAGGAGTACGAGGCGGTGGCCGCGTACGATCCCGGAGTCCCGCTGCCGGTCACGGTGCGCAGCCGGATCGAGAAGGATCCCGGCGTGATGGCCGCCCGCGAGGTGCCGGGCGAGCCGAACAGCGAGAGCCGTGTCGAACTGGTCGAGCGGCGAGGCGGCTTCGGCCGGTACCGGCTGCTGCCCGCCACCGGCCGTACCCATCAGCTTCGTGTCCATATGAGCGGCCTGGGCCTGCCGCTGGTCGACGACCCCGTCTATCCGGTCGTCCTGCCTGCCGGACCCGAGGACTACTCCCGGCCGCTCCAACTGCTGGCGAAGGTGCTGGAGTTCACCGATCCGGTGACGGGCGAGCCGTTCCGCTTCGAGAGCCGGCTGCGGCTCGCCCGGTGGCCGGAGCGGCCGGTTCCTCAGTGACCCCGGGCGAGCCACTCCGCCAGATGGGGTGCCTCGGCGCCGATGGTGGTCGTGTCGCCGTGGCCCGTACGCACCACGGTCTCCGGCGGCAGGACGAGCAGCCGGTCACGGATGGAGTCGATGATCGTCGGGAAGTCCGAGAAGGACCGACCGGTGGCGCCCGGGCCGCCCTGGAAGAGCGTGTCGCCGGTGAAGACCGTGGCCAGCCCGGGAGCGTGGAGACAGACCGCGCCCGGTGCGTGTCCGGGCGTGTGCAGGACCGTCAGCGTGGTGCCGGCGACCGTGAGCGTGGCGCCGTCGGTCAGCTCACCGTCCGGGATCTGCTCCGGATAGGTCTGTTTCCAGAGCGGGATGTCGGCCGGGTGCAGCAGGACGGGCGCGCCGGTCGAGGCGGCGAGGGCCGGAGCGGCGTCGATGTGGTCGTTGTGCGCGTGGGTGCAGACGATGGCGCGCAGGGTACGGCCGCCGAGCGCGGCTTCGATCGCCTCGGCGTCATGGGCGGCGTCGATGACGATCGCCTCGGAGTCGTCGCCGACGATCCAGACGTTGTTGTCGACGTCCCAGGTGCCGCCGTCGAGCGAGAACGTTCCCGAGGTGACGAGATGGTCGATACGAGCGCTCATCAGAACACCACGACCGAGCGCAGGACATCACCCTCGTGCATCCGGGCGAAGGCCTTCTCCACATCGCCGAGGCCGATGGTCTCGGTGACGAAGGCGGACAGGTCGATACGGCCCTGCTGATGGAGGTCGACGAGCATCGGGAAGTCGCGGGACGGCAGACAGTCGCCGTACCAGGAGGACTTGAGGGAGCCGCCGCGGCCGAAGACGTCGAGCAGCGGCAGTTCGAGCTTCATCTCGGGAGTGGGAACACCGACCAGGACGACGGTCCCGGCCAGATCGCGGGCGTAGAAGGCCTGCTGGTACGTCTCCGGACGGCCGACCGCCTCGATGACGACATCCGCGCCGAACCCTCCGGTCAGTTCGCGGATCGCCTCGACCGGGTCGGTGGAGCGGGAGTTGACGGTGTGGGTGGCGCCCATCGCCCTGGCCGTCTCCAGCTTGCGGTCGTCGATGTCGACGGCGATGATCCGGGCCGCGCCCGCGAGCCGTGCGCCGACGACGGCCGCGTCACCGACGCCGCCGCAGCCGATGACCGCGACGGAGTCGCCGCGGCCGACCTGGCCGGTGTTGATCGCCGCGCCGATGCCGGCCATCACACCGCAGCCGAGCAGGCCCGCCACGGCCGGCGAGACATTCGGGTCGACCTTGGTGCACTGGCCCGCGGCGACCAGGGTCTTCTCGGCGAAGGCGCCGATGCCGAGCGCCGGAGAGAGCTCCGTGCCGTCGGTCAGCGTCATCTTCTGCCGCGCGTTGTGGGTGTTGAAGCAGTACCAGGGCCTGCCGCGCAGACAGGCCCGGCAGGTGCCGCACACGGCACGCCAGTTGAGAATGACGAAGTCGCCCGGCGCGACCTCGGTGACACCCTCGCCGACCGACTCCACCACGCCCGCGGCCTCATGGCCGAGGAGGAAGGGAAAGTCGTCGTTGATCCCGCCCTGCTTGTAGTGCAGATCGGTGTGGCAGACGCCGCACGCCTGCACCTTCACCACGGCCTCGCCGGGGCCGGGGTCGGGTACGACGATCGTCTCGACCCGCACCGGCTCGTTCTTGCCGGGAGCGATGACCCCTCGCACCTGCTGCGCCATGCCAGGACCTGCCTTTCCTCACACCTCGTACGGTTCGTCGACCACCACTATCCCGTGCCGGAGCGCCGTCGAGTGACGGGGCGTGCGTGTACGGGAGCACGGAGCGGATGCGGCGGGCCCGTCAGGGAGCCAGCACGTCCAGTTCCTGGAGGGCGCCGACGGCGATCTCCCGGGTCAGTTCCTCGGCCCGGACCGCGTCGCCCTCCCGGACGGCCTCGGCGACCCCGACATGCAGGGTCACGGCGGCCGGATCCGGATCGTCGAACATCACCTGATGGTGCGTCCGGCCGGTGAGGATCTCGGCGACCACATCGCCGAGCCGGGCGAACATCTCGTTGCCCGACGCGTTCAGCACCACCCGGTGAAAGGCGATGTCGTGGACCAGATACTCCTCCAGCCTGCGGCCCCGTGAGGTGGCCACCATCCCGAGTGCCCGCTCGGTGAGTGCGGCGCACTGCTCGGGCGTGGCGTGGCGGGCGGCGAGACCCGCGGCGACCGGTTCGACGGCGGACCTCAGCACGGTCAGTGAGCGGAGCTGCCGGGGCCGGTCGGTGCCGGCGAGGCGCCAGCGGATGACCCGGGGATCGTAGACGTTCCACTCCTCGGTGGGCCGTACGGTCACGCCCACCCGGCGCCGGGACTCGACGAGATGCATGGATTCGAGGACGCGGACCACCTCGCGGACCACGGTGCGCGAGACGTCGAAGCGCTGAGCCACCTCGTCGGTCCGTACAACGCTGCCCTGCGGGTATTCGCCCGCGGTGATGGCGAGACCGAGGGTGTCCAGCACACGGGTATGCAGGCCCCGGCCTTCTGTGGTCATGGGGCCAGCCTACGGTGCGTGGATCACGGCTAAAAAGTACGACGTTTTCATCACAGTGTCTTGAATAAGTCGTACCTAATGCGTTTCAGTAGCGCGACGGACCGATGTCGACGAAGACAGCGAGGCAGCAATGAGCACCCCCCACGTCGTTGTGGTGATGGGCGTGGCAGGCACCGGCAAGACCACGGTCGGCCCCCTGCTCGCCGCCGCGATGGGCGTCCCGTACGCCGAGGGCGACGACTTCCACCCGCCGGAGAACATCGCCAAGATGTCCGCCGGCACACCGCTCGGCGACGAAGACCGCTGGCCCTGGCTGGACGCCATCGGCACCTGGGCGCACGGCCGGGCCGGGCTCGGCGGGGTGGTGAGCAGCTCCGCGCTGAAGCGCGTCTATCGCGACCGGCTGCGGGCCGCCGCGCCCGACGCCGTCTTCCTCCATCTCACCGGCGACCGGGCGCTCATCGAGCGGCGGATGTCGGAGCGCAAGGGGCACTTCATGCCGACCACACTGCTGGACTCGCAGTACGCCGCGCTGGAGAACCTCGGGGCCGACGAAGCGGGTGTCGCCGTCGATGTGTCCGGCACCCCGGAAGAAATCACCGAACGGGCCGTCGCCGCGCTGCGCCGGCTCAAGAACTGAAGGAAGTCTCCGTGAGCAGTCTCAGCGTCGAGACGCTGGCAGCGGACGCCGCCGAACCGATCACCTCGGCGGCCAACGCGCAACTGGGCATAGCGGTCCTCGCCGGCATCGCCGTCATCGTCATCCTCATCACTGTCTTCAAACTGCACGCCTTTCTGGCGCTGACCATCGGTTCACTGGCGCTCGGTGCCTTCGCCGGCGCCCCGCTGGACAAGGTCATCACCAGCTTCTCCGCCGGTCTTGGCTCCACGGTCGCGGGCGTCGGCGTGCTCATCGCGCTCGGTGCGATCCTGGGCAAGCTGCTCGCCGATTCCGGCGGAGCGGACCAGATCGTCGACACGATTCTCGCGAAGGCGAGCGGACGGGCCATGCCCTGGGCGATGGTGCTGATCGCCTCGGTCATCGGTCTGCCTCTCTTCTTCGAGGTCGGCATCGTGCTGCTGATCCCGGTGGTGCTGCTGGTCGCCAAGCGCGGCAACTACTCCCTGATGCGGATCGGCATCCCCGCACTGGCCGGCCTCTCCGTGATGCACGGCCTGATCCCGCCGCACCCGGGACCGCTGGTCGCGATCGACGCCATCGGCGCGAACCTCGGCATCACGCTGGCGCTGGGTGTGGTCGTCGCCATTCCGACCGTGATCATCGCCGGGCCGCTGTTCTCCCGCTACGCCGCGCGCTGGGTCGACATCCCGGCTCCCGACCGGATGATCCCGCAGCGCGCCTCGGAGGATCTGGAGAAGCGTCCGAGCTTCGGCGCGACCATCGCGACCGTGCTGCTGCCCGTCGTGCTGATGCTGGTCAAGGCGCTCGTGGACATCGTCGTCGACGATCCGGAGAACACTCTTCAGCGGGTCACCGACGTCATCGGCTCGCCGCTGATCGCGCTGCTCGCCGCCGTACTCGTCGGCATCTTCACCCTCGGCCGCGCGGCCGGGTTCACCAAGGGACGGATCTCCTCGACCGTCGAGAAGTCCCTCGCTCCGATCGCCAGTGTGCTGCTGATCGTCGCCGCGGGCGGCGGCTTCAAGCAGACGCTGATCGACGCCGGTGTGGGCCAGATGATCCTCGACATCTCCAAGGACTGGTCGATCCCGGCCCTGCTGCTGGCCTGGCTGATCGCCGTCGCGATCCGGCTGGCCACCGGCTCGGCGACCGTGGCGACCATCTCCGCGGCGGGCCTGGCGGCGCCGCTGGCCGCGGACATGTCCACCACGCACACCGCGCTGCTGGTCCTGGCGATCGGTGCCGGCTCACTCTTCTTCAGCCATGTCAACGACGCCGGGTTCTGGCTGGTGAAGGAGTACTTCGGAATGAATGTCGGCCAGACGATCAAGACCTGGTCCGTGATGGAGACGATCATCTCCGTGGTCGGCCTCGGCTTTGTCCTGCTGCTCTCGCTGATCCTGTAGCGACCGCCGCGCGGCACGGCGCCGCACGGCCGGGCGGGTCAGGGCCGGGCGGGGCGGGTCAGTCCTCCTTCCACAAGGAGTGCTCCCGCTCCGCCCACCCGCGTTCCACCGATCCGGTGCGCATCCCGCGCCGCGCCTGCGGATCGCCGTACGCCATCCCGATGTGTCCGATGAGCACGATGCCGATGGCGAGGGCCAGCCAGTCGTGCACAAAGGTGGCGCTCGTACGCCACAGAAGCGGACCGAACCCGGTGAACCACATCAGCAGACCCGTGCCGAGCATCACCAGCACGGCGCCCGCGATCCACGCCGCGTAGACCTTCTGCCCGGCGTTGAACTTCCCGGCCGGCCGGGAGCCGGGCCGGGCGTCGCGCCGCCGTACGGCGCGCAGCCACTCGCGGTCGTGCGGCAGGAAGCGGTTCAGCCGGCGCAGATCCGCGCGGAACGCCCGGGAGCCCAGACCGAGCAGGACGGGCACCGGCAGCAGCAGTCCCGACCACTCGTGAACGGTGACGACGAGATAGCGGCGGCCGACGAGTTCGGCGAGCTGCGGTACGTACAGACAGGCCGCGCTCACCACACACACCAGCATCAGCACGCCGGTGGTGCGGTGCACCCAGCGCTCGGCGCGGCTGAAGCGCCGCCGTGTGGGGTCGGTGGGCTCAGACGGTGGGGGTGTCACTGCGTCCGTTGGACCGGCCGACCCAGCCGTCGACGTCATAACCGCGCTCCTCCCAGTAGCCGGGCTGAACGTCGGAGGTGACGGAGATCCCGGAGAGCCATTTCGCCGACTTGTAGAAGTACATCGGCGCCACATAGAGCCTGGCCGGGCCGCCGTGCGAGTGCCCGATGGGCTTGTCCTGCATCTTCAGCGCCACCATGACGTCGTCCCGGCGGGCCTGCTGGAGCGTGAGGCTCTCGCTGTACGCGCCGTCGAAGCAGGTGAAGCGGATCGCCTTGGCCCCGGCGCGTACTCCCGCGGCGTCGAGGAGCTGTGAGAGCCGTACGCCTTCGAACGGAGTGCCCGGGACGCGCCAGCCGGTGACGCACTGGACGTCGTGGACGATCCGGGTCTGCGGGAGCCTCCGCAGCGCGTCGAGGGTGTATGTGGCGGGCCGGTCGACCAGGCCGTCGATCTTCAGCCGGTAGTTGTCCGGGCCTTTGCGGGGCACGGACGCCGTGACCGAGTAGTAGCGGAAGCCGCCGCCGTTGGGCAGCAGTCCGGTCAGGCCCGTCGGGTCCTGGTCGGCGGCCGAACCGAGGAACGCTTCGAGGCCGCGCTGGAGATAGGGCGCCGTGACGAGTCCGGCGGCGCCGAGGCCGAGCATGGAGAGCACCACACGGCGCCCGACCGGCGTGCCTTCGGGCGTCGCGCCCTCGGGCTCACGCTGTTGAGGGTTCACCTACTGATTCGAACACCCGCGGCCTCCAGAAGCCAGGGGCCGCGGGTGTTCGTCAGACTTTCGTCAGATTCGCCACATCGTCGTCAGACGGCGGCCGTCTCCGACTCGGCGGCCTTTTCGAGCTGGAACGCCTCGTTGCCGAGCCCGATGCGGGCGTGCACCTCCGGCTTGACCGAACGCAGCACCAGTCCGTAGACCACTCCACCGACCAGAGCGAGGACGATGATGCCGGGCAGTACCCAGTTCAGCGCGGAGCCGGGGCCGGCGCCGACGAGGACGTCGAAGTCCTTCACCGTGTAGACGGCGATCGCGATGAGCGCGATACCGGACAGGCCGGAGGCCACCAGCCGCGGCGCCTGCGGACCGCCTGCTCCACGGCGTACGAAGAAGGCGATGACGGCGAAAGCGGCCGCGGCCATCAGCAGGATGACCCCGAGCGCGCCGACGTTGCCCATCCAGGTGAACAGGTGCAGGACCGGCGCCGTGGGATCACCGGTCGGCTTGTCGTCGGTGAGGGCGAAAGCGAGGATGACGGCGACGGAGACCGCGGACTGGAGGACGGAGCCGGAGGCGGGTGCGCCGCTGGACTTGCTGGTCCGGCCGAAGGCGGCGGGCAGCAGACCTTCCCGTCCCATCGCGAAGGCGTAGCGCGCGACGACATTGTGGAAGCTGAGCAGCGCGGCGAACATACCGGTCACGAAGAGGACATGCAGAACGTCCGTGAACGTCGTACCAAGACGGCTCTCCGTGAGTCCGAAGAGGAGTCCGGGCCCCTGCTCCCCGGCCTCGGCGACCACGGAGTCCGGACCGGCGGCGACGGTCACCGCCCAGGCGCTGAAGGCCAGGAACAGCGCGGCGTAACCGACGGCCAGGAACATGACACGGGAGACGACGACATGGGGACGGCTGGTCTCCTCGGCGTAGACCGGAGCCTGTTCGAAGCCGACGAAGGCGGCGATGCAGAAGCAGAGAGCCGTTCCGAGACCGGCGCCCGCCAGGGTGTCCGGGTTGAACGCCTCCAGGGACAGGCCCTCCTTGCTCGGATCGGCGACAGCGGCGATGTCGAAGATCACGACCAGCAGACACTCGATGAGCAGCAGGACGCCGAGCACCTTGGCATTGAGGTCGATCTTGAGCCAGCCGAGAAGGCCGACGACCAGGGCGGCCGCCAGGGCCGGCACCCACCAGACGACGGTGATGTCGAGGTAGGTGGCGAAGAGTCCGGAGATCTCGAAGCCGAGGATGCCGTAGATGCCGACCTGCATGGCGCTGTACGCGACAAGAGCGACCAGCGAGGCACCGGCGCCCGCGGTGGGGCCGAGACCGCGCGCTATGTACGCGTAGAACGCACCCGCGTTGTGCACATGCCGGCTCATCTCCGCGTAGCCGAAGCTGAACAGCACCAGGACGACGCCGAGGATCACATAGAGCAGAGGCTGGCCGACGACTCCCATGACGCCGAAGACGGTGGGCATGACGCCGGCGACGACCAGCATCGGCGCGCTCGCGGCAAGCACGGACAGCAGGAGGCCCACCGTGCCGAGGCGGTTCGCGCGCAGTGCCCGTTCCTGCCCCTTGTAGGTATTGATCTCGCTCGTACTCGAACTGCCCGTCGACATGACAGGGGCTTCCTTTCGGGAATCGGTTGCGCGCATCGATAGGTGCGGTCTGGTGGGCGGTGCGAACCGGCGGACGAATGCTCAGCCGGAGCCGAGCGCTGCGTCGCGCGCGGCGAGAAAGGCTTTGTGGGGGTCGCGGTCCGGATATGACCAAGGGGCCCGGGTGATGTGCGGGCCGATCCGGTGGAACAGCGCGGCGGCTTCGGCGATCCGTCCGTCGTAGAACTGGGCGTGGGCCAGGAAGTTGAGATCGACGCGATTACGCGGATGCTCTTCGCTCTCCCACTCCAGCCACCAGTCGAAGGCCACCTTCAGCACCTGACGGGCGCGGCGCCCGGTCCAGTGCGCGGAGGCCGCCGGGTCCGCCGGCTCATGGCCCGCGGCGGCGAGGACCCGATAGCGCTCGGCGTGGGCCACCACGGGAAGGATCGCGAGCGGCGAGTCGGCGGGCGCCTGTTCGGCGGCCCAGGCCGCGAAGTCGTAGACCTCGTGGAGCGGATCCTGTCCCGCTTCGGCGTGCCGTTCGGCGAGCCGCGCGGCCATCAGATGATGCGCGTGGTGATGGTCCGGGTGGCGGGTCCTCACCTCGTCGAAGAGCTGCGAGGTCTCTTCGTCCGTGCCGAGCGTACGGGCCAGGAGCAGCAGCCCGAGCCAGGGCGTGGGGTCGGCGGGAGCCCGGCGTATCGCGTCGCGGCAGGTGTCCTGCGCCTGCTGTTCGCGTTCCTTGCCGCGCAGGGCGCCGAAGACGGTGGCGCAGGCGAGCAGGGTGGCCGCGTCGGGACTCTCCGGTTCGACGAGCAGCCAGTCGCGGGTCCAGGCGAGTGCGCCGGGGGCCTGAGCGAGGACGACGACACGGTGGCCGCGGCGGTCCCAGTCGTCGCCGGTATCCGCGAGCAGGGTGCGGGCCTCGGACCAGCGGCCTTGGGCGAGCTGGTCTCTTACAGCGCCGAGTTCGGCGTCATCGAGGGCCGGATCGAAGAACTGGTCGGATCGTGAACCACGTCTTCGCGAGCGGCCCAGGGGTGGCGGAGGCGGAGACATCCGCGAAATCCTCCAGGGCACGAATGAGCGATGATCGCGCACAGCCAATCGGTAGGCAAGGCTTCCCGTCAAGAGCTGACTTGTTACAAGATGCAGCCAACTGTCCAGACGGACGGCCGGGGTTGAGCCGTCCCGAGCCGCCGGAAGCCCGCGCGCGGCTGCTGCGCCGCAGCTCGGACGTGTTTCGGCCACCGTGACTCGTAAGGTGGCTCTCATGGAGAACCGCGAACCGCTGCCGCCGTTCCTGCTCGCCTTTCCCGGCCCGCCGCGGGACCGGCTGGTCGCCGCCGTCCTCGCCGCGGAGAAGGTCTCGACGACCGGACTGCTCGCGGAGTACGAGGCGGAGCGGGAGGAACTGCCGCCGGTCGGCGAGCGGTTGGCGCTGATCGACTCGGCCGGGTGCGAGGTCGCGGTGATCGAACTCACGGAGGTACGAGTGCTGCCGCTGGGCGAGGTGGACCTCCGGCACGCGCTGGACGAAGGCGAGGGCTATACGACGGTGGCGGGCTGGCGCGCGGCGCACGAGAGGTTCTGGCACAGCGAGGAGATGCGCGAGGCGCTGGGCGACCCGGAGTTCACGGTCCACGACGGGACGTTGGTCGTCGTGGAGAGGTTCCGGGTGGCGGAACGGCTGTAGGGGCCCCGGCGCGGGCGCGGCCGCTGACGAATCGTCAGCGACCGCCCCGGCCGCCGCCCGGCCCGGGCTCAGGGCTGTCCCGTACCGCACTCCGGGCAGCCGCGCGAACGCGTCGGCCGGCCCGGGTGCCGGGCGCTTACGCGTCGGAAGCTCAGCCGATGCGCGGCTCGAAGGCGGCGGCGTCACCGTGCCACTTCTTGTGGATCCACAGCTTCTCTCCGGCGATCTCGGTCTTGGCCCATGTGCCTGAAAGCTCCCCGATCCGCGTCCCCTTGGGGAGCCTGGCGACCACCGAGTTCGGCTTCACGGCGCCGAAGCGGCCGTAGGACAGGAGCAGAACGGCCCGGTCGGTGACGGCGACAACGCGACGGGTCGTCAGCGCGGCGGCCACGGCCGCGCCCAGCACACCGCCGAGGACGCCGCCGAAGAGCCCGAGATTGCCATCCGCTCCGGCGGCCATGGCCACCACGCGTACGAGCACCAGCCCGGCGACGAAGAACCCGACCTGGGCCCAGGGGTTGATACCGCCCTGCGCCAGATAGACGCGCCTGACCGTTTCGCCTTCCTCCAGGAAGCGACTCGATCTTTCAGAAATCACACCGGTGGTGACTGACACTTCGACCTTCTTCTCTCACAGGCATGGAACACGCAAAAGAACTCTTTGTATCACCTGCCTCCGCCGCATCCACTTCCACGACCTTCGGCATCCGCTCGCAACTCCGCTTCTGGAGCAGGGAGTCGAGCTCGTCGGCGTCAAGGAACCGCCGGAGGCACGCGCACAACGGCGTCACCGCCACCGTCTACGCCCATATCCGGCTCCGCCTCCAGCGCCAGGCGATCGACACTCTCCCCTATGTCGACGAATACAGCTCCAGCCATCCCCAATCACCGGGACATGTGCTCAGCTCGCGAAGAGAATACTTCAGACAATTCTGCAGAGTGGGTGCGTCTGTGCGAATCAATTCTCGTTCACCCAGCCCCGGCCCTGACATCACCATCGTCCAAGGCTTATGACCTGTTTGCATACGCTCGTGATCAACCTTGAGGATAACGGTGACGCCAGCTCTCCCCAACTGATCCATGAGTAGCTCGACGTCCATCATCACCGCTCCCACCAGTATCATCGCGACATCGAGGCGATCCGCGCCTACGTCCATGCCGTGACCTGTCTTTCCCGGATAGCAACTCTGGATCTGACATTCCACAGGTCGTCCAGAGTTGGCCCACTGAAGATTGAATCTTCCGGGCCTCAAGCTCATCTTCACCGAGCTCGTTCAGGTACAGAATTTACTCATCCTCAAGTTCGCGGCTCCACGCCACCTGGACATACCTCACGCCAGTTCCCCCACCACAAACAGCAGCACGAGCGCGACGAGGCAGCCGCCACGTGGAGGACAACGGGCGCGTGTTCGCAAATGAGCGGAGCAGACCGATCAACCCGACCAGCCTCACCCGCATCTTTACCACGCTCCTCCGCAAGGCCGGCATCCGCCGCATCCGCTTCCACGACCTCAGACACTCCACCGCCACACTGCTCCTGGAACAAGGCGTCGAACTCGTCGTGATCAAAGAACTCCTCGGCCACGCCCACATCGGCGTCACCGCGACCGTCTACGCACACGTCCGACTCCGCTCCAACGCCAAGCCATCGACAGCCTGGGCGGGGTCCTCAGAACAGCCGACGACGACCCCGACGACTCATCCGCCGCAGCAGCCGTCCGCTGACGTTGCCGTCACCGTTGCCGTCAAACTCAAGAAGCCCCGCCGGAATGAAATCCGGCGGGGCTTCTGGCTTACGCCAGGGATATTCCGCCAGTCAGGCGGCACAGGCTAGTCAAACCGATATTTGATCCAGCCTGTTCCGCCTATGGGAACCACTCCTACTTCCGCAAGCTGTTTGGCCTTTTCGGTGTAGTAATGACTGGCCACCCGCGATTGAGCACCCGACATGGTGTTCTCCGCCCATGCTCCCTTACACATAGACTTCCTCGCACGCTCCCGCAACCTTTTCCAGACTTTCACGAGTGTCGCGTCATCGGTCATAGCGGCGAGGAACGACTCTTTGAGAATGTCGTCTGACTGCTCACCAAGGGTGATAAACAGGGAATCCGGATTCTTCTGCGCATAATCGCGAGATGAAGTGGCACTCAGATCGACAGGAGAAGGATTCAGGGAAATGCGATCAACGTCGCTGTTTCCGCTTGACATTCCGCTGACTTCCCCCACCCCACCTACCTGTTGCAACTCGTAGGTGGGGAAGAAGCGCTCCTCAACTAGGAGCATCCCCGACTCGCGGGCCCACTCCCAAACCATCACGTAGATCTCTCGGCGATCACCATGGAACTGAAGCGTTACTTTCATTGCGACCCGCTAGGCGACGAAGTGCATTTCGATCCCGCTGCCTTCAAGATCCTGTAGCGCTTCCGCTTCTCGCTTGATGGGGGGCACCAGATCGCATCGTCTGTTTTCCAACATTGATCCCATACATAATGCCATCTGGCCTTTGCACTAGAACATCGAGGCGACGGGAACCCTTGAATCCCCCGGGCGTAGCAAACTCCCTTTCAGGCAAGCTGCCACCTCCCGCAATCACCTGGCCATCCGCTACCTGGTCACCAACCTCGGAGATCTTCAAGTTATGCGGCCCCGTACCTGCTGGCTTGGGCCCCCGCATCATTGCGGGCTTACCACCGTTAGCACAGTCGCATATCGACCTATGCCAGAAACGGATCCGCCACAGTTATGCATCAGGACCGGCGTGGCCCCCGCCAGCACATAGTACGTGTGCAGGCCAGGCCGCTCCTACCTGCAAGTTTGCTGGTCAGCGGGCGATTTGACAGTCACCGGATGTTCGTGCTTGTGTGCTGGTGTTATCGTCACTACTGCCGTCAGTGGTCTACACCGCCTGGGGAATTCCAGGAATTCCGAATGCGCGTCAAGCGGCTTCGTCGTGCGGGGTGAGGCTGATGGTCAGGTCTGCGCCGAGAGACTGAGCCAGGCGGCGCAGGAGGGGAAGCGTGGGCACGGTCCCACCGCCTTCGAAGCGGGAGATCTGCGGCTGCTTCATCCCGCACCGCTCGGCCAGCTCGGCCTGAGACAGCCCGAGCTCGATGCGCCGGTCGTGGACAAGTTGCCCGAGCTCACGGGCGAGCGCGGAAGGCGGCTCCTGCATGGTTCCTCCCCGCCTCAGGCCGCTGGGGCGACGATGGAGACGGTGGGCTCGTCTCCGCCGGCGAGGTGTACGTCCACCGTGAGGTCCAATGCGCGGGCCAGGCGCATGATGACTGCGATGGGCGGCAGCTCGGTGGCCGTCTCGATGCCTTCGATGTCATCGACGCCGACGTGCATGCGATCGGCGAGGTCGGCCTCGCTCAGGCCCAGCTGCTTACGCCGGTCGTAGACGGCCTTGCCCAACGTCATGGCGAGGCCGGCCTCTTCGTAAACCCGGTCGTACTCGGGGTCAGCGTCCAGGTGTTCGCCCAGCAGCTGGCGGTGGCGACGGGTCCTCCATTCGCTGTGGTTCATCGGTTCTCCTTGAGGTCGCGGCTGTAGAGGTCGTGCTCGGCGGCGGCTTCATGCTCTGCCTCGCACAATCGCTGTGCGGCGTGAGCGCGGTCCACTTCGGCCTGCTCGCGCATCTTGGTCTTGCGGAACACGGTGAGCAGCACGACACGTCGGCCGGGCGCCAGCCAGTAGGTGATCCGCTGATGGGCATCGCCCAGGCGGAAGCGCAGCTCGCGGAGCTTGCCGCCCAGGTGGCGAGAGTGCGGTTCGTCGAGCGTGGTGGGCTGCTCGGCGAGCAGGTCGGCGACGCGTTCGGCCTGCTTGTAGTGATGGGCGGGAATGTTCTCCAGCCACAGCCGCACCTCCGGCTCGATCTCGATCGAGTACCGCCCGCTGTCCATAGCACCGATGATATATGGCACGGGGTGCGAGAGCGCGACTTCGCAGTTCAGGTTGTGTGCCGTCGCCACGACCGCAGCCGCTCCAGCGTCGCACACCCCCGGTACGCCCCCCTTCGTCCTGCTGCCACGGCGCCGCCCGCAAACCATCGGCAACCTGCCGAGGCGGCGCAGGGTCGGCTTCTTTCGGCAGGATCGGGCCCGAGCGGGAGAGGCAGCGCACGGCCGGGCTGGTGAGTCGCCCAGTCTGGCGGCGCGGGGCCAGGGCGGGAGGAGTCGGCCCCCGACGGGCGGCCGGGAGCTTCGCCCCCGCCGGAGGCAACACCGACCACCGCCCTCGGCGAGTCCGGCGGCGGGCGTGAGGGTCGGCCCCCTGGTCGGCCATGTGCCTGCGATCCGGCCGTAGGACGGTCGTGGGCGACAACTTGCTCCGCCAGGAGCCCGGTTCCGGTCATCCCGGCAATCTGGCCGGTTGCCGCTCTCGCAGTCCTGGACCGTTCCCTTGCCGGGGCGGCTGGCCTCCCGAGCGAACGGCGGGCTTGTCGGCGACGACGGTCAGCCAATGCGGGTGGGGCCCGCCTTGAACCTCGTAGAGAAAATCTGAACGCACCGCCCTGACCAGCGTCCCGGCACGGCGGGTCAGTGGCCCCGCCCGCCGGATCCGGACGATGTCGGATGATTGCAGAGCTCGGGATTGACGTCGCAGATGGTGCGGCCGGTCGGGTCGCTCAGTGTGACCGGATTGTTTTTGGCATACGCGTAGCCGTTGAGGCTCAGCGGATCACCGATGTCGAGTACCGGGTCGGCCGCAATGAACCGGCCCGTGGAGGCGTCGTATTCGCGGGCACCAAGATGGGTCAGATCGCTCCCGTTGTCGTCCCCGCCTCCGACATAGCCACGGTGCGAGAGCCACGTTCCGGAGCCACTGCCGCGTTCGACGCCGAACGGGTCGGTCTTCTGCCGCTGGACAGTCTGTCCCGCGGCAAGATTGACACTGGCGACAGCGGTGCCGTGCTGGTCCGTGACCATCGCGACCAGAGTGGTGGCCGCCGAACCCCGGCTGGAATGACGCAGCACGGCGGGAGCGCCGGCGAGGCCGTAGTAGCGCCGGCAGTACGCGACGGCCCCGTTGGCGTCGGCGCTCAGCTCGGTCTCGTCCAGGTAGAGCGTGCGGGAGCCCGCCGTAGAAGCGATCAGACGGTTGCCTGCCGCGTCGTACACATACGACGTCCCGTCGGCGAGCGCCCTCTTCTGGTCGGAGGCGCCCGTGGTGCACACCTTCTCGACCTTGCCGACCTTTGGCTGACCGACCGTCACCGGCCCGCCGAGGCGCGCGGCGGGCCGGTCAGCCGACCGCCCCGGCCGCCGCCCGGCCCGCCGCGCGGCCCGAGAAGATACAGCCGCCCAGGAACGTGCCCTCCAGGGAGCGGTAGCCGTGCATGCCGCCGCCGCCGAAGCCGGCCGCCTCGCCCGCCGCGTACACCCCGGGCAGCGGGTCGCCGGCCTCGGTGAGGACGCGGGAGGACAGGTCGGTCTCCAGGCCGCCGAGCGACTTGCGGGTGAGGATGTTCAGCCGTACGGCGATCAGCGGGCCGGCCGCGGGGTCGAGGACGCGATGCGGGGCGACGGTGCGGATCAGCCTGTCGCCCAGATACTTCCTGGCTCCTCTGATCGCCGTGACCTGGAGGTCCTTGGTGAAGGGATTGGCTGTCTCCCGGTCGCGCGCGGTGATTTCACGGCGCAGCGCGGCCTCGTCGATCAGCGGCTCCTCGGTGAGCGCGTTCATTCCGCGTACGAGCGCGCCCAGGTCCTTCTCGACGACGAAGTCCACGCCCTTGTCCATGAACGCCTTGACCGGTCCCGGTACGTCGGCGCGCGCCCTGGCGATCACATCGCGGACCGACTTTCCCGTCAGATCCGGGTTCTGCTCGGAGCCCGAGAGAGCGAACTCCTTGCCGATGATGCGCTGGTCGAGAACGAACCAGGTGTGGTCGTAGCCGGTTCTCATGATGTGTTCCAGCGTCCCGAGCGTGTCGAAGCCCGGGAAGAGCGGCACCGGCAGCCGCCGGCCGCGCGCGTCGAGCCAGAGCGAGGACGGGCCCGGCAGGATACGGATGCCATGGCCGGTCCAGATGGGCTTCCAGTTCTCGATGCCCTCGGTGTAGTGCCACATCCGGTCCCGGTTGATGTGGTGGGCACCGGCCGCCTCGGTGATGCCGAGCATCAGACCGTCGACATGCGCGGGCACTCCCGTGAGCATCTTGCGCGGCGGAGCGCCGAGCCGCTCGGGCCACTGGGCGCGCACCAGATCGTGATTGCCTCCGATGCCGCCGGAGGTGACGATCACGGCCTGCGCCCGGAGTTCGAAGGCTCCGGTGACCGCCCTGCTGCTCGCGGTGCCGCGTTCGGCGGCGCTCGGCCGCAGTATCTCGCCGCTGACGGTGTCGACGGCGCCGGCGGAGTTGCCGAGACCGGTGACCCGGTGCCGGAACCGCAACGACACGAGGCCCTTGGCGACACCTTCGCGCACCCGCCGTTCGAACGGTGCGACGACTCCCGGCCCGGTGCCCCAGGTGATGTGGAAGCGCGGCACGGAATTGCCGTGGCCGGTGGCGTCGTATCCGCCGCGCTCCGCCCAGCCCACCACCGGGAAGAAGCGCATGCCCTGCCGGTGCAGCCAGGCGCGCTTCTCGCCCGCCGCGAAGTCGACGTACGCCTCGGCCCATTCACGCGGCCAGTGGTCCTCGGGCCGGTCGAAGCCCGCCGTGCCGAGCCAGTCCTGAAGGGCCAGTTCCCGGCTGTCCTTGACACGCAGACGGCGCTGCTCCGGCGAGTCCACGAAGAAGAGCCCGCCGAAGGACCAGTGCGCCTGTCCGCCGAACGACTGCTCGGGCTCCTGGTCGAGGAGGATGACGGAGCGTCCCGCGTCGGCCAGTTCGGCGGTGGCGACCAGGCCGGAAAGGCCCGCCCCGATCACGATCACATCAGCGTCGTACGCCATGGGCTTCCGTCCTTCACCGGGCGAGTGCGTGGTCCGATCTTCGGTACGCGCGAGTAACGAGTCAACAGTCCCGCGCCAAGCGCTGTCCGGTAATCCCCGGCGGGCCACGGCCTGATTGGATGGCGGACATGAGTGCGGCAGACGAGATCCTGGACATCGTCGACGAGAACGACCGTGTGGTCGGACAGGCGCCACGCGGGGAGGTCTACGCGCGAGGCCTGCGCCATCGCTGTGTCTTCATCCTCGCGCGCGACGCCGAGGACCGGGTCTTCGTCCATCGCAGGACCGCCGTCAAGCTGGTCTTTCCTTCTCTGTACGACATGTTCGTGGGCGGTGTCGTCGGCGCGGGCGAGAGCTATGACGAGGCGGCGCTGCGGGAGGCGGAGGAGGAGCTCGGAGTGTCCGGGCTGCCTCGGCCCGTACCGCTCTTCCCGTTCCTGTACGAGTCGCCGGACGGCGCGCGGAGCTGGTGGTCGTATGTGTACGAGGTCCGCTGCGCGCTGCCGGTGAACCCGCAGCCGGAGGAGGTCGCCTGGCATGCCTTTCTGCCGGTGGCGGAGCTGGAGCGGCGGCTCGGCGCGTGGGAGTGGGTGCCGGACGGACTCGCGGCGTACGAGCGGCTGAAAGCGTTCCATGCGTAGGCTGCGAGTGGTGACCGACTTTGTGCGCACGCTGCGGCTGTGGCTCGCGCCGCAGCGCGTCGGCGACGAGGGCCAGACGCCTGACTACCGGTTCTCGCTGGCCAATGAGCGCACCTTTCTGGCGTGGATCCGGACCGCGCTCGCGCTGGTCGGAGGCGGCTTCGCGGTCGACCAGTTCCTGCCGGATCTGCGCTGGGGTGTACGGGTCGGTCTCGCGGTGGCGCTGCTCGCGGCCGGAGCGCTGTGCGCGCTGCGCGCGGTCAACCACTGGGTGCGCTGCGAGCGTGCGATGCGGCGCGGCGAGAATCTGCCGGTGTCCCGTTTCCCGGCGCTGCTGAGTCTGTTGGTGGGGCTGGTCGCGGTGGCGATGCTGGTGGTCGTGGTGCTGGGCCGGGCCGGGTGACGGCCGCGGCGGGCCGGGACCCGGACCACGAGGGAGGTCCGCGCGCCGAGGAGGACGCGGACGCGGGCCACTCGCGCGATCCCGGGCTCCAGCCCGAGCGGACCTGGCTGGCCTGGCGGCGTACGACGCTTTCGTTGACCGTGGTGACCCTGCTCGCCGCCCGGCAGGCGGTGCATACGGGAGGCACGGCGGCCGGAGTGGTCGCGTGCGCTCTGAGCGCTCTGGTCTGGCTGGGCTTTCTGGCCGTGGCGCAGCGGCGCGCGCTGGCGCTGGCCGCCGTCAGGCCCCGGCCGCTGTCGCCGCGTGCGGCGGCGGCCACGGCGGGCTGCACCGTCCTGCTGGCCCTGTTCGCGGTCGCCGTCCTGGTGTGATCACGCGGAGGCCGGCCCGCTCCGTGGCGCGGGCCGCGCGAGCGCCCGGCTCACTGGACCCCGCCTTTGCCCGGACCGCGGCCAACTGGCAGGCTCGGGATCAACATCCTGCCTTGACCAGGGAGAATCCCGATGCCTGCCATGGATCCTTACACCGTCCGGCTCTCACCTGAGGTCCATGCCTATGTTCAGCCGGACGGTGGCTGGTGTCTGAACAACGCCGGATTCATCAGTGACGGAGAGTCGACGCTGCTTGTCGACACCACGGCGACCGAGCGGCGGACCCGGCTGCTGCGCGAGGCGATCGTGGCGTCCGGTGTGCCGCTGCCGCGCACTCTGGTCAATACGCATCACCACGGCGATCACACCTATGGCAACAGCGTGTTCGTGCCGGAGGCCACCGTGATCGGCCATGACGCCTGCCGCAGTGAGCAGTTCGCGGCGGGCCGTCAGCTCCATCTGGTGTGGCCCGGCACCGACTTCGGTGATATCCGGATCACCGCTCCGACCCTCACGTACAACGACCGTCTCACGCTGCATGTCGGTGCGATCGAGGTACGGGTCATCCATCCCGGTGCGGCGCACACCATCGGCGACTCGATCGTGCATCTGCCGGAGAGCGGCATCGTCTTCACCGGCGATCTGATCTTCGAGGGCGGTACGCCGTTCGTTCCGATGGGCTCGCTGGCCGGTTCGCTGCGGGCGCTGGAGCTGCTGCGCTCGCTGGACGCGACCACCGTCGTGCCGGGCCACGGACCGATCACCGACCCGTCGGCGTACGACACGACGGAGAGCTATCTGCGGTATGTCACCGAGGTGGCCAGGGAGGGCCACGCCGAGGGCCTCACTCCGCTGGAGGCCGCGCGCCGGGCCGATCTCGGCGAGTTCGCGAAGCTGCGTGAGAGCGAGCGGCTGGTGGCCAATCTGCACCGTGCGTACGCCGAGCTGGACGGAGAGCCGGACGGCTCGCCGCTGGACGCCACCGCCGTGTTCACCGACATGGCGGTGATGAACGGCGGCGTGCCCGTGGCCTGTCACGCCTGACACCGACTCATACGGCGGTGTGTCAGGTCGCTCACCAGCGCGGGATCGACGGCGTCGTCCAGGCCGGGTCGGCCTTCCGCATCGCGGCGGCGTCGTCGCGCTCGCGCATCGCGCCGTCGTCGTCGAGCCAGCGCCGGTGCAGTACGGCGAGTTTCTCCCGGTCGAGTTCGACCCCGAGTCCCGGCGCGTCGGACACGTCGAGCCGCCCGTCCCGGAAGATGTGCCGGGCGGTGATGACGTCCTCGGTCTGCCACGGATAGTGGCTGTCGCAGGCGTAGTCGAGGTTCGGGACGGTCGCGGCGACCTGGGTCATCGCGGCCAGGCTGATGCCGAGGTGGGTGTTGGAGTGCATGGACAGTCCGACGCCGAAGGCGCGGCAGACCGCGGCGAGTTCACGCGTCCGGTGCAGTCCGCCCCAGTAGTGGTGGTCCGAGAGCACCACCTGGACGGCGTCACGGGAGAACGCCTCCGCGATCTCCGGGACGGTGGTCACACACATATTGGTGGCCAGTGGCACGGACGTACCGGCGGACACCTCCGCCATCAGCTCCGTGCCGCTCGCCGGGTCCTCCAGATATTCGAGGACATCGGCCAGTTCGTCGGCGACACGCAGGGAGGTCGGCACGGACCAGGCGCCATTGGGATCGAGCCGCAGCGGCCGGCCCGGGAACGCCTCCGCGAGTGCCCGGACCGCGGCGATCTCCTGCTCGGGCTCGAACACGCCGCCCTTGAGCTTGAACGACGAGAAGCCGTGGTCGCGGACGAAGCGCCGGGCCTGGGCGACGATGCCGGCCGGGTCGAGGGCCGCGTCCCAGTCGTCCTTCTCGCCGGTGTCCGGGTGCTCGGCCCAGCGGTAGAAGAGATAGGCGCTGTACTCCACCGAGTCGCGGACCTTGCCGCCGAGCAGCGCGTGCACCGGCAGGCCGAGTGTCCTGCCGAGCGCGTCCAGACAGGCGACCTCGAAGCCGGAGACGACGGAGAGACGGAGCTTGTCGGCGGTCTGCACGCCGCGCAGCCCGCCCGCGTCCACGCGACTCGCGTCGGCCCGTTCGTCCGGGCCGCGTGAGTCGCCGCACACCTCGCTCGCGAGAGCGAACAGTCCGTTCACATCGCTGACCGGCCGGCCCGGCAGCGCCTCGGCGAGCGGACGGGCGAGATCCAGGTACTTCCCGTCGCCGTATGTCTCACCGATGCCGGTGACGCCACCACGCGTGACGACTTCCACGATGAGCCGTGGCGTGTACGGCTGGTGGACGCCCTGCGTGTTGAGCAGCGGCGGATCGGCTATGAGGATCGGAGTGAGCCTGACCTCGTCGATAAGCAGCGCGGTATTCATACGTGAACTCTATTCAGCGATACGGCCGTGACACCAGTGGCCCCACCGGACCGGCACGGACGCTCCCTGGCGGCGCGGAGGGAGACTGGACGGCATACCGACTGGTCGGCATCATGAACACCGACCGGCTGTACGGCCACTGATGGAGGTACGCACGATGAGCCCAGTCCCGCCGCCAGGACTCGATCCCGAGCGGCTGCGCGGCCATCTCGACCGCGCGTGCCCCGGCCTGGTGAGCGGACCGCTCGACGCGCGTCTGATCGAGGGCGGCCGGTCGAATCTGACGTACTCCGTCAGCGACGGCGCACGGCGCTGGGTGGTCCGCAGGCCACCGCTGGGTCATGTGCTGGCCACCGCCCATGACATGAGGCGGGAGTACCGCGTGATCAAGGCGCTGCATCCGACGGCCGTGCCGGTCCCGGAGCCGCTGCTGCTCTGCGAGGACGAGAGCGTCCTCGGCGCTCCGTTCTATGTCATGGAGTATGTGGCGGGCACGCCGTACCGTACGGCCGAGCAGCTCGCGCCGCTCGGTCCCGGCCGCACTCGCGCCGCCGTCCTGGCACTCCTCGACACGCTTGTCGAGCTGCACGCGGTCGACCCGGCGGAGGTCGGCCTGGGCGACTTCGGCCGTCCGGACGGTTTTCTGGACCGGCAGCTCCGCCGCTGGAGCAAGCAGCTCGACGCCTCACGCGATCGTGAGCTGGCCGGTATCGACGAGCTGCACACGGGCCTGGCGCGTTCGCTGCCGGTCTCGCCCGCACCCACCGTGATCCATGGTGACTACCGGCTCGACAATGTCCTGATCGGCGAGGACGACCGGATCAAGGCGGTGCTCGACTGGGAGATGTCCACTCTCGGTGATCCGCTGACGGATCTGGGGCTGCTGGTGATGTACAGCGCGCGGCTGGAGCTGACGGCTTCTCCGGTCAGCACGACGGCGGGCGCGGCGGGCCATCCGGCGCCCGGCGAACTGATCGAGCGGTACGCGGCCCGCTCGGGCCGGGACACCACCGCCATCTCCTGGTACACGGCGTTCGCCTGGTTCAAGCTCGCCGTGATCCTGGAGGGCATCCACTACCGCTTCACTCTCGGCCAGACCGTCGGTCCCGGCTTCGACCGGATCGGCGATCTCGTTCCCGTCTTCATCCGGCACGGCCTCACCACCCTCCAGGAAGGCTGAGTACATCCCATGGACTTCGCATTCGACGCCCGCACCGAAGAGCTGCGGACGCGGCTGCTCGCCTTCATGGACGAGCGTGTCCATCCGGCCGAGGCCGTCGCCGAGGAACAGCGCGCCCGGCTCGCCGACCCGTGGGACACCCCGGAGATCGTGGCGGAGCTCAAGGCCGAGGCGCGCGAGCGGGGGCTGTGGAATCTCTTCCTTCCGGACTCGCGGTACGGCGCCGGGCTCAGCAATCTCCAGTACGCGCCGCTCGCCGAGATCACCGGCCGCTCGCCGCAGCTCGCGCCCACCGCGCTGAACTGCGCGGCGCCCGACACCGGGAACATGGAAGTGCTCGCCCAGTTCGGCACCGAGGAACAGCGCAAGCGGTGGCTTGAGCCGCTGCTGTCGGGTGAGATCCGGTCGGCGTTCGCGATGACCGAACCCGAGGTGGCCTCGTCGGACGCGACGAACATCCGGACGCGGATCCGGCGCGACGGCGACGACTACGTCATCGACGGCCGCAAGTGGTACATCTCCGGAGCGATGAATCCGGCGTGCGAGATCTTCATCGTGATGGGCAAGACCGACCCGGACGGTGCGGACCTCCGGCGCCAGCAGTCGATGATCCTGGTCCCGCGCGACACTCCGGGCCTCGAAGTCCGGCGCGCCATGCGGGTGTACGGCTACGAGGACCATCACCACGGCGGTCATGCCGAGGTCGTGTTCGACCAGGTCAGAGTGCCCGCCACACATCTGATCGGCGAGGAGGGCGGCGGCTTCGCGATCGCCCAGGCCCGGCTCGGTCCCGGCCGTATCCACCACTGCATGCGGCTGATCGGCATGGCGGAGCGGGCGATCGAGCTGATGTGCCGGCGGGCCGTCTCCCGTACGGCGTTCGGCCGTCCGCTCGCGGAACAGGGCGTCGTACGGAACTGGATCGCGGACGCCCGGGTGACGGTCGAGCAGCTTCGGCTCCTCGTCCTGAAGACGGCCTGGCTGATGGACACGGCCGGCAACCGCGGCGCGCACACGGAGATCCAGGCCATCAAGATCGCCACTCCGCGCGCCGTCGTCGACATCCTCGACCGGGCCGTCCAGCTCCATGGCGCGGGCGGGGTCAGCCAGGACTTCCCGCTGGCCGAGCTGTGGGCCGCGGCCAGGACACTGCGGCTGGCGGACGGTCCCGACGAGGTGCATCAGCGCTCGCTGGCCCGGCGGGAGCTGAAGAAGTACCTCTGACCGGACAGCCCTCAGGGACGCAGCGCTCGCAGCAGCAGATCCGCGAGCTGGTCCGCCACCTGCTGCGGACTGAGCGGGCCGTCCGGGCGGTACCACGTGGAGAGATGGTGGACCGAGCCGAAGTGGTAGTCCACCACCAGGTCGGCCGGAGTGGCGGTGGAGAAGACGCCGCTCCGCTGGCCCTCCTCGATCAGCGCGCGGAACCGCTCGTGGTAGCGGCGGCGTTCGGCCCGTACCTGCTTGTTCTTCTCGGGGCTGAGATGGTGCATCGAGCGGAAGAAGATCGAGGCGTCGTCGAGGTTGTCGATCGTCGTGACGACGACATCGGCGGCGGCGTCCCGCAGCCGTCGCGCCACCGGTTCGTCCGCGTCCGCGAAGGCGTCGAGGCGCTCCTGCTGAAGGCGCAGGACGCGGGCGTAGACCTCCTGGAGGAGATCCTCCTTGGAGCCGAAGTAGTGGTACAGCGCGCCTTTGGTGACGCCTGCCGCCTCCACGATCTCCTGGACGGAGGTGCGGTCATAGCCGCGCTCCGCGAAGAGCCTGGTGGCGGCGGCCAGCAGCCGCTGTGGGACGGGAACGCCGCTCCCGTCCGTCGTTCTGGCCATGTGCCGTCACCCGTCTTTCGCTCCGTACCGCCCGCGCGCGTCGCCGTGCGCGCGTCCTTCATGGCTGGGAACGCAGTTCCCGCCTGAGGATCTTCCCACTGGTGGTCTTGGGCAGCTCGGGCAGGATCTCGACCTCGCGCGGATACTTGTACGCGGCCAGGCGGTCCTTGCAGTAGGCGCCCAGTTCGCCGGTGCCCACGACGGCGCCCGGACGCAGACTGACATACGCCTTCACGCTCTCGCCGCGGTAGGCGTCGGGGACGCCGACCACCGCCGCCTCGCGCACCGCTGGATGTGTGTAGAGCACGTCCTCCACCTCGCGCGGCCACACCTTGAAGCCCGAGGCGTTGATCATGTCCTTCTTGCGGTCGACGACATAGAGCCAGCCGTCCGGGTCCATGAAGCCGATGTCGCCGGTGCGCAGTTCGCCGCCGGGAAAGGTCTCGGCGGTGGCCCGGGGCTGCCGCCAGTAGCCGGAGACCACCTGCGGGCCGCGTACCGCGATCTCGCCCTGCTCACCGAAGGGCAGGTCCTCGCCCCGCTCGTCGATGATCCGTACGACCGTGTCGGCTCCCGGCACGCCGACGGAGAGGGTGCCGGAGGCCGGGTCGACCGGTGCCTCCTTCTCCGGCGGCACGGCGGCGCAGGGCGCGGTGCACTCGGTGAGGCCGTAGCCGTTGCGGATGTACGGGCCGAGGGCCGCGCGGAACCTCTCGACCAGCGCGGGCGGCAGCGGCGCGCCGCCCGAGGAGAGGATCCGGAACGAACTGAAGTGTTCGCGAGTGACATCCGGGTGGGCGGCGAGCGCCATGAAGGCGGTGGAGGGACCGACGGTGTACGCGGGACGGTGCTCGGCGAAGGCATCGAGCACCACGCCGGCCTCGAAGCGGTGGGCGAGTGCGAGAGTGCCCGCGTTGGCGACGCACGCGGCCAGTTCGCAGACCAGGCCGGTGATGTGGAAGAGCGGCGCGAGCGCGAAGTAGCAGGCTCCTTCCTCCAGCGGGTGACCGGCGCGCTGCCGCTCGGCGTTGACCATGATGTTGCCGTGGGAGTTCATGGCGCCCTTGGGCTTGCCGCTCGTACCGGACGTGTAGCTGATCAGCGCCACATCGGAGGGCGCCGGGTCCGCCTCGGCGGGCGCGGGCAGGCTCCGGCGGGCGACGGCCAGCAGATCGTCGGTGTCCGGTGGCACCGGAAGGCGCTCGAAGCCGAGGACGCGCTTGTCGTCGCGGGTCTGGAAGTCCAGCTCACAGGCCGTGAGGACGATCCGTACGGAGGAGGCGTCGGCCGTCTCGCGCAGATACGCCTCCCAGGCGCGGTCCGCGCAGATCAGCGCCGTCACCTCGGCGTCGGCCAGCACATGAGCGACCTCGGCGGACTTGTACATCGGGTTGACCGGTACGACGGTCGCGCCCGCCTTCCAGGCGCCGAGGAGTGCGAGGACGAAGTGCGGGCTGTTCTGGAGCATGATCGCGACCCGGTCGCCACGCCTCAGTCCGCGGCCGGCGAGATGACCGGCGACGGAGTCGGACAGTTCGTCGGCCTCGCGGTAGCCGATCCGGGCGTCGAAGTAGGCGAGCGCGGGATGCTCGGGAGCCCTGGCCACGGCGGCGCGGAACGCGTGCACCACGGAGGCCGGCGGGTCGACAGGGGCCCGCTGGGCCTCGCTGAGCTGGGCGAGCCAGGGTTTGGCCGCGTAGATCGAGCCGGTCATTCCGCGATCCCTTCCCACTTCTGCTGCATGCGGTTCATCGTGGCCAGCCAGCGGTCGGGGTCGGCGGCGCGTGCCTGGTGGAAGCCCGCCACCTCGGGATGCGGCAGGACCAGGAAGCGATCCTCCACCATGGCGGCGAAGAGCGCGTCGGCGACCGCCTCCGGTTCGATGGCCGTGGGGCTGAGGACCAGCTCACCGGCGCTGCCCGAGGCGGTGAGCATGTCCGTACGCACACCCTGCGGACAGATCGCGTGGACCTTGAGTCCGCGATGGCGGTAGGTCAGCGAGAGCCACTCCGCGTAGGCCAGCGCGCCGTGTTTGGTGACGCTGTACGGAGCGGCGCCGATCATGGTGAGCAGACCGGCGGCGGAGACGGTGGAGACGAACCGGCCGCTGCCTCGCTCCAGCCAGTCCGGCAGCAGCGCCCGGACGGCCCGGACATGCGCCATGACATTGACGTCCCAGGCGGCCGACCAGACGTCCTCGCCGGCCAGTGCGTCGCCGGGTGAGCCGAGGCCGGCGTTGGCGCAGTAGATGTCGACGGTGCCGCCGAGCGCCTCGCGGGCGGCGCCGACGATGACGGAGGCGTCGCCGGGGAGAGCGATGGCGCCGATCTCCGCCGCGACCGCCTCGGCCTTGTCCGCGTCGAGGTCATTGACCACCACTCGGGCGCCTCGGGCCGCGAATCCGCGGGCGAGTGCGGCGCCGATGCCGCCGCCGGCCCCTGTGACCACGACCCGCGCGCCGTCCACCGTACTCATCGGGACCTGCCTTTCCGGACTGCCGGTTCTGGCCGACCGTACTGTCGGCGACCACAGACTGACCAGTCGGTATGTTATGAGTGAAGGGAGTGGGAAAGGAAGGAGCGTGCGGCGAACCGCCGGTGGCTCTCGTCCAGTGGACCGTTCCGCACTAACGTGCGTGGGCATGACAGGCCGCGCGATCATGGAGGTAGCCGAATGAGTCTGACCAGACGGGGTTTGCTGGCCGCCGGCGGCGCGGTGGGAGCCGTGGCCGCGAGCGCCGCCCGCGCGACGGCGCGTCCGGACCACGGTCGGCCCGGCGGGAGCGTCCGCACGGGCTTCGACCGGCTGGCCGCCGACGGCTACCGGCCGCTGTCCGGCCAGCGCGTGGGCATCGTCACCAACCCGACCGGGATCACCCAGGACGCGCGGCACATCGTCGATGTGATGCACGGCGACGACCGGGTCGACCTGACCGCCGTCTTCGGTCCCGAGCACGGCTTCCGGGGCACGGCCCAGGCCGGCGGCTCGGAAGGACGCCATGACGACCCGGCCACCGGGCTGCCGGTCTACGACACCTATCTCAAGAGCGGACAGCCGCTCGCGGACATCTTCACCGCGTCCGGCGTCGACACCGTCGTCTTCGACATCCAGGACGCGGGCGCCCGCTTCTACACATACATCTGGACGCTGTACGACTGCATGGAGGCGGCGGCCCTCGCGGGCAAGCGCTTCGTCGTACTGGACCGGCCCAATCCGGTCACCGGCCGAGACGCCCTCGGGCCGGTCCTGCACCCGGACTTCGCGACCTTCGTGGGACGCCGGCCGGTCTCCCAGGCCCACGGCATGACGGTCACCGAGCTGGCGCTGCTCTTCAACGGCGAATTCCTGGCGAAGCCGGTGGAGCTGGAGACGGTGCGGATGTCGGGATGGCGCCGCTCGGAGTTCTTCGACGCCACAGGGCTGCCGTGGGTGCCGCCGAGTCCCAACATGCCGACGCCCGACACGGCGCTCGTGTACTCGGGCACCTGTCTCTTCGAAGGGACGAATCTGTCGGAGGGACGCGGCACGACCAGGCCCTTCGAGCTGCTGGGAGCGGAGGGCATCGACCGGCGGTGGGCCGAGGCGGCCAACGCGCTGGAGCTGCCGGGAGTCCGCTTCCGCGAGGCGTACTTCGCGCCGTCGTTCTCCAAGTTCGAGGGCATCACGGTCGGTGGAGTGCAACTGCACGTCCACGACCGGGAGTCGTTCGATCCGGTACGCACCGGAATCGCGCTGCTGGTGACGGCGAAGCGGACCTGGAGCGGATTCGCCTGGCGCTCCGACAACTGGATCGACAAGCTGACCGGCTCGGCGCGGGTCCGCACGATGATCGACGCGGGCGCCGGAACGGACGAGGTCGCCGGGGCCTGGGAGGACGAACTCGCCGCGTTCCGTGCCGTACGGCGCTCCTATCTGCGCTATCGCTGAGCCCGTGGGCCGGGCCGCCCGGGAAGGCGGTCCGGCCCGTGGATCACACCGTCAGCGGTGCGAGGGAAACTCCACGACCTGCTGATAGGTCGGCCTGTTCTGCCAGTTGACGGTGGCGTGGGTGATGCCGCCCAGCGCCCGGTGGACGATCGCGTCCGTGCACCACTGGTCGCCGGCCGCGCAGCTCTCGTCCCCGGGATAGACCTCGGTCGCCGGAGCCGCCACGGCCGCCTTCAGGCTGGTGAGCAGCGCCTCCCGGCAGGCGCTGAGGCCGCCGTCTCCGCAGTAGGTGTCCGCCGTCGGCGCCCGCACGGGCTCACCGAGGACCTGCCGGAGGTCCTTGTCGACATAACTCCACCAGCCGTACTGGAAGGCCGAGCCGCCGTGCGCTCCGGTCGCGCCATGACTGGCCGCCGGTGATTCGTCGATCGCGAGCGAGGCGGTGAGGGCCTGGTAGAGGCCGTCGCCGAGCCCAGGACGGAATTCGGCCTCGACCAGCCTCGGCCACCAGGCGTCCATGATCCGTACGGCGTCCGAGTGGCCATAGGTGTGCGAGCCCTTCGCGGTCTCCTCGCGCCGGGACCCGGCGGCCCGCCAGGATTCGAGCCGGCCCACCGCGTTGTTCAGCCGTGGATCCGTGACCGGCGCGGAGCGCAGCACCTTCAGCAGTTCCGGCAGGACCTGCTCACCGCGCAGATCGGTCAGCGCCGCGTCGGCCATGACCCGGGTCAGGGAGGCGCGGGTGACACCGCCTTGCTCGACCAGCTTCTTGACGCGGCCGTCGAGCAGATCGGCGCGGTGCACCGCGCCGAAGCCGAACCCGGCCGTGGCGTAGCCCTTCGCCTGCCGGTTGTTCCAGGAGACGTAGTAGTCCTGCCCGACGGAGCGCGGATGCTCGGCGAACGGCGTGTACGCGGCGGTGTTGTGCGCCGGGTCGTAACCCTGCCATTCGTATGCCTGCTCCGCCTTGACGGGCAGCGCGGGATCGACGCCCGCCGCGCGTACCGGATTCATGCCGCTGTTGAAGTAGGCGATGGTGCGGGAGTCCGCGTAGAACCAGTTGAAGGCGTAGTCGATGTTCGCCGCCGCTCGCTGGAAGGAGGCGGCGTCCTTGGTGTACGAGGGGTCGTTGAGCATCTGGAAGCCGATGATCGAATCGGCTTCGTGCCGGTAGGTGGTACGCAGCGAGGTGTACGCGACGGGCTTGCCGCCGACCGTCGCGCGGTGCGTGACCATGCCGTACGCGGTGCGCCAGACCTGGAGCCGGTAGGAGCCCGCGGCGGTGGAGTCGGCGACGCTCGGCTTCCAGGAGTTGGCGCGTTCCATCTTCTCCATGGCGGTGCAGACGGAGCGGTGGAGATAGTGCGTGGACGCCTTGGTGGCCGGTGAGCCGTCGGGCTCGCACAGCTCGACGGCGTAGGTGTCCGTGATGTCCTGGCCGGCCGAGGTGGCGCTCCAGGCGTAGTCCTGGCCCCGGCCCATCTGGACATACATGCCGACTCCGGCGAAGGCGACGCCGCGTGCGCTGATGCCGGGTCCCTGGAGCTCCTGGATCATCAGAAGCTGTGGCGCGAAATAGCCGGTCTGAGGGCCGAAGACGGCGACGGGATCGCCGCTCGCGGTGTGTTCGCCGGAGACGAGCAGCGCGTTGGACATACCGCGCCGCGGGTTGAGCGAACCCGGCGGGACGACGCCGTCGTCGAAGATTCCCTGGAGCGTTGTGAGCGGGGCCGGTGCGCGCACCGGGGCCTTGGCGTGGTCACGGGCCGAGCCGGTCCTGTCGTACACGAGCGGCTCGGCCTGGACCGAGCCCGGATCGGGCAGGGCCGTGCCGCGGGGCTCCGCGGGCTTCCCGGCGTACGGGAAGGCGGTGCCGTCGTGGACGGTGAGCACGGCCTCGGGGTCCTCGCGCTGCCGGAAGGACTCCCAGACCTCGGTGCCCTGGGCGACGCCGTACTTCCGCTGCGCGGCGAGGAGCGAGAGCGCGGCCTGCACCTCGCCGCCGCCTCCGCCGCCGAACTGGCCGCCGACGACGGACGCGATGGAGATCAGGTCAGTGATCCTGAACGGCTGGATCTCGCCGATGTTGGTGATGGAGTCGATCTTGCCGGTGAGGACGTACTCGCCAGGGAAGTAGCGGCCGTTCTTGGACTTCTGGCGGTAGGCGTTGATGCCGTCGACATACGCCTGGGCGTCGGCCATGGCCAGTTCGCCGCGTTCGCCCTCGGTGGTCCTGATCCGTTCGACCTGGGCCTCCAGATCGGCCTCCGTGTATGGCGCCGAGGGCCAGAACTGCTGCTCCAGGCCCTGGTTGGCGAGTGCGCCGCCGGCGAAGGAGGTCAGCTCGCCGCGGCCTATGTGGCGGAAGAGGTCCATCATCCAGAGCCGGTCCTGGCCCGCCGCGTAGCCGGCGCCGAATTCGGTGCCGTAGCGGGTGGTGCCCTTGATGTGCGGGACACCGGTCTGCTTGTCGCGGGTGATCGTGACGTCCTCGCGCGGTGTGGTGACGGATTCGACCTGGTTGCCCGGGACGCCGAAGGAGGAGTCGTTGAAGAAGTCGGTGAGCTTCTCGTCGGTGAGCCCGCCGCGGCCCGCCACCAGCGCGTCATAACGGCCGAGTTGGTCGGAGGAGTGGGCCGGATGAGTGCCGAAGAGACGGTTGCCGAGGATGTCGGCGAGGGTGGCGTTGCCGTTCTGGCCCGGCGGCAGGATGTCGTCGCACTGGCCCAGGCAGTGGTCGGTGACCGGATCGGCGGCGGAGTCGGCGGCCGGCGCCGGTGCGTCGCGTGCGGGATCGGCCGCGGCCCGCGGCAGTGGAATCAGCAGGGCCGCGCCCAACGCGAACACCGCCGCGGCGGTGGCGCTGGTGAGTCTTCCGGTGCGTCGTCGCATGGATGCTCCTCGGGGAGGCCGGTGCGCCGGAGGTTACCGACGGTATGACCCCTCAGTAAGGTGAACATGAGTCACCTTTTCCGAGTCACCACACGGAGTTTCCTGTGAATCGCGCTCGAATCTCGCTCGATATCAACCGAAATGACCGATTCGTAACGGCCATTTGTTTTTTGATGGAGCCGAATGGGGCAGGCGTACGTCCATTCCACAACGCCGAAGTACCAGCGACGGAGGTGGCATACGGTGGCCGGATTCCGGAGTCTTGCGAGACAGGTGCGCGATCCACGATGTGATCTGGCCTTGCGACGGTATTCACTGCGCAAGTGCCTGGAGCGGTTTGCCCCTTATGGGCACCGGGCGACCTGGGATCATCTGTGCGCGAGGCACAGCATGGAGCCCGAGGACAGGGCGCCCGATCCGGCACGGCTGACGGCCGCGCTGGACGAACTGGAGGAGGCGCGGGCCGTATGGCTCGCGTACGAGGTGGAGTTCGCGGAGCGGCGCAAGCGCGAGAAGCACGACGGGCTGCGACGGCCGGGAAGCTTTGACGACTGGCACCGGCGGACCTGGGGCGGCAACGGCGTCGCCCGGTGCGACGATCCCGCGGTCCATCCGTCGGAGTCGCTCGCCGAGGTGCTGCGCCGGCTGATCTCCGGGCTGGAGACGGGACCCGGCGCGGCCTGCCCGGTATGCGCGGCGCGCGGGATCGTCTGGCGGCCCGATCTGTCCAACGAGCCGTGGTCCGGGCCGGTCTGCATGGGCTGTGGCATCGTCGTGCCACAGCCCGTTCTCACGTCCGAGGCCCTGGACCGGGCCAAGCGGAAACGACTGAAGGAACTGGCGTCGGTGGCATAGGACCCGCGGGGGCGGACTCCGGCGACGGTGCGCCCCCGCGGTGTCGGTGACCCCGCCGACTCCCGTCCGCACGCCCGAGCCCTTCGGAACGGAACACGGGACGGCGTCCCGCCGGACGGCGACGGCCACGCGCCGCGGGACCGCCCGCCGGTCTCAGCAGGCCCCGGGCTTCCTGGCGCGGCGTTCCGGGAGAAGGCTCGATCCGGCCATACGGTCACCGAAGACGTCGCCCGGGTTGGACAGGACACAGGTTTCGAGCGAGAGGCAACCGCAGCCGATGCAGTCCGTCAGATGGTCGCGGAGGCGGGCCAGCCGGTTGATGCGCGCGTCCAGCTCCGAGCGCCAGGCTTCGGAGAGCCGGGCCCAGTCGTCGCGGTTCGGAGTGCGCTCCTCCGGGAGTTCGGCCAGCGCGTCCCTGATCGTCGCGAGCGGGATACCCACCCGCTGGGCGGCGCGGACGAAGGCCACGCGCCGCAGCGCGTCCCGGCAGTAGCGGCGCTGATTGCCACTTGTTCTGCGGCTTCTGATCAGCCCTTTGGACTCGTAGAAGTGCAGGGCCGACACCGCGGCGCCGCTGCGCGCCGAAAGCTGGCCGACGGTGAGTTCTTGGATCTTCTCAGGAATCTGCGGCACCTCTCAGAGCCTACTGTCCACTCCCGTTGAGCGTGTCGGCGTCCGCGTCGACGGCCGTATTGACATTCGCGTTGACGCCGTGTTGGCGCCGTGTTGACGTCCGCGTTGACAGAGGAACGCGTGCCCCAGCATCCTGAGCAAGCGCTTAGACATACGCTCGCACGCTTGACGGGCCTGAGAGGCAGGGAACAGGGACATGGCTGAGCCGAGGATCTTCACCTCCGCCGAGGAGCTGCGCGCCGGAGTCGGCGAGCAGCTCGGTCACAGCGACTGGCTGGACATCGACCAGAAGCGGATCGACCTCTTCGCCGACGCCACCGGCGACCACCAGTGGATCCATGTGGATCCCGAACGCGCCGCGTCCGGCCCGTTCGGCACGACGATCGCGCACGGCTATCTCACGCTGTCGCTGCTGCCGGTGCTCGTACCGCAGGTCCTGCGGGTGGAGAACGCGAAGATGGGCATCAACTACGGCGCCAACAAGGTCCGTTTCCCCGCTCCCGTGCCCGTCGGCTCCCGGCTGCGCGCCTCGGTCGTCCTGAAGGAGGTCACGGATGCGGGCGAGGGCGGCGTACAGATCACGGCGCTGGTCACGGTCGAACGCGAGGGCGGCGGCAAACCGGTCTGCGTGGCCGAGTCCGTGACTCGCTATTACTTCTGAGCCGTTGCTCCTGAGCCGTTGCTCCTGAGCCGTTGCTCCTGAGCCGCTTACTTCTGAGCCGGTTACTTCTGAGCCGCGCCGGGCCGCCGCTGGGCGGAGACCATGCGCAGGACGAGATCGGCGTAGAGCGCGCCGACCTCGTCCGGCGTCCGGCGCCCGGCCGCGTTGAACCAGCGCGCCACATCGATACAGAGCGACAGCACCGCGAGCGTGGTGCCCGGCACATCGGGTACGTCGAACTCGCCGTCCCGGACACCGTCGCCGAGGATGCGCCGCACCACCGCGTCGGTGCGCCGCCGCAGCTCCACGATCTCCGCCCGGTGCTCGTCGCCGAGCGCGTCCAGTTCGTACTGGACGACCCGCGCCGTGGTGTGCCGCTCCGCGTGCCAGCGGACGAAGGAGCGTACGGCGTCGGCGAGCCGCTCCGTCGCCGTGCCCTCTCCGTCCGCCGCGGCGGACAGCAGTTTCAGAGCCCTGTCGTGGCCGATGCTGCTGATGCGGTGGAGCAGCTCTTCCTTGGTCTTGTAGTGGATGTAGAGCGCCGCCGGGCTCATCCCCGCGCGCCCGGCGATGTCACGGGTGGTGGTGGCGTGGTAGCCGCGCTCGGCGAACGCCTCCACGGCGGCGACGAGCAGCCTTCTGGCCGCCTCCGGGGTGACCTCACCCCACGGCGTGTTGTCGCCGTCCGCCGTCTGCTCCGCCGTACGCATCGCTCGCCCCTTCCACTCGGCAGGACACCATACCTCGAAGCTGAGCAAGCGCTTAGGGCGTGTCCGGTCCCTGGAGCGGCACAAGAGATCCTGGTCAGAGCTTCTGGAAGGGATCGTGCTCGGCGAGGATCTTCTCCAGCCGGGCCTGGTCGACACGGCTGACGATCTGCCCGGCCTCCTGCCGGTCCCTGACCACCTTGGCCAGTGTGAACGCCGAGGTCGTCAGATAGAGGACCGCGATGCCGAGGAAGCCCCGCACCCACGCGTTGGCGTCGAGACGGAGGATTCCGACGGTCACGGCGCCCAGCGCGAGCGCGAAAGAGGCGACGGCCTGGCCGTAGAAGGCCGCCGTGTTCTGCTGCTTGACGGGAGTATCAGTCATACAAGCAGCTTCGGCCGCCGTGACCCGGGCCACATCCGCATCCGTACTCAGTCGGTACTCAGAAGACCGGGACCGGTGCCAATGGCCCGCCGGGAAGATCCTGCGGCCTACGGCGGATGTGGTGGACGCGATCCGGCCAGGCGTCGTAGGGCGTGTTTCGAAAGTGGCGCCGGTCGCGGGACGGTTCGGCGGCCGGTTCAGGAGCGGTCGCGGGCCGGAGCGGACCGGCGGGATCCCGGGACATCGCCGGGTTCCGTCTCCGTCGCTGTCTCCGTCGCTGTCTCCTCCGCTGCCTCCTTCTCTGTCTCTTTCTCTGTCTCTTTCTCTGTCTCCGGCGCAGCGGCGGCCGGCCGCCGGAGACCGAGGCCGGCCGCCGCCGTCAGCAGAGCGCCGAGCATCACGAACGGAGCTCCGGTGCCGGCGACCCCGGCGACCAGACCGGCGGAGGCGGGCGCGGCGACCTGACCGAGCCGGTTGCCGGTGAGCCGCAGGGCCAGAGCGGTGGAGCGGGCCTCGTCGGGAGCGGCCCGTACGACGGTCGTCATCGACAGCGGCTGGCCGACGCCCAGACAGAAGCCGAGCGCCGTGAGCATCACGGCGAGTGCCCATACCGGTACGGGCAGGGCGATGCCCGCGCAGAGGAGTCCGCCGAGCAGACAGGTCACGGTGAGCAGGACGGTACGGCCGAGCCACCGGATCATCGGGGTCATCACCAGTCGGCAGGCGATGGTGGCGGCGGCGCGCAGGCTGAGCAGCAGACCGATCGTGGTGGGCGCGATGCCGCGCTGTTCCCCGAGCACCGGCAGATAGGCGGTGAGGATGTCGGTGGTGGAGAGCACGGCCAGACTGATGAAGATGCCGACGGGCACGCCTCTGGTCCGCAGGATGCTCCGGACGGGGACCTTCGCCGGCCGTCCGCCCGCCGGAGCGGAGACGGTACGCCGCTCGATACGCCAGAGCGAGGTGCAGGAGACCGCCGCCGCGACGGCGGAGACGAGCAGGGCGAGCGCGCTCGTACGGGCCATCTCGCCGTCCTGGCCGGAGACCAGCAGACCGGCCGCGACCGGTCCGGCGAGCTGGCCGAGGGAGGCGCCGATGGTGAAGTGGCCGAAGTCGCGGTCCTGTTCGGCCGGTGCGCTGCGGCGGGCGACGATCGACTGGGCGCCGATGACGAAGCAGAGATGGCCGAGGCCCATCACCGCGCTCCAGACGGCCAGTGCGGGCAGCGAGCCCGCCGTACCGCTGAGCGCGCATCCGCCGGAGATCAGGACCACTCCGGCCACCAGCAGCGGGACGCAGCGGCCGTGGTCGGTCCTGCGGCCGAGCGGTACGGCGGCGAACAGCGGCAGCAGCGCGTACACGGCGGTGATCACGCCGATCGCCCGCTCGTCCGCGCCCATGGAGAGCGCCCGGTAGGAGACGGCCGGCCTCGCCATCGACACCGCGCCCTGCGCGAAACAGAAGGCGATGACCAGACGGAGCAGCCAGCCTCTCCCGCCGGGCCTCCGGTCCGCCGGGTCCGCCAGGTCCGCTGAGTCCGCTCGGTCCGCCGCCATCAGATCGTGCCGGAGAGGATTCCGGCCGCGACCTCGGCCATGCCCACCACGACAGAAACAGCGGGGACGAACGGACTCGGTACGCGCGGCGGCCGCCTGACGAGCACGGGCAGGACTCCGAGGTAGAAACGGTCGTGGGACAGGCCGTACATGAGCGGCGGGCGCAGCGCTCCGGTCACCAGACCCAGGCGCGTGGCCCGTCCCGCCATGTGCTCGACCATACCGGTGCCGCTACCGCCACCGACGGCCGGATGCCGGGACCGGCGGCCTCGTCGGGCCCGGCGTTCGTACGGTCGTGTGGCACGGACTCCACCGTGCCGCGCGGCGCCGTTGACGCGTCGCGCCAGCAATCCTACGGTTGTCCATAGGATTTCTTGAACAGGGGAGCGGACGATGAGCGGCATCGAGCAGGCGCGGAAGACGGCGGAGGACCTGGACCACTCCCCCGGATTCGGCAATGAGCACAGCTCCGAGGCCGTGCCGGGCGCGCTCCCGCACGGCCGCAACGCACCGCAGCGCGCTCCGCTGGGTCTCTACGCGGAGCAGCTCAGCGGCAGCGCCTTCACCGAGCCCCGCTCGCACAACCGGCGGTCCTGGCTGTACCGCATCCGCCCGTCGGCCGCGCACCCGCCGTACGTCAGGATCGACAACGGCGCGGTGCGGGGCGGGCCGTTCGCCGAGACCGTCCCCGATCCCAACCGGCTGCGCTGGGATCCGCTGCCGGAGCCCGCGCCGGGCACCGACTTCCTGGCCGGCCTCTGGACGCTCGGCGGAAACGGCGACACGGCCCTGCGTGCGGGCATGGCGGTGCACCTCTACCACGCCAACGCCGCCATGACCGACCGGGTGTTCAGCGACGCCGACGGAGAGCTGCTGATCGTCCCCGAGCGCGGCGGCCTGCTGATCCGTACCGAACTGGGCCTGCTCGCCGCCCGTCCCGGCCAGGTGGCGCTGATCCCGCGCGGTGTGCGCTTCCGCGTCGAGCTGCTGGACGAGACCGCGCGCGGCTATGTCTGTGAGAACTACGGCCGGCCGTTCGTCCTCCCGGACCTCGGTCCGATCGGCGCCAACGGCCTCGCCAACGCCCGTGACTTCCTCGCGCCCACCGCCGCGTACGAGGACATCGAGGGGCCGGTGGAGGTCATCAACAAGTTCTGCGGGAATCTCTGGGCCGCCGTCTACGACCACTCGCCGCTCGATGTGGTCGCCTGGCACGGCAATCATGTGCCGTACGTCTATGACCTGCGCCGCTTCAATGTCATCGGGTCCATCAGCTACGACCATCCCGATCCGTCGATCTTCACCGTGCTGACCTCGCCCTCCGACACTCCGGGCCTGGCCGGTGTCGACTTCGTCGTCTTCGCGCCGCGCTGGCTGGTCGGCGAGGACACCTTCCGGCCGCCGTACTTCCACCGCAATGTGATGAGCGAGTACATGGGCCTGATCGAGGGCGCGTACGACGCGAAGACGGCCGGCGAGGGCGGCTTCGTACCCGGCGGCGGCTCGCTGCACAACATGATGTCGGCGCACGGGCCGGATCAGGAGACCTTCGAGCGGGCGAGCGCGGCCGAGCTGAGGCCGCAGAAGATCGACGCCGGTCTCGCCTTCATGTTCGAGACGCGCTGGCCGGTGACCGTGACCGCACAGGCGGCGGGAGCGGGACACCTCCAGCAGGGCTACGACAACGTGTGGCAGGGTCTGGAGCGCCACTTCAGGCGCTGACGCAGAGCTGTATGTGACGTTTTCGGAGTTGCCGTGACCGCCTTCGCCCCCGATTCGCTGGTCCTGAACCGCAAGCTGCCGCTCTGGTATCAGGTCTCGCAGTCGCTGCGCGCCTCGATACTGGGCCGCAGTCCACGCGATCCGCTGCGGCTGCCCACCGAGGAGCAGCTCGCCGCGCACTACGGCGTCAGTGTGCTGACGATGCGTCAGGCGCTCAAGGAGCTGGAGGAAGAGGGCCTGATCAGCCGGCACCGGCGGCGCGGCACCTTCATCGAACCGGGCGCGCGGCGCGGTGCCCCGCGCCGGCTGCTCGGCTCGATCGACGCGATCGTGGCGCAGCAGTCCGGCGAGCGGACGACGGTCCTCGGCCATGGCCCGGTCCCGGTCCCTGGCGAGCTGGCGGAGTACTTCCCGGGCCTGGACGAGGTGGTCGCCTACCGGCGGGTGCGCTGCGACGGCGCGAGCGGTGAGCCCGTCAACTGGGCGGAGAACGCCGTCCATCCCGAGGTCGCGGCGGGGCTCGACATCACCGATCTGGAGCGCTGGCCGATGACGAAGGTACTGCGGGACGCGGTGGGAGTGCGGATCAGCCGGATCACGGACACGGTCGAGGCCCGGCTCGCGGACCCGGCCACGGCGGAGCTGCTGCGGGTGCCGCTGCTGAGCCCGATCCTGCACTACACCGGCGTGACGTACGACGAGCGGGGCCGGGTCGTCGATGTGGCCCGGATCCACTACCGCGGTGACCGCTTCTCCTTCTCCGTCACCGTCGAGACGGATCTCACCGGCACGGAGCCGGACCGGACCGGCGGAGCGCCGGCGCACTGACCCCGGCGCGCTGACCCGATTCCGGGGCGCCGGTTACGATGCCGCCGACGGCGTACGGGGACAAAGACGACGGAAGGACTGTCCGGATGACGGGGAGGGTGCCTCCATGACGGCGGTGCGGTCCGGCGGGCACGCTCCGCTCTCCGACGCTCCGCTGCTGAGCGACCTCATGCCCTGGTCGACGGCGCCCCTGCGGTACGGCAGATCCTGGATCCTGTCACCGGACGCGGCGTCCCTCACGGCCCGCTGGGACCGGCTCGTAGGGGCACGGGGCGCCGAGCGGGAGGCGCTGTTCGAGCCGAGCCGGGCCCGTACACAGCACAGCGCGGTGGCCGCGCTGCCAGGCCGGGCCACGGGCACCGGACGGTTCGCGCGGGAGTCGGGCCGCTGTCCCCGGCCGCTGCGGGTGCTGCACGGCCCGTTCGACGAGCAGTGGCTGATCCCCGACCACCGGCTGATCGACGCGGCCCGTCCCGAGCTGTGGCGGGTCGCCGACGAGCATCAGATCTTCGCCGTCGAACAGGGCTGGATACCGGGCGCCGCGACGGGACCCGCGCTGCTGGTGAGCGCGCTGCTCCCGGACGGCCGTTCGCCGGCCGGACGGCCGGGGCGGATCCGTCCGCTCTACCGCCGGCCCGGCGGCGCCGAGCCCAATCTCGCTCCGGGGCTGACGGCCCTGCTGACCGCGCGTTACGGGCGCGAGGTCACCGGTGGTGAGGTGCTGGCCTGGGCCGTGGCCGCCGCCGCGCCCTCCGCCGAGGGCACCGCCGTACCGCTGACCGCCGATCCCGGAGTCTGGGCCGGCGGCGTGGAGCTGGGACGGCGGATGATCGAGATCCAGCTTCGCGGCGCCCGTGGCGGCGAACGGCCCAGGCTGCCCGGTGGACGCCGTCCCTATGTGCGCGCGGCCGTCCCGGCCGTGCCCGGGACGATCGCGTACGACTCCGGCGACGAGGCCCTCCTGCTGGGCACGGGCCGTATCTCGCCAGTGCCCGCCGGAGCGTGGGACTTCCTCGTCGGAGGCGTACGGATGCTGGAGCTGTGGTTCGAGCGCCGGACCCGGCCCGCCGGACCGGGCACGCTGGAGGCGATCGGTCCTTCGGCCTGGCAGCGGGAATGGACCTCGGAGCTGCTTGAGCTGATCACGGTCCTGGCGCTTCTCGCGGAACTCCGTCCACGGCAGAAGGAACTGCGCGAGGGCCCGGCCATCGGCCGGGCCGAGCTGTACGGAGCGGGCATCCTCCCGGTCCCGGCCGCGGCCCGTCGGCCGGCCTCCGTGCTGGACCATCACGAGGAGGGGCCCGACGGTCAGTTCGCCCTGATCTGAGGCATGTTTTCCACAGGTCCGGTGGCGCGGCAGATGGCCAAAATCATGCGCCGGCCGCCGGTGCTTCTCGTACTGTTCGTACCGCTCGCGGTGCGGCGGTATGAAGGCAGCGGGAGTGACGGGAAACGGCGGGGCGGGAAAACGGGGCGCGGGTTGAACGAGGGCGACGCCGACGGCTGGAGCCGGTGGCGGGGAGTGGGCCACCGGCCGAGCCGTCGCGACGAGGGAAGTGCCCGCGCCCGGCGAACGTGCCGACGCACTGCCGCAGGCCGTGGGAATGACGGACGAGCGGAGAGCGGCACTGCGTCGGACGGAGTGATCGACCGAGCGCGTTCGACAATGCTCCGAGGGTCAGCCGCGGCTGCCGAACAGCGAGCGGCGCAGGCGCCTCAGCGGTGCGAAGAGCGAGACCCGAGCGCTCCTGCTCTTGTGGGTCTCCGACCGGTCACGCGAGGTCAGCTCGCGCATCAACAGGGTCGCCTCGGCCGCCTCGCCCCGGGGCACGGCGGGACCGCCGAGCACCGAGAGATGACGGTCGAGGCGCGAACTGGTCGCGCTGCTCCCGCATGTGATGGCAGGGATTCGCGCCCTGCTGTGCATCGTTATCTGTTCCATGTCACTCCCCACCCGTACGAGGGCACCCGGCCCGGGCAGGTTAACCCTATCGCCCCCTCATGACACTCGTGTATCCCGTCTACGGGAATAACCACACCCGTACGAGGATTGACGACTACCGCCCGATCCATCTTAATTCAGGGCGAGTTGGACAGATCGCCGCCACATTGTTCGATCACGAGCGGGTCAAGAGGGTTCCAAGGGGCCCGGGTTGAGCAAGTGAGGCCGGCGCCACTCCGGCGGCCCGGCGCCGGCCTCGTACTGATGCGCGGACCCTACGCGGCCCTGGTGAAGACCGGCAGATAGCCGCCCGACTGACCGCCGGACGTGGGATGGTACGACTCGCCGATATTCAGCCAGTTCACGCTGTGCAGCCAGGCCGAGCCCGAGCAGATCTCGTGGCCGGTGAAGGCTCCCGCGACATCGGCGAAGGTGAAACCGTGGTCGGCGGCCCGCTTGGCGGTCGCCGCGTTGAGGTAGTCGGCGGCGCCGTTGATCGCGGCGCGCTCGTTCTCGCTGAGGCCCACGACGCAGTTGCCGCCGAGCTGATAGAAGCGCGGATAACCGAGGACGACGACCCGGGCCGAAGGCGCCTTGGATCTGATCGCCGTGTACACCGTGTCAAGGTTTCCGGGCAGGGTGCTGTCGACGAAGCCGCGGGCCTGCGCGACCCGGTTGAGGCAGGTGGCCTCCGACTGGAGGACACAGGTCGTCATGACATCGGCGAAGCCGGCGTCATTGCCGCCGATGGAGATGCTGACGAGGTCGGTGGCCGAGCTGAGGGGTCCGAGCTGACCGGCGGTCACATCACCCGTACGGGCGCCGGAACAGGCGGTGAAGGCGAAGCTCGCGGGTGAGTTCGCGGCCGCCCAGAGGGCCGGGTAGGCCCGAGGCGTGCGCTTGCAGTCGCCGCTGGCGCTGTCATAGCTCCCGGACCCGAGGCCGGAGGAGTACGAGTCGCCGAGCGCCACATAGTCGACGGCGGCGGCCGACTGCGCGGCCTGGGCCGAGGCCGCTCCGGTGAGAGCGAGCACGGCGCCGAGGAACAGCGCGGAGGAGAATGCCGTAATTCGGGACAGTTTCATAGAACCTCTCCTTAGCAGGATTTCTGCCTCAACTTTGTTACCAGGCAACACAGTTCACTGGAAGTGTTCATGCCAAGAACATTGCGTGAGAAGTCCCGAAGAGGCGTCATGATCGCCCGGTTCGTAAGGGATCGAGTAAATCCGATCAGGGAGGTTCCGGAAGTGAACGTCGAAGTACGGCCAAAGAAGTAAAAAAGCGGGACCAGCTTCCAGGTCTTGCCATACGGTCCCAATCATCAATACCGTCGTACATCCACCCGCATCGGACCATCATGCAAAGCGGCTCAGGGGAGGGCTCTAGCGTCGCGATGGATCCCGGAGCGGGGCGCGGTAGGGGGGTGCCGCGCTCGGTGACCGCACTGTGTGCCGAGTCGCGTGCCGCGCGGCCGGCTCGACAACTCACCCACCAGGACGGCGTTCCACGCTGTCCCGGCCGGGGTGAGAACCCCCCTTTCGAACCGGAAACACCACCGGACCGCCCGGGGGCGGGCGGTCCACCGGACGAGAGGGAAAAGACTCGTGAGCGCTTTTCTGCGCCCAGCCGTACCGAGCGAAGATCCATTGACCATGGCGTCAGGTCATACGGACGGTTCCGTAAGTGAGCAGCCGCAGTCGCACTCGCATTTCGCCAAGAACGAATCCGGCCGTATTGAGGGGCAATACCGGCCGGTCTCCTCGCATCTCGCGATCGCTCCGCCCGTCAGTGTCGTGATCCCGGCGATGAATGAGGCGCGGAATCTTCCCTACGTCTTCAAGTCACTGCCCGACTGGATCCATGAAGTCGTCCTGGTGGACGGCGACTCCAGCGACGGCACGATCGGGGTCGCCCGCGAACTGCGGCCGGACGTCAAGGTCGTCAGACAGCGGGGCAAGGGCAAGGGCGACGCGCTGATCAGCGGGTTCGCCGCCTGCACCGGCGACATCATCGTGATGGTCGACGCGGACGGATCGGCCGACGGCCAGGAGATCGTCTCCTATGTCTCGGCGCTCGTCTCCGGCGCCGACTTCGCCAAGGGCTCGCGGTTCGCGAACGGCGGCGGTACGGACGACATGACGGCGATCCGCAAGCTCGGCAACCGGGTGCTGTGCGCCGTCGTCAACGCCAAGTTCGGCGCCAGGTACACCGATCTCTGCTACGGGTACAACGCCTTCTGGCGCCACTGCCTGGACGAGATCACGCTGGACTGCACCGGTTTCGAGGTCGAGACCCTGATGAACATCAGGGTCGTCAAGGCCGGTCTGAGGGTGCAGGAGATCCCCAGCCACGAGTACGACCGCATCCACGGGGTCAGCAATCTGAGAGCGGTCCGGGACGGACTCCGGGTGCTCAAGGTGATCCTCCAGGAGCGGGGCGTACCCCGGGCGACCCGCCGCCGCCCGCTCGCGCTGAGGGTTCCGGTCGCCCGGGGAGAGGTGTCTTGAACCACCGTCACCGGCCCTTCTCCGTGGTGATCTGCGTCTATACCGAGGACCGCTGGGAGGACATCCTCGCGGCGGTCGAATCGGTGCGGCGGCAGTCACTGCCGGCCCTGGAGACACTGCTCGTGGTCGACCACAACGCCGCTCTGCTGGAGCGGCTCGGCCGGGAGTACAGGGATCACGCGGCACGCGGAGAGCTGCGGGTGCTCGCCAACGCGGGACCCCGCGGCCTCTCGGCCGGCCGCAACACCGGCATCGCCGCCGCACGCGGTGAGCTCGTGGCGTTCCTCGACGACGACGCCGTGGCCGAACGCGACTGGCTGCGGTTCTTCGACGAGGCGTACGACGATCCACGGGTGCTGGCCGTCGGCGGACGGACGCTGCCCGCCTGGGCGTCGGGCCGCAGACCGGCCTGGTTTCCCGAGGAGTTCGACTGGGTCGTCGGCTGTACCTACCGCGGCCTGCCGGCCGGAAGGGTACGGGTGCGCAATGTCCTGGGCGGGAACGCCTCGTTCCGGCGTACGGCGTTCGACTCCGCCGGAGGCTTCGCGACCGGTATCGGCCGTGACGGCGACCGGCGTCCGCTGGGCTGTGAGGAGACGGAGCTGTGCATCCGGCTCGCCAGGGCTGTGCCGGACGCCGTGCTGCTGATCGACGACCGGGCGGTCATCCATCACAAGGTCCCGGCGGTCCGCGAGCGCTTCGGATACTTCCGTACACGGACATACGCGGAGGGACTGTCCAAGGCGCTGGTGGCCCGGAGTGTCGGGGCGCGCAAGGGCCTGGAGTCCGAGCGCCGCTACACCACGCGCGTACTGCCGGCAGGAGTGGCGCGCGGACTGCGCGACACGGTGCGGGGACGGCCGGGCGGACTGGGCCGGGCGGCCGCGATCCTGGCCGGGGTCTCGACGGCGGCGGCCGGTTATCTGGTGGGCCGCTTCCACGGCCGTCGCGGGCACGCCGTCTTCTCGTCGGGCCCGGTCGAAAGAGGCCTGGCCGACGCCGCCGCACGCGAAAGCTCCCGGAGTTCCCGGGGAGCGGCGGCGTGAGCGTGCGGGCGACGGGTCCCGCGGCTGGTCCGGACGCGAAGGAGACTTCGCGCCCGGACCAGCCCGTGCCGATCCTCATGTATCACGCCGTCGGACACCGGCCGGCCGCGGCGACGCACGCGCTGTCCGTCTCCCCCGGGGCCTTCGAGGAGCAGATGGAGCTGCTCGGCGAGCGCGGCTTCACACCGGTCAGCACCGCGCGGCTCGGTGACGCGTGGCGGAGCGGGGCACCGTTGCCCGCCCGGCCCGTGCTGATCACCTTCGACGACGGTTACGAGGGTGTGCACCGCCATGCCCTCCCGGTCCTCGCCTCGCTCGGCTTCGCCGCCACCCTGTTCGTCTCCACGGGGTGGCTGCGCGGCGCGTACGACGAAGGCGGCGCTCTCGACACCATGCTCGACTGGGAACAGGTGCGCGAACTGTCCACGGCCGGTACGGAGATCGGCGGTCACAGCCACACCCATCCACAGCTCGACCAGCTCGACGACGAGCGGCTCGGCTTCGAGATCCGGCACTGCCGGGAGATCCTCGCCGCGGAGCTGGGCGCCGCGCCCGTCTCCTTCGCCTATCCGTACGGCTACTCCAGCCGGCGCGTACGCCACGCGGTCCGCGCGGCCGGGTTCGCGCAGTCGCTGGCCGTGGGCAACGCGCAGGCCCGCCGCGGCCAGGGGCCCTACGCCCTGGAGCGGATCACCGTGCGGCGCGGCACCGGGACGGAGGAGTTCGGACGGCTCGTCGAAGGCCGGTACACCGGCCGTCACTTCGCCGGTGACCACGCGCTGACCAAGGGATACGCCGTTGTACGCGGCGCTCGCCGGGCCGTCCGCGCCGTCGGCCGCGCGGCGCGCGGCGGCCGTATCTGACCGGATGTGATCAGCCGTGCACGACGGTCCAGGCCGCCGCCATCGGTGGCCTGGACCGTCCGCGCCGTCGGCCCGGACGGCCGGACTGCACGCCGCCACAGGGCAAAACACCGTGCATCGGCCGTCCCTGTGCCGGATCATGGGCCCCATGTCTGCCAAGCCTCAGGACGCACTGCCGATCCGGCTCAACGTCGACGACAGCGACTCGCCGTCGGACGTGGTCGACGCGCTGTTCCTCGGCCGCTTCGCGACGGGCGAGCAGCCGTACTCCCACAGCTCCACGATCGACCGGGTCAAGTCGGGCGTGACCCTGCTGCCGCCCGGTGCGACCGTACTCCGCTCCGCCCGCGACGACGACCGCAGCGCGACCCTCGCCGAGGGAAACGGCTGGACGCTGCTGGTGTCCCGCTGGAACCGCGGCGCCGATGTGACGGTGACGGCCGTCAGCTCCGATCTCGCCGAGAAGATCCATCAGCAGGCGACGGACGGCGCGCAGGACGAGCCGGAGCCACAGCCCGAGAACGTGACCATGGGGTTCTGGTACGTCTCACCGCGGCGCGGCCCGCACCGCACCACCCGTCAGATCGCCGCCGGCACCTGGGAAGAGGTCAGGCCCAACTACACCGCGCCGGTGGCCGACGCGATGGACCGGCTGATGAAGGTGACTCCGGACGACATCGCCGGCCGGCTGCTTCTGCTGCACGGCCCGCCGGGCACCGGCAAGACCTCGGCGCTGCGCACACTGGCCCGCTCCTGGCGCGACTGGTGCCAGGTCGACTGCGTACTCGACCCGGAACGGCTCTTCAACGACGTCGGCTATCTGATGGACATCGCGATCGGCGAGGACGACGGCACGGCCAAGGGCCGCTGGCGGCTCCTTCTGCTGGAGGACTGCGACGAACTGATCCGCGGCGAGGCCAAGCACACGGCGGGACAGGCGCTGTCCCGGCTGCTGAATCTCACCGACGGCCTGCTCGGCCAGGGCAGGAACGTTCTGGTGGGAGTGACGACCAATGAGGATCTGGAGCGGCTGCACCCGGCGGTCGTCAGGCCCGGTCGCTGTCTGGCCAGGATCGAGGTCGGCTCGCTCACTCGTTCGGAGGCGTTGTCCTGGCTGAGCCGGGAGGACGGCGGCACGGAGGCGAAGGTCGGCCGTGAGGGCGCGACACTGGCCGAGTTGTACGCGCTGCGGCGCGGCAGCGGTCCGGCGGCGGTGCCGGCGCAGCATTCGGGCGCGGACGCGGGTCTCTATCTCTGACGGGCGGCGCCGGGATGGCCGCTCCGGCGCTCCCGCCGGCCGGCCCGGCGCGCGGTCAGCCGGCGTAGACGGCGCGGACCGCGTCCTCCACCGCCGCCAGCGCGGCGCTCCGGCCGAGTCCGAGCCGCCGCACCCGCTCCGCGTACGCACGCGCGGCGGCCGCGGCCTCGTGTTCGGCGGCGTCGCCGGCCGCGGCGACGAAGGTGCCGTTTCTGCCCCGGGTCTCGATCACACCGTCGGTCTCCAGTGCGCGGTACGCCTTGGCGACGGTGTTGGCGGCCAGGCCCAGCTCCTCGGCGAGTCCGCGTACGGTCGGGAGTTTGTATCCCACCGGCAGCGCGCCGGAGCGGGCCTTCGCGGAGATCTGGGCACGGAGCTGCTCAAAGGGAGCGGTCGCGGCGGCGGCGTCGATCACGATCTTCAAGGTCACGGACTGATTCTCCCCCACTACCGATCGCCTCGGGGCCGCGTGCGACCGGTAAATGAGAGGCGGCCGGAGAGACCGCACGCGTAGCGTGCCGCCTCATGACTGTGACTGTTCGTGATTTCCGTACCGAGGACGTCGGTGCCGTGGTCGGCCTGCGACGCGCCTGCACTCCGTTCATGGTGACGACCGAGGAGACTCTCCTGGCCGGAGTGGCCACCGCGCATCCGGCGAAGAAATACCGGCTGTTGGTCGCCGAGGAGGACGGAGAGATCATCGGTACGGCGCATGTCGGCATCGCGTACGACAGCAGTGACCCGGGCCAGGCGTCCGTCACCCCGCAGGTCCATCCGGAGCGCCGGGGCCGGGGCGCGGGATCGCTGATCCTCAGGACCGCCGAGGCGCATCTCGCGGCGGAGGGCGCGACCAGTGTCTACGCCTGGGTGATGGACGAGCCGCCTTCCCGGGCGTTCGCCGAGCGCCATGGCTATCGGCCGACGCGTCCCGCGCACTTCCAGCGGCTGGATCTGGCGCATGGCGCCCTGCCGGAGCTGCCTCCGCTGCCGTCGGGGATCGAGCTGCGTACGGGCGCGGACTACGCCGACGATCCCCGGCCGCTTTTCGCGGCGGACGCGGAGGTCTGCTCCGACGAACCGGGCGACATCAGCGTGGCCCTCGACGACTACGAGGACTGGCTGAGCCACACCTGGAACGATCCCTGCCTCGACCGCGATCTCACCTCCGTCGTGGTGGCCGACGGCCGGATCGCCTCGTTCACCGCGGCCCACACCGACGGAGACACCCGCTATGCCTCCGGGATGACCGGCACACTCCGGGCGTTCCGCGGCCGGGGCCTGGCGAAACTCGCCAAGATCCACTCGCTGCGGCGCGCCCGCGCGGCCGGCTATACCGACGCCTTCACCTCCAACGACGCGGACAACGGCCCGATGCTGGCGATCAACCGGTGGTTCGGCTACGAGATCTGCGCGACGGAGGTACGCCATGTCCGCGCCCTCGGCTGAGCGCCTCACGGGGCGGTGCATCTAGGGCCTGTCCGGTCCGGCGCCACCAGTTCCACCTCGTGTCCGGCGGTGTCCTCCAGATAGGCGGCGTAGTGCCCCTCGCCTCCGGCATACGGATGCCGGTCCTCGTACAGCAGCGACCAGCCGTGCTCCGGCGCCCGCTTCACCAGCGCGTCGAGCGCGGCCCGGCCGGAGACATGGAACGCGAGATGGTTCAGCCCCGGACGGCGGCGGTCATGAGCACCGGCACGGAGGTCCGGTGACCGTTCGATCACCACATAGGCGTCGGCGCGACGGAAGCTGCGGCCGTGCTCCCACCGCTGGTACGGCGTATAGCCCAGCTCGCCGAGGAGCCAGCCCCAGCTCTTCTCGGCCGCACCGGGATCGGTGACCCACAGTTCGATGTGGTGCAACGCGCCGCCGCTGGTGGCCGGCAGACGGACCGCCCGGTCGGTGCCGTCCGGCGCCTGGACGACCGGATCGCCGTCCTCGTGCCAGTGGATGACGAAGCGTTCGCCCGCGCGATACGCGTCGAGCCCGGCCCGGCAGTAGGCGATGATGTCGTCCGGCAGAGCGGACAGGGAATGCCAGGAGAGCCCCGAGCACTTGTGCGGCTCGCGGTTGTACGGCTCGCCTCCCACACCGTGCTCCGCCTCGAAGAACCAGCCGGTCCTCGGCTGTCCGCCCGGCCCTCGGTGCTGCATGACCAGCGCGACGCGCAGATCGGCGGGGGCCAGCCGGACACCGATCTCCTCGTACGCCTCGCGGATCATGGCCCGGCGGACGTCCTCGCCGTGTTCCACATGGCCGGAGGGGCCGTTCAGCAGGCCGTCGCCATAGCCCGTGCCGGAGCGGCGGGCGAGCAGCACCTCGTCGCCCCGGCGCAGGATCAGATGGACATCGACCACCTCGCTATGGCGCCGCGCCTCGGCGGACCGGGCGATCAGTGCGTACCGTTCGTCGTCGACGGCGCGGCCCCAGAGGGCGGAATCGGCCGAGAGCCGCTCATGCTGGACGCGCTCGGTGAGTGGCGCGAGAGCCGCGGTCAGTCGGGCCGCCGGAAGACCCGTACCGGACCAGACGCCCTCGATCAGCACCAGCCGGCCGCCTGGTCTCAGCAGCGACGACCAGTGGCGCAGCGCCGCTTCCGGGTCCGGCAGCAGCCACAGCGTGTGCCGGGCCAGGACGACATCGAAGCTCCGCTCCCTGACGGGCGGCCGGCCGGCGTCACCGATCAGGATCCCGGCATCGGTCCCGGCCAGTTTGGCCCTGGCCAGCGCGGCCATGCGCGGCGAACGGTCGACGGCCGTCACACGGTGTCCCTGCTCGGCGGCGAGCAGGGACAGACTTCCCGTACCGCAGCCGAGGTCGAGCACCCGGGACGGCTCACCGGGCAGCCAGCGCCTCAGCCGGCCGGCCCAGGCCGCGCGGACGGCGGGGTCCAACAGCCCGTGGTCGGGCTCCTGGTCGAAGGAGTCGGCGTCGGCGTCCCAGTCGATCGTGGTCATGCTCCGATGGTGGCAGCCGCCACTGACATCGCGGCCCGGCTGTGTCCTCAGCCGTGGTCCCGGCCCTGTTCACACGCCTCCGCCCCGCGGCACCTGCGCGGTGCTCGCGGGGCGGACAGGTCCGGTGTCGGTCACACGGAGGTCTCCCGACGGCGCAGCGCGAGCAGCTTGCGCACGCCCGGCCAGACCAGCAGCACCACGACCACGGCGTACACCGTCACCGAGAAAGGAGTGTTGACCAGCCCGGTCACACTGCCGTCACTGATCTGGAGCGCGCGGCGCAACTGCTGTTCCGCGGCCGGGCCCAGGATCACACCGATGACGGCCGGCAGCACCGGCAGTCCGTAGCGCCGCATACCGAGGCCGATCAGACCGATGATCAGCAGGATGACCAGGTCCAGCGCCTCTCCGCCGACCGCGTAGGCGCCGACCGCCGCGAAGAAGAGGATTCCCGCGTAGAGATACGGGCGCGGGATGCGCAGCAGTTTGGCCCAGACCGGCGCGAGCGGCAGATTGAGCGCGAGCAGCAGCACCATGCCGACGAAGAGCGAGGCGATCAGGCCCCAGACCAGGTCCGGTTCGCGTTCGAAGAGCAGCGGCCCGGGCTGGATTCCGTACTGCTGGAAGGCGGCCAGCATCACGGCGGCGACGGCGGTCGTGGGCAGTCCCAGCGTGAGCATCGAGACCAGTGTTCCGGCGGCCGAGGCCGAGGCCGCCGACTCGGGGCCGGCCACGCCTTCGATGGCGCCCTTGCCGAACTGCTCCTTGTGCTTGGAGAGCCGCTTCTCGGTGACATAGGAGAGGAAGGTGGGAATCTCGGCGCCGCCGGCCGGAATCGCGCCGAACGGGAAGCCGATGACCGGCCCGCGCAGCCAGGGCTTCCAGGTGCGCCGTACGTCGTCCTTGCCGAGCCAGGGTCGGCCGACCGGAATCGCCTCGCCCGAGGAGCGCCGCAGATGCGCGGCGACCCACAGGGCCTCGCCGATCGCGAACAGCCCGACCGCGACGATCACCACATCGATGCCGTCGGCGAGTTGGAGCGAGCCGAAGGTCAGCCGCTGCTGGCCGGTCATCTGGTCGAGGCCGACCAGCCCGAGGGTGAGACCGATGAGCAGCGCGGCGAGTCCGCGGATACGGGACGAACCGAGGACGGAGGTGACGGCGATGAACGCCAGCACCATGATCGCGAAGTAGTCGGGAGCGCCGATGTCCACCGCCAGCGAGGCGACCGTCGGAGCGAGGACCACCAGCAGGATGGTGCCGATCATGCCGCCGGCGAAGTGACCGCCGGCGGCGGCCGCGAGGGCCTGGGCTCCTCGCCCGGCCTTGGCCATCGGGTTGCCTTCTATCGCGGCCACCACGGCGGCGCTCTCCCCCGGCGTGTTGAGCAGGATGGAGGTGGTGGAGCCGCCGAACATCGCTCCGTAGTAGATACCGGCGAACATGATGAACGCGCCGGTCGGTTCGAGTCCGTAGGTCACCGGAAGCAGCAGGGCCACCGCCATGGCGGGGCCGATGCCGGGAAGCACTCCGATCGCCGTGCCGAGCAGCACACCGATCGCGGCCCAGAGCAGATTGACCGGCGTGAGCGCCGTACCGAAGCCGTCGAGGAGGGAGTTGAGGGAGTCCATCGGTTACAGCACCCCCATCAGCGGGCCACCGGGGAGGGGGACACCGAGCAGGTTGTTGAAGACGAAGTAGGTGACGAGCGAGAGGCCCGCGGCGATCAGCGGGTCACGGTCGTAGTGGCGGCTGCCCAGCGCGTACGCGGAACCCCAGAAGAGCAGGGCGCCGGAGACCGGGAAGCCGAGCGGGCCGATGAGTACGGCGTTGGCCAGGAAGACACCGGCGAGCAGCAGCACGGTGCGCCAGTCGCCCGGTTCGCTGAGATCGATGTCCTCGCCGGCCTCGGCCTCGCCCCGGCCGCCGCGCAGGATGTCGAGGGTGAGCAGGACGGCGACGGCCAGCAGGCCGATTCCGACGGCGACGGGAACGGTCTTCGGGCCGACCGGGCCGCGCTGCGTGATGTCGACGTCCATGGTGAGCGCGTCGGTGAGGACGAGGACACCGAGGGCGAGCAGCAGCACGCTGACGCCGATCTCCGAGTGTTCGCGGAGCCACGACCGGCGCGGGGCGGCCGGCGTACCGGAGGTGCCGGAGACGTCTGGCGTATCAGGTGTGTCGGTATGTGTCGTCACAGTCCCAGCTCCTTCAGGACGGAGTCCACCCGGCGGTCTTCGGCGGCGAGGAAGTCCCCGAATTCCTCACCGGTGAGGAAGGCGTCGTCCCAGGCGTTCTTCTTGAGGGAGTCGCGCCACTGCGGTGAGTCGTGCAGCTTTCCGAAGAAGGCGAGCAGCTTGGTGCGCTCGGCGTCGGAGAGGCCGGGCGGAGCGACGATGCCGCGCCAGTTGGTGAAGTCGGTGTCGAGGCCGGCCTCGCGCAGCGTCGGAGCGTCCAGACCGGGAATCCGCTCGGGGCCGGTGACCGCGAGCAGCCGCAGCTCGCCGGCCTTGATCTGGTCGAGATACTCACCGAGGCCGGAGACACCGAAGGCGACCTTGTCGCCGAGGATGGAGGCGAGGAGTTCACCGCCGCCGTCGAACGGCACGTAGTTGACGGTCTTCGGCGCGATATCCGCGGCCTTCGCCGTCAGCATCGCGGCGAGATGGTCGGGGCCGCCGGGCGAGGAGCCGCCGCCGACCGGCACCTTGGCCGGGTCCTTCTTCCAGGCCGTGAGCAGCTCGCCGAACGTCCGGTAGGGCGAGTTCTTGCCGACCACGACGATGTCCGACTCCTCGGTGATCCTGGCGATCGGAGTCGTGTCGGCGAGGGTCTTGGGCGACTTGTTGGTGTGTACGGCTCCGACGACCCCGAGGCCCATGGACAGGGCGAGCTTGCCGTTGCCGTGGTCGCCGACGAGCCGCGTGAGGCCGACGGTGCCGCCGGCTCCGGGCAGGTTGAACACCTCGATGTTGTGGGTGAGCTCGGCGTCCTCGGCGTTCTTGGCCAGAGTGCGCGCCGTGATGTCGTAACCGCCGCCGGGCGTATTGGGGACCATGAAACGCAGGCCGGGTATCTGCGTACCGGTGTCGGCGCCACTGCCCGCGGTGAGCAGCGGCGGCCCCACCAGCACCAGCAGCGCCGACCCCAGCAGGGCCAGGGGGGTGCGCAATCGCACGTGTGCCGCCTCTCGGAAAACTGTGTGAAGTGGCCCACATGTTGCCTTCGTGTTAAGAAGCTGTCTCTCTTCCGGAATCAACGGACGTTGTGGTCGTTGTGGTCGCGGCTTAGCGTGTCGGCGTGACGAAAGTGCTGGTGGTGGACGACGACTTCATGGTCGCGAAGCTGCACAGCCGCTATGTGTCCGCTATGGACGGTTTTACGGTCGTCGGGGTGGCACACAGCGGCGCACAGGCGCTGCACGCGGCCGAGCGACTGTGGCCGGACCTGGTGCTGCTCGACATCTATCTGCCCGACATGGACGGGATCGCCGTGCTGCGCGAGCTGCGGGCGGCGGAGGAACGGGACCGCGGCCGTACCAGCGTCGACGCGCTGTTCATCACGGCGGCGCGGGACGCGGGCGTGATCCGGGCGGCGCTGCGGGCGGGCGCGCTGCACTATCTGATCAAGCCCTTCAACCAGGCGGCTCTGCAGGAGCAGTTGCGCCATGTCGCCTCGCTGCGCACGCGCCTGGCGGGGCTGGGCGAGGCCCGCCAGGCGGACGTCGACCAGATCTTCGGCACCCGGCCGCCGGGCAGCCGCGAACTCCCGAAGGGTCTGGCGGCCCACACGGCCGACCTGGTCGAACGCACCCTGCGCGAACACGGCGCCGGCCTGTCGGCCACGGAGTGCGCGGACGCGGGAGCGCTCTCGCGCGTGAGCGCCCGCCGCTATCTGGAGTACTTCGCGGACACGGGCCGCGCGGAAGTGACCCTGCGCTACGGCGGCACGGGCCGCCCGGAACGCCGCTACCGCTGGATCGGCTGAAGTCGCGGACGGACGCGGCCGACCCGGACAACGCCGCGAGGACAACGGCACAAGGACAACGGCACGGCCTTTCGCCACGTGGTCGAATCATCCACGTACGTCCGGCCCGTCCTCCGCGACGGCGATCCTTCGCCTCGCGATCACACGCACCGGACATCGCGGGCCCCGCCCTCCGGACGGACGGCGCCGTGTGTGAGACAGGACCTACGCCCGTTGGTGGTGCGTGAGCAGTCGAGTGAGCAGACGCGTCAAGGTCTGCCTGTCCTCGGCCGAAAGCGGTTCCAGTAGGTCGTCCTGCACCCTGTCAAGCGCTCGATCCATGCGGCGCAGTTGCCGATGACCCGCCGTGGTGAGGGTCACCCTGTTGCGCCTTCGGTCATCCGGGTCCGGCGTCCGCTCGACGCAGCCCTGCTCGGCCAGTTCGTTGATCGCCGCCACGACGTCGCTGCGGTCCATGCTGCACCGGCGACCGAGCTCGGCCTGGCTGGCCACCCCGAACTCGTCCAGCGCGGCCAGGATCCGGTAGTGGTATCCGCGCGCGCCCACCTCGCCGAAGCCGCTGGACGCCAACCGGTGGGCGTGCACGGCCACCTGAGTGAGCAGCCAGCTCGGCTTCGCGGTCATGTGTGCGGGGGTCTCTTCCACGACAGCCACCATACATCGTTGGCGCGGCCAATGAATCTCTGTATAGTTGGCGACGCCAATATTGGAGCCGCCAACATTGGGAAGGCCAACGAAAAGGGACGCCATGTCCACGAACACTCTGATCGCCGACCGTATCGAGATCGCCGACCTGTTCACCCGCTTCGCGCGCCTGCTCGACGAGAAGCGGTGGGAGGACGCGGACACCGTCTTCACCGACGACGTGGAGGTGCACTCGCCGCGCGCGGGCGAGATCCACGGCATCGACAAGGTCGTCGGCTTTTTACGACAGGCCGAGGTCGAGGGAGAGCACACCCAGCACGTAACCACCGACCTGCTGGTGGATGTCAACGGCGACCAGGCCGCCGCCTCGGGGAACTCGCTCGTGTACTTCTACCGCGAAGGCCAGGCACCCCACCGGACCAGCGGCCTGCGCCTTGCCGGCACCGTGGTGCGGACGCCGGCGGGCTGGCGACTCAGCGAGTCACGGACCATGCTGGCCTGGATGCACGAGAAGTGACCTCTTTCCGACGAAAGGCTCCCGCCGGCTCAGGCCGGCGGGAGCCGGGGTCGCTTGGAGGTGGATCCTGGTTCTGGCCATGACGAAGGCTGCTCGCGGATTCTCTTCCACCAGCCTCAGCCGGGCTCGAATCCGCGACGACCGCCTGTCTCCCCGCCTCGAATCCCAAGGAATCCGGCGACTGGAAGCTGAGGGTGACTATATTGGCCAGCGCAAAATCGGGGGATTTCGCTCCTCCGGTGCCGGCCTCGGGAGGGACACCGAACCCCCTGAAGGCAAGATCACTTCTGGTGTCGAAGCGGTAACCCTCCGGCACCAGAACGGTACTCCACATGGCAGACATCCCGTCAGTTTCAGGTGCCTCCGCGCTCAGCTTCGACCCCGTTCCGTATCCCCGGCGATCCCCGCCGTTCCCAGGGACATCCGCACCTCGGATCACCGGACACCAGGGCCGCGTCCCTTCCTGAGCGGTCTCTTAGCGGTTCCTTAAAGCGAACATAAGGATTGTCATCAGGCCCTGGTGGCACGGGATTTCGGCGGTCGGAGCGGCTAGCTTGCTGATCGCCGGGGCGGCGCGGCAGCGGGGAGGCTGTCTGTCGCTCCGGCGGATCGTCTGCGCCGCTTCGAAGGAGTCCGTTCATGACCGCTCGCCGTACGGCCACCGGGATCGTCGTCCTCGGCCTCGCTCCGCTCGCGCTGGCCGGGCTGGCCGCCGCGCCGGCCGTCGCTCATGGGTCGATGACGGATCCGGTCAGCCGCGTGGCCGCCTGCTACGCCGAGGGTCCCGAGAGTCCGGACTCGGCGGCGTGCAAGGCCGCGGTCGCGGCCGGCGGGACACAGGCCCTGTACGACTGGAACGGCGTCAATATCGCCAACGCCGCAGGACGGCACAGGCAGTTGATCCCGGACGGAAAGCTGTGCGGCGCGGGCAACGACAAGTACAAGGGCCTCGATCTGGCCCGCGCCGACTGGCCGTCGTCTCCGATGACATCGGGCAATCGCACCTTCCGCTACAGGGGAACCGCGCCGCACAGGGGCTCTTTCGAGCTGTACGTCACCAAGGACGGCTATGACCCGGCCAAGCCGCTGAAGTGGTCGGATCTGGAGGAGAAGCCCTTTCTCAAGGTCACCGATCCGAAGATGGAGAACGGCGACTATGTCTTCACCGGTATCGTCCCGAACAGGTCCGGCCGCCATCTGATCTATTCGATCTGGCAGCGCTCGGACAGCCCTGAGGCCTTCTACACCTGCTCCGACGTGGTCTTCGGCGAGGACAACGGCACGGTCGACGGCGCCGTCCCGGAGGCTTCCGCGCCCACCGAGGAAGAACTCGCCGCGGGTGCGGACAAGTCCTCCGTGGAGCACAACGGCCACGGTGACGACGACGCCTCCACCGGCGCCGGAGTGACGGACGCCGTGGCCGGTACGGCATCGGAGGAGCAGCAGGCTCAGGAGGACGCCAACTACCCGGAGCCGAACAGCGCCGCCGTCCCGGCCGGGGCGCAGGACGCGCGGCCCGCGCGGGCCGCGCAGCCCGCCGGTGGTCAGGAGAATCTCGCCGAGACCGGTGGCAACAGCACTACCCCGTACCTCGCGATCGGTGGCGCGGCGACGCTCGCCATCGGCGCCGCGGTGATGTTCGGTACGGCTCGCCGCAGGGCCGTACCGTCATCGGGACGCCACAGCCGCTGAGCCCCGGACACACCAAGCGCCCAGAAGACAGCCGTCCGCTCCGGTGCCCCATCCCGGAGCGGACGGCTTCCGCGTGTCCGGATCTTCGTCGCCGCCGGTGTTCGTGCCCGCTGTACGTGATCTTCGGTGGATGTTCGCCGGCCGTCCCGCCGCTGGCCATCTCGTGACTTGGCACAACTCCGCCAGCCGTTTCCGTGGCCCGGCCCGGTCGCGGATCCATAGATTCCCTCCGCCGGAAGATTTTCTCACCTACCTCCAGTGGGGTCCCCTTGCAACTCCCCTCTCGCAGACGCGGGCTGCTGGCGCTCAGCACGGCTCTGGCGGTCCTGGCCGCCGTCCCCGCCGCGGGCGCCTCGGCCTCTTCCTTGCCCGCCGCCGCTTCCTCTGTCGGAGCTTCCGCTGTCGGCGGATCCCCGGCCGCCGTCGCGGCGGCCTCCGGATCCGAGCGCACCATCACTCTGATCACCGGCGACAAGGTCACCGTCAGCCGGGCCGCCGACGGCACCGTGAGCCACTCCGTCCGGGGTCCTGACGGCCGGTTGGACGGCTTCGAGATCAACAGGACGGGCGACGACACCTATGTCTACCCGCACTCCAGCCTGCCGTACATCGCCGCGGACCTGCTGGACAAGGGCTTGTTCAATGTGACCCGGCTGCTCGCCGACGGCTACGACGACGCGCACACGGACCGCCTCCCGCTGATCGTCACCTACACCGGCGCCGCGGCCGCCTCACGTGCCCGGGCGCCCGAGGGAGCACGCACCGTCCGTGCGCTGAGCAGCATCCGGGGCGCCGCGCTGACGGCGGACCGTTCGGCCGGATTCTGGTCGGCGCTCACCGGCGGCGAGGCCGGAGCGGCCGGTGCCCGTACCGGTGCCGGACCCGTCCTCACGGCCGGTATCGCCAAGGTGTGGCTGGACGGCAAGGTGAAGGCGGATCTCGCCGACAGCACCGCGCAGATCGGCGCGCCTCAGGTGTGGCAGAGCGGGAACACCGGCCAGGGCGTGGATGTCGCGGTCCTGGACACCGGCATCGACAGAGGCCATCCGGACGTCGGCGACCGCGTCACCGCCGAGGCGAGCTTCGTGCCCGGCGAGGACGCCACCGACCTCCACGGCCACGGCACCCATGTGGCCTCCACCATCGCCGGTACCGGCGCCGCCTCGGACGGCAAGGAGAAGGGCGTCGCTCCCGGCGCCGATCTCCACATAGGCAAGGTGCTGGACAAGGACGGCAGCGGCCAGGACTCCTGGATCGTGGCCGGTATGGAGTGGGCCGCGCGCGACCAGCACGCCAAGGTCATCAGCATGAGTCTCGGCGGCGGTCCCACCGACGGGTCCGACCCGCTCAGCATGGCCGTCGACCAGCTCAGTGCCGAGACCGGCGCGCTGTTCACCATCGCCGCGGGCAACTCAGGACCGAACGCGTACTCCGTCAGCGCGCCGGGCGCGGCCGACGCCGCGCTGACGGTCGGCGCGGTGGACGGCGCCGATCAGCTCGCCGAGTTCTCCAGCCAGGGACCGCGGGTGGGAGACGGCGCTCTCAAGCCGGATCTCACGGCTCCCGGCGTCGACATCCTGGCCGCCCGGTCCCAGTACGCCGCCGAGGGCGAGGGCTACTACCAGACGATGAGCGGCACTTCCATGGCCACGCCGCATGTGGCGGGCGCCGCCGCCCTGCTGGCGGCGCGGCATCCCGACTGGAGCGGAGCGCAGCTCAAGGACGCGCTCGTCAGCACCACGAAGGCCACGCCGCAGTACGGCGCGTACCAGGCCGGCAGCGGCCGTCTGGACATCGCCGGTACGAGCGCCGGCACCGTGTTCGCCACCGGCAGCGTGTACTCCGGCTACCAGTTCTGGCCCACTCCCGCCGGACATCAAACGCGGCGGGAGGTGACCTACACCAACACCGGGGGCACACCGGTGACTCTGGACCTCTCGACGCGTGTGCCGGGCGCGCCCGAGGGAGTCTTCACGCTGTCCTCGTCGCAGCTCACCGTCCCCGCGCACGGGACCGGCAAGGTCACGGTGACCGCGGACTTCGACCGCCTGCCGGCCGACCGGATGCTCACCGGCAGCGTCGATGCCACGGACGCCGCCGGAGTGGTCAGGGCCCACACCACGATCGGCGCGGGCCGGGAGGGCGAGCGTCACACCCTTACGCTCAAGGCCAGGGACCGCGACGGAAAGCCGCTCTCCGGGACCATCATCCTGGCGGGCAAGAAGTTCTTCGCCCCGCTCCTGATGGACGAGTCGGGCACCCTCGATCTGCGTCTGCCGCCCGGCACCTACACCGCCTGGATGGACGCCGAGCTGGAGGGCGCCAACGGGCCGCACTCGCGCGGCCGGGGCCTGCTGACCCTGTCCGAGATCACTCTGGACCAGGACACCACCGCCACCATCGACGCCTCCAGGGCCCGGCAGATCAAGGCCGTCACACCGCGGAAGACCACGTCCGGCGGGGTCCGTCTCGATGTCTACCGCGGCTTCGCCGACGACGACTACTCCGCCTCGGAGATCTGGCCCGACGCCTCCTACGACAGCGTCTGGACGCTGCCCACCGGCAAGAAGGTCAGCGAGGGAGAGTTCGTCTTCGGGGCCCGCTGGCGTCTGGAGCAGCCGGCGCTGACGGTGTCCTCCGGGACCCGCGTCTTCGACGATCTGCGGGCCCACCGCGGTGCCGCTCCGCTGCGCGAGGGACGTCACACGCTCGACGCGGTGTTCGCCGGTGACGGCGGTACGGCCGGCTACCGGTCCCTGAAAGCCCGGGGCAGGGCCGTCGTGGTGCGCCGCAACAACACGGTGCCGCTCAGGGAACAGGCGGACGCGGCGACGGCGGCCGGAGCCGCGCTGCTGCTCGTCGTCAACGACGGCGACGGCCGCCTGGAGCCCTGGGGCGACTCGATCTGGGGCGCGTCCGATCTGGCGCCGCTGCCGGTGGCCACACTGAGCCGGGACGAGGGTGAGCAGCTCATCACGCGGATCCGAGGCGGCGGCCGGCGCACCCTGGAGGTGACCTCCAACCCGGTGACCGGCTATCTCTACGATCTGGTCCACCACTGGGACGGCGCCGTGCCCGCGGAGCCGACGTACCGGCCGGGCGGGCGCGAACTGGCCCGGGTCGATGTCTCCTTCCGTAACCACCAGCCCGGCAAGGCGGTGGAGACCCGCGGCGATGTGTGGAAGTTCGGCGAGACCGCGCTGAACGACACCGGGGTGCCCGCGCGCGGCGACCGCACCGACTGGGTCACCGCCGGTGTGGAGTGGGGCGAGCGCGCCCAGTTGGTCAATGTGCTCCATGAGCGGACGTCGGGACTGAGGACGTACCGGGCCGGCACCACCACGCCGCTGCACTGGTTCGGCCCTGTCCAGCGGCCACGTATGGACGACGAGATCGCACCGGTACGGCTGGACGACACGATCGCCGCGTTCGTGCCGGGCTGGGGCGACTCCGGGGCCGGCCATATCGGCACCACGTCCGGCAACAGCGATGTGTCGAACGCTCTGACGCTCTATCAGGGAGCCAGCGTGGTCGGCGAGATGACCATCGACCAGATCGTGGTGTCCGGACTCCGCCGGGAGCGCCTGCCGTACCGGCTCGTCTCGGAGAACTCCCGCGGTGCCTGGAGCGCTCCGTACTCCACCAGCACCAGGACCGAGTGGGAGTTCACCTCCGGCGCCGGCGCTGTCGGCGAAGCGGGGACGCTTCCGCTGATTCAGCTCGACTACGCGGTCGACACCGACACGGCGGGCCGGGCGGGCCGCCGGGCCGGCCTTACGCTGACCCCGTCCCATCTCACCGGCGCACCGGAGTCGGACACCATTCGCACCGTCACCCTGGATGTCTCCTACGACGACGGCGCGAGCTGGCACAAGGCCACGCTCCGGCGGAGCGGCAAGGGCTGGGAAACCACTCTGAAGGCCCCGGCCCGAGCGGACTTCGTCACTCTGCGCGCGAGTGCGCGCGACACTCGGGGCAACAGCGTCGAGCAGAGGATCAACCGGGCCTTCGGCCTGAGGTGACCGCGGCCTGAGCGTGTGTCATGGGAGGCGGGGCCGCGACGCGCGGTCCCGCCTCCGCCGTTTGCGGTCCGCGACGGTCAGCCGATCACCGAGGCGCAGGTGGTCGGCGTGGCGCGGGCCGGGTCGAGGGCGTTGGCGACCTCGTGGAAGGCGATCCTGTCGATCGTCCCGATCGCGCCGTGCTCGGAGAAGTCGACCGGGCACAGGTCCTGGAGCAGCACATTGCGTACGTCGGGACCGTTCAGGAACTGCGAACGGTACGGAGTGACCACCTCGTCGTACCGGGTCGCGATGACGGTGTAGCGCACTCCCGGGACCGTGTCGCCGCCCGCGTTGAGCCTGGTGAGGAAGGGCGATCCGGCCAACTGGTCGGCGAGGCCCGGTGTCTTGTCGTTCAGCAGATCTCCGGCTCCCGGGAAGTAGGCGAGCAGCCCGGCCAGTCCGAGCAGAGTCGTGCCGTGGTTGTCGGGCGCGATGCCGACCAGCGCGTTCACCTTCGCCGCTCCGCCCAGGAACTTCAGGTAGTAGCGCGGCATCATGCCGCCCTGGGAGTGGCCGACGACATCGGCCTTCGTGGCGCCGGTGGCGGCGAGCACTCCGTCCACATAGGTGGCGAGCCGGGCCGCCGAGGCGTCGATGGGGCCGAGGCCGTAGAAGACCGGCACACCGGGGAGTTGGCCGTAGTCGAGGGAGAAGACGCAGTAACCGCGGTTCACCAGATACGGCGCGAGGCCGAGCCAGTTGTCGATGGAGTTCCCGAAGGTGCCGTGCACCAGGACGACGGGTCGTGGATGAGCGGCGGAGGGCTTGCAGGAGTAGTTGTTCCAGCCGCTGCTCGCGGCGGAGGAAACGGTGGTCGAGGCGGCGGTCCGGGCGGCGGCGGGCGTGACCGCGACCGTCGCGGCCAGCAGCAGTGCCGCCAGCGGTCCGAGCGCGCGTTTCCAGGGCAGCGTTTTCCAGGGCAGCATCGGGCGGTCTCCTTGCGGCTCAAGGGAATGGCGATGACTGTCAGCCCATATGGCCCGGACCACAAAGATGGCTGTGCTCATGCCAAGTTACGCACTGGTAAGAAGCGGAGGGAAGTTACGCGTCGGTAAAAACTCCGGCCGACCGCCTCACCGTAAGCTCAGGCGGCCAGCGATCCCGGTATCAACACCTGCGGGCCGAACTTGGCACGGGCCAGGTCCGCCACCGCCTCGATCCGGCGCGCCCGGTCGTCCACGGGGTCGAACGTCAGTTGCCGGGAGGCATGTTCGGCCGGTGCCAGGCCCTCGGCCCGCACCGAGAGGGCCCGGACCCGGGCCCGTTGCAGTCCGAGCGACTCATGGATCCGGTACACGGCGCCGGCGAGCGCCGCCGAGTGGGCGGTCGGCTCGCGCAGCGTACGGGTACGGATGGTCGTGGACCGGTCCGCGTATCGCACGGTGAGCGTCAGGGAGCGGCACACCTGGCCCGTTTCCCGCATCCGGATGCCCAGTTCCTCGGTGATCGAGAGCAGTGCGCGCCGGTGCGAGTCCTGGTCCAGTTCATCGCGGGAGAAGGCCCGTTCGGCGGCGAGCAGGGAGGATCTGCCGCGCTCCGGGCCGTGATGGTGTGCGGCGGCGTCCGGGACGAGCGTCGTGCGGTCGATGCCGTGCGCCTTCTCGTACACTTCACGCCCCGTACGCACCCCGGTGATCCGCTGCAGCGTCGACAGCGGCACGGCGGCGGCCTTTCCCACGGTGTCGAGTCCGTACGAGCGGAGCGCGCGGGCCGTCGCGGCGCCGATCCCGGGCAGGGCGGCGACCGGCCTGGGCTCCAGGAACCGTTCGACCGCGCGCTCGTCGTCCGCCACCACGAGCGTCGTCCCCGGCGCGGCCTGCCGCGCGGCCATCCTGGCCAGCATCGAGGTGGCGGCCACACCGACCGTGCAGCCGGCGCCGAGGTGCGCGAGCGCCCGTACCCGCAGTACGGCGGCGATGCCCGCCGCGTCCTGCCCGAAGTACCGCTGCGCGCCGCGCACATCGACGAGCGCGGTGTCCGGCGGCAGCGCCTGGACGGCCGGGCTGATGTCCTCGATCAGTCCGAGCAGAGCGGGCAGCGCCGCCTCGACGGTGCCCGCTCCGGGCTCCGGGCCGAAGTGGAACCGGATACAGAGGATCATCCCGCGCTCCCCGGACTGGAGTGCCACAACTTCCGTCCGGTGGGCATGCCTTCACCGGGCGGCTTGAGGTCCGCCCAGGGATTCATCTCATAGCCCGTGGGCAGATGGATGCGCCGGCCGTGGTCGGCGGACGGGCCCGGCGGACCGGAGGAGGCGGCCGGGTCCGGCGCGTCCAGCGCGGCCGCGACCGCGTCCAGGCCGCCTTCCTTCCGCAGCTTCACCAGCTCCGCCAGATTCCAGGCCGCCGTCCCCACCACGCTCAGGCTCCGCGCGCCGCGCCGCTGCACCACTCCGCGTACCAGCAGCAGCCAGGAGTGGAAGACGGTGTGCGCGCACGCCTCGTGACTGTCGTCGAAGAAGGCGAGGTCGACCAGGCCCGTACCGTCGTCCAGCGTTGTGAAGATGACCCGCTTGCCGGATCTGATCGGCGGCGTCTGGGTCGCCGCCTTGGCGCCCGCGACCAGCACGGTCCTGCCCTGCGGCACCTCGCGCAGCCGCTTGGCCGACATCACTCCCAGCTCCTTCAGGAACGCCTCGTGATCTTCCATGAGATGGCGGGAGACATCCATGCCGAGCACACCCAGCTCGGCGCTGAGGCGTTCCGCGTCACCCAGGTCCGGCAGCCCCGCCGGAGCGGTCCGCCGTCCTCCGCCGAGCGGTAGCTGATCTCCGCGGGAGCCGGATTTCCGCTGCGCTCCGTGCAGTTCGGACAGATGCAGCAGCAGATCACGCCGATTGGCGCCGAATCCGTCCAGCGCGCCCACCTGCGCGAGCCGTTCGGCGACGGGCCTGCTGGGCCTGGCCCGCTGCCAGAAGTCCAGCAGCGAGGAGTAGGGCTGTCCCGCCTCGATCCGCGCCGTCTCCGCCGCGCTGATGCCATGGACGTCACAGAGCGCCAGCCGCAGCCCCCACACTCCTGCCCCGGCCCCGCTCACATCAGAGGTACCACTCACATCAGAGATCCCACCCACATCAGAGGCACCACTCACACCAGAGGTCCCGCCCACATCAGACACCAGTTCGATTCTATGAGCGGCCGCCGACCGGTTCACATCCAGCGGCAGCACCGGCACTCCGCGCCGTCTGGCGTCCGCGAGCAGCAGCCGCTTCGGATACATCCCCGGGTCATGCGTGAGCAGCCCGGCGTAGAAAGCGGCCGGATGGTGCGCCTTGAGCCAGGCCGACTGATAGGTCGGTACGGCGAAGGCCACGGCGTGCGCCTTGCAGAAGCCGTACGAGCCGAACGCCTCGATGATCTCCCAGGTGCGCGCCACGACCTCCGGCGTGTATCCCTTCTGCCGCGTCCGCCGCTCGAACCAGGCGCGGATCCTGGCCCCGGACTCCGGGTCGGACAGACCCCGCCGCACCTTGTCCGCCTCCTCCCGGCCGCAGCCGGTCATGATGTCCACCATCCGGATGATCTGCTCGTGGAAGACGACCACGCCATAGGTCTCGCGCAGCGGTTTCTCCAGATCCGGATGCGGATGGCGGACGGGCGCCCGGCCGTGCCTGGCCTCGATGAACGGCCGCACCATGTCGGCCGCCACCGGTCCCGGCCGGAAGAGTGAGATGTCGACCACCAGATCGTGGAAGGTGGCGGGCCGGAGCCTGGCGACCAGATCGCGCTGGCCCGGCGACTCGATCTGGAAGCAGCCCAGGGTCTCGGCGGAACGGATGAGCCGATAGGTCGCCGGGTCGCCCTCCGGCACCTGTTCCGGGTCGTCGATGTCCACCTTCTCTCCGGTGGCCCGCTCGATCTCCGCGACCGCGTGCGCCATCGCCGACTGCATCCGTACGCCCAGCACATCCAGCTTGAGCAGCCCCAGATCCTCGACGTCCTCCTTGTCGAACTGGGACATCGGGAAGTTCTCGCCGCTGGTCGGCACCACCGGAGTACGGCGCAGCAGCGAGGCGTCCGAGAGCAGCACTCCGCACGGGTGCATGGCGATCCCGCGCGGCAGCGCGTCCAGCGCCTCCACCAGCTCCCACAGCCGCCCGTACCTCGCTCCCTCCCGGCTCTCCTTCGCCACGGCCCGCAGCTCGGGCAGTTCCGCCATCGCGGCCCGCGCGTCACGGGCCCGGATGTGCGGGAAGGACTTGGCGATCCGGTCGATCTCGGCCGGGTCCATGGACAGGGCCGCGCCCACGTCCCGTACGGCATGGCGCACCCGGTAGGTCTCGGGCATGGCGACGGCCGCGACCCGCTCGGGGCCGAAGCGGTCGAGGATCGCGCGGTAGACCTCCAGCCGCCGCGCGGACTCGACGTCGATGTCGATGTCCGGCAGTCCCGGCCGCCGGCTGGAGAGGAAACGTTCCATCAGCAGTCCGTGCCCGACCGGATCGGCATGTGCGATCCCCAGCAGATGGTTGACCAGGGAGCCGGCGCCCGAGCCACGCGCGGCGACCCGGATGCCCATGCCTCTGATGTCGTCGACGACCTGGGCGACGGTGAGGAAGTACGAGGCGTAGCCGAGCCGGCCGATCGTGCCCAGCTCGGCGTCCATCCGCGCCCAGTACTCCCGGTCCCGGTCATAGCCGCGCAGCACCATCCCGGCGGCGCAGCGCGAGCGCAGCACCCGCTCGGCGGTACGGCGGTCCGCGCCGACCAGCCGCGGCTCGGGGAAGTGGACGGTGCCGATCCCCAGATCGTCCTCGGGGTCGACCCGGCAGGCGGCGGCCGTCTCCTCGGTCAGGGCCAGCAGCCGGTGCGCGGTGCCGCGCCGCAGTCCGGCCGCCTCGGCGACCAGCTCGGCGGTACGGATCATCCCGGCCGGGTCCTTGAGCCAGCGCTCTCCGCTGTCCAGGCCCCGCCGGGGATCGATGGGGACCAGCCGGCGGGCCGCGTCGAGGACATCGGCGACCGGGCCCTGTCCGGCGTCGGCGTAACGCACGGCGTTGCTGAGGACGGCCCGTACGCCTTGTTCGGTGGCGAAGCCGAGAGTACGTGCGGCATGCCGCAGCGAGCCGGGTCCGGCGCCCGGCCGGCCATGGTGCACGATCTCCAGACGCAGCGCGTCGCCGTAGATCTCACGCCACGGCACGAGCAGCCGCGCGGCCCGGTCGGGGCGGCCCGCCGCGAGGGCCCGGCCGATCTCGGAGTCCGGTCCGAGCAGCACGGTCAGTCCCTCGCCGTGGTTGTCCGTCCAGGGCACCAGCGGGCCGCCGTCCCCGGCGGCGTGCGCGGTGGAGACCAGCCGGCAGAGCTGCGCCCAGCCCGTCGCGTCCCGGGCCAGGAAGACCGCGCGCGGCGCGGACTCGTCGACGAAGGCGCCGCCGCGCACGGGAGCGCGCCTGCGTTCGGTGGGGCTCTCCGCGCGCGCCCGCTCGCCCACCGCCAGCTCCACTCCGAAGAGCGGCCGCACACCGCTCCTGGCGCACGCCTTGGCGAAGCGGACCGCTCCCGCGAGGGTGTCGCGGTCGGTCAGGGCGAGGGCGTCCATGCCCCGCTCGGCGGCGCGCTCGGCCAGCCGCTCGGGGTGCGAGGCCCCGTACCGCAGGGAGAACCCGGAGACGGTGCGCAGATGCGTGAACCCGGGCATCACGCACCTCCTGGATCTGTCCGTTCTCACCTCCCCCGTCTCCACCATAGACCAACTTTCGAACGTTCGTGCGAAAGCCGTGGCGCCCTCTTCGCACCGGCCCGGTGAGCTCCCGGAACCGGCAGAGCCCGGCCCACCAGTGGTGGGCCGGGCTCCGGAAGGCAGCCTGGGCCGGACAGCCGGCCGGTCAGCCGGTCAGCCGGTCAGCCGGTCAGCCGATCTGGGCACCGAACGCGGCGAGCGCCTCCGTCGCGGGCTGGAAGAACGTCTCACCGCCCGAGGAGCAGTCGCCGCTGCCGCCCGAGGTCAGCCCGAGCGCGGTGCCGCCCGCGAAGAGCGAGCCTCCGCTGTCGCCGGGCTCGGCGCAGACCGTCGTCTGGATGAGTCCGTTGACGATGTCGCCGCCGCCGTAGTTCACGGTGGCGTCGAGCCCGGTGACCTGGCCGCTGTGCACCTGGGTGGTCGAGCCGCTGCGGGTCACCGTCTGGCCGACGGTCGCGTCGCCCGCCTGAGTGATCGGCTGCGAGCTGCCGTCATAGAGGTCGACCTCACTGGGATGCGGCACATCCGCGGTGTACCTGACCAGGCCGTAGTCGTTGTCCGGGAAGCTGGAGCCCTCGTTCGTCCCGATCTCGGTGCCCTGCGCGTCGGACCAGGTCTGGATGGCCTCCGTGCAGTGCCCGGCGGTCAGGAAGTACGGCTCGCCGCCCTTGACCACGTTGAAGCCGAGCGAGCAGCGTCCGCCGCTGCCCGTGATGGCGTCGCCGCCCGAGACGAAGGGCTTGAACTCTCCCGCCGTCTTCCTGAGCTCGGCCTTGTCGCCGAGCTCCTTCACCACGCCGCTGAGCTTGTTCCACGCCTCGCCCTTGACCGTACGGTCGGCCGTGACGACCACCTTGTTGGACACCGGGTCGACGACCCAGGACGTCCCCGGCACGGTCGCCCTGTCGGTGAGGACCGCCCGGGCGCTCCTGAGCTCGGTGAGGGAGTTCTCGACCAGTCTGGCCCTGCCGCCCGCCTGGCGTATGGCCTCGGCCGCCCGCTCGTCGACGACATTCACCACGAGCGCCCTGGTCTTGGCGTCGTAGTACGAGCCGGCCGTGTCACCGCCCAGCTTCTCGTCGAGGGTGGATGCGAGGTTTCCGGCCGCCGTCGCCGTCAGCGACTTGACCGTGAACTGAGGTGTTCCCTCACTCGCGTTCGCAGTCTGGAAGGTGATACCCGCGACCGCCAGGGCGAGTACGGCACCGCCTGCCGCCGTCGCCCGCTTTTTGGACACACGCCTGTGCTGCAACGTCAACCTCCTGTGGGGGCCGTGTCAGGGCATGTGGGGTGTCCTGGCACGGAGGATGAGGCGCCCACTATTCCGAGACCGGCCGGGAGCACACAAGGTCGACTTCAGGACGCCCGTACGGCGAGTACGCCGCGCCCGGCACCGCCGGCCGCTCCGCCACGGCCAGGATCGGTTCCATTCGCGAACACCTGGAGCAATCACCACGTCATCAGCGGGTGAGGACTAGTCCTGTCTTGAATTCGCCCTCGACGGACCGGCGTCCGCACCGTCAACGGCCCTCGATGGGTGATCAGTACACCGACGGGGAATGCAGGGACACGGTGCCCGCACCGGGTACGTACGAAGAAAGGGGCACGGGTGCGACGTCGGGTGCGCGCGGCGGACGGGCGGCATCTGATGGTGGAGCGTCTGGGAGACCCACGCGGCAGACCGGTCTTCCTGCTGCACGGCACACCGGGCAGCAGGCTGGGACCCGCTCCGCGCGGCATGGTGCTGTACCAGCGAGGGATGCAGCTCATCGCCTACGACCGTCCGGGATACGGCGGTTCAGACCGGCTCCAGGGACGCAGCGTGGCCGATGTGGCCCAGGACGTCAGGACGATCGCCGACGCCCTCGGCCTGGAGCGGTTCGCCGTCGCGGGCCGCTCGGGCGGCGCCCCGCACGCACTGGCCTGCGCCGCGCTGATGCCCGACCGGGTGACCCGGACCGCCGCGCTGGTCACGCTCGCGCCCCGGGACGCCGCCGGGCTCGACTGGTTCGAGGGCATGGCGGCCTCCAATGTCCGGGAGTACACCACCGCGTCCGTGGACCCGGACGGCGTCGCCGCCCGGCTCACTCCGCGCGCGGACGCGATCAGAAAGGACCCGGTACGGCTGCTGGACGATCTGCGCAGGGAGCTGACCGACTCCGACCGCGTGGTGGTCTCCGACGCCGGCGTCAGGACCATGCTGCTGCGCAACTACCAGGAGGCGCTGCGGAGTTCCGCGTACGGCTGGATCGACGACGCCCTCGCCTTCTGCAGCCCCTGGGGTTTCGATCCCGCCGACATCCAGGGGCCCGTACTGCTGTGGCACGGCGAGAAGGACGTCTTCTCACCGGTCGGCCACTCCCGCTGGCTCGCGGCACGCATCCCGGGCGCGACGGCCGTCCTGGAACCGGCCGCCGCGCACTTCGACGCGCTGCGCGCCCTCCCGCGGATCCTCACCTGGCTGATCGACGACTAGTAGTGCCTGGTCAGACACGGGCTAAGGGCTGTCCCCGCCGTGCGCGGCCGGCCGGTCTCACACCGCCATTGGCTCCAGATCGCGGTGGGCCCTCCGCTCGTCGCGCGCCAGCCGGGTCAGCGCGTGATCCTCGCCGAGCAGCCGCGTCAGCTCTCCGGCGGTCTCCGCGCGCAGCCGCGCCGCCTCGTCCTTGCGGCCCAGCGCGCCGAGCGTCACACACATGTTGGAGACGACGGCGAGCACCTCCGGATGGTGCGCGCCCAGCACCGCGCGCAGTCCGGCGACAGCGTCCCGCTCGATGGCCAGCGCCTCGTCCAGCTCGCCCAGGTCCACCTTGGCGTTGGCGAGGTTGACCGTACAGAAAAGGGTGTGCGGATGCTCGTCCCCGAGCACCTCCCGCATGGTCCGCAGCGCGTCCTGGAGCAGTTGCTCCGCCAGCTCCGGGCCGCCGCAGCCCCAGTGGTAGATACCGAGGTTGTTGATCGCGGCGAGAGTGTACGGATGCCGCTCCCCCGGGACCCGCGTGTACTGGTCGACGACCTCCTGCGCCAGATCCCGCGCCGCCACCGGCTCGCCCGCGGCGAAGTGGTCGGCCGCCAGATTCAGATCGCAGGCGAGCGAGTCCGGGTTGGCGTCGGCGCCGTACTTGGCGCGGTAGCGGTTGCGGGTGGCCGTGGTCAGCCGCCGGGCGTCCTCCAGCAGGCCGGCCCTGCGCAGCGACACGGCGAGGCTCTTGGCCGCGGCCAGAGTGCCGGGAAAGGCCCGTCCCATCTGTTCCTTGTAGAGGGCGTAGGTGCGGGTGAGCAGCGCGACCGAGTCCTCGTACCGGCCGATCTCCCGCAGATCGCGCGCCAGGCTGGTGGCCGAGGAGAGGGTGTACGGATGTCCCGGGCCGAGCACCTCGGTCCGCCGGTCGAAGACGTCCTGGTCCATCTCGCGTGCCTGCGCGTAGCGGCCGACCATCCGCAGATTCAGCGCCCGGTTGTTGGCGGCCGCGAGTGTCCTCGGATGGGACTCGTGGAAGATCCCGCTGAAGCCTTCGTGCGCCTCCGTCGCCAGGTCCATCGCCTTGCCGTACTCACCGAGTGTGCCGAGGTCCATGGCGAGACCGCTGGTGGTCATGTACGTATGCGGATGGGACGGCCCCAGGACCACGCGCTGGCGCGCCAGGGTCTCCTCGTCCAGCTCCCGCGCCTCCACGTAACGGCCCTGTGAGCGGAGGATGTTGGAGAGATGGAAGCGCAGATACAGATACTGCGGATCGTCGTTGCCGAGCTTCTCCCGCCAGCTTTCGCGCAGTTCGCCGGCGAGCTCGGAGGCGGCCGGCCAGTCGCCGCGCTTCCACAGATAGCGCACTCGGTCGATCATCAGCCGGCGGGTCTCCGGCCGTCGGCAGAGGCTGGCCTCGGACGGTGTGAGGTGCGGCCAGATCGTGTTGAACCTCTCCCAGGTGGCGGGGTTGTCGATCGGTTCGTCACCATCGGGACGGGCGCCCGCGAGGATGCGGTGGACCGCGTGCCGGGCGTCCATCTGCTCCTCCTCGGTGAGCTGGGCCCGGATGATCGCCTGGACCAGCCGGTGCACCTGGATGCTGTTGCCGACCTGGTCCACCTTGGCCAGCGCGAACCGGCCGATCTCCCGGATGACCCGGCCGAGGACCAGGGTCTCCTGGAGCGAGACGTCGTACGGCTTGAGCGCCTCGATCATCTCCTTGCTGTAGAGGAGGTTCGCGGAGATCGGCTCGGGCGCGAAGAAGGCGCAGAGCTGGAGCAGCCGTACGGCGGCGGGTGAGCGTTCCTTGAGCCGCTCGATGGAGATGTTCCAGGTCGCGGCCACCGGCTCCGGATAGCCCACGGGCTGGTTGAGGGCCAGCACACTGGGGGCCTGCCGCGCGAGCTGGTCCAGATAGTCGGCGACGGGAGTGGCGGTCTCCGCGATCCAGGCGGCGGCCTGTTCGACGGCGAGCGGCAGATCGCCCACGGCGGTGGCCACCTTGTCGGCGTCCTGGGCGCTCAGCCCCGGCGCGCGCCGCTGGAGATGTTCGACGGACTCCTCACGCAGGAAGACATCGACGGGCAGCGCGTCGCCGTACTGCGACCAGCTCTGGTTGCGGGAGGTCACCAGGACATGGCCGGGACCGCCCGGCGGGAAGAACCGCTGGAGCTGCGCGGGGTCGTCCGCGTTGTCGAAGACGAGCAGCCAGCGCGAGGACGGTATTCCGCGCCGCAGCAGATCGACCGCCTCCTGCGAGGCGGCCGCCATGTCGTCGCCGCCCTGCGCCCCGAGCCGTACAGCCAGTTCGGCGAGGCCGGCCACCACATCGGCGGTCTGCTCGGACGAGATCCACCAGACCAGGTCGTAGTCGGCCATGAAACGGTGCACATACTCCAGCGCCACCTGCGTCTTGCCGATACCGCCGAGCCCGTACAGGGTCTGCGGCTGCGGCAGCACCACGGCCATTCCGCCGCCGAGCTGGTCGCGCATCCGCTCCAGCACGAGGGAGCGGCCGGTGAAGCCGGCGTTGCGGGCGGGCGCGTTCCAGATCTTCGGGACGGTGCCGGGAAAGCGCGGGCCCGGCGAGACCGCGTCGCTGAGCTGTACGGGCCGGTCCAGCGCGCGCAGCAGCGCGGTGGTGGCGTGCACCTCGTCCAGCCGGAACAGGTCCACCGGGTTGCGGTCGATATAGGGCGTGGTGAGCCGGACGTCACCGACGCGCAGCGGCAGCAGATGGCGCCGGCCGCCGCCGGGTTCCTCGGAGGCGGCGCGTGCCCATACCTCCACGGCCCGCGCGGACTTGAGATACGCGCTGGAGAGCAGCACGACCGTACGCGCGGCGTTCTCGGCGGCGCCGGCCCCGGTGCGCCGCGCGCCGGCGGTCTCCGGGCCGGCGGAGACATCGCGTGGCACGACCCGGAAGCCGGCCCGTGTGAGCACCGATTCGATCCAGTCGGCCCACATCCGGTTCTCGGCCACATAGCTGAGGAAGAGATCGGCGGGCAGCGCGGGACGGCGGCGGGTGAACGCGTCCCTGATCCGCAGCCTGATCTCTTCGCCGACCTGAGGCATCGAGGTGATGGCGCCGTCGGTGACATAGCTGGTCAGCCGTTCGAAGGCGGAGAGCAGGGAATTGCTCAGTCCGGCCTCGTCGCCGAAGGTCGCCAGCGTCTCCTCGTAGGCGTAGTAGGGACGGTACGGAATCTCCACCGCGCCCCAGTAGGCGGTGAGTCCCTCTCCGGTGAGCCCGCCGGGAAAGCGGTCGAACTTCAGCCGTGCCAGGGCCCGTCCGGCGTCGGCCTTCTCCTTCTCGCCCTCGTCGATGCGCATCGGCACCGGGAAGATCCGGATGCCGCGGCCGCCGTAGCGCTCGTCGATCTGGCGGGCCACCGCGGCGGCGCCGTCGATGGACTGGTCGCTGAGGGTGAAGCAGTCGACGAGGACATCGGGCAGATGGACCGTGCAGATGTCGGCGATGTCGCTCAGGCCCGTCCGGCTGTCGATGAGGACGTAGTCGTAGTGGGCCTTCATGTCGTCGCGCAGGGCGTCGAAGAAATGGCCGCCGCCGAGCCGGTCGTAGAAGTTGTCCCAGTCGAAGGTGGAGACCGTCGCGGAGTATTCGCGGTTCTGCTTGCCGGCGGAGACGAAGTCGAGCGTGCCGCCGGCCGGGAATTCCCAGCCCAGCGGCTCCGGAGTGAGAGAGACGGCGTGCGGCTGGATCCGCGCGTAGTCGCGGTGCCAGTCGCCGGGACGCTCCACGGGGCTGGTCGCGGCCCAGGCGTACTCGGTGATCAGATCGATGACACCGGTGGTGGCGCCGAGGGTGGAGGGGTCGAGAAAGGGATGGAAGAACCGGTGCAGGCCCGGTGCCTCCAGATCCCAGTCGACGGCCAGGACCCGCTGTCCGTTGGCGGCGAGAATCCAGGCGGTGTTGGCCAGGGCCATGGTGCGGCCCGTGCCTCCCTTGTACGAGTAGAAGGTGACGATGCGTCCGTCACGACGTTCTGTCATCCGTGTCCTCCGCATCGGGCGCCAGGTCGTGCGTCTCGGGTATGTAGTGCGTCGTCGCGTAGTCGGCGGCCATCGGGCCGCGCAGCCGCGGGCGTTCCGTGTGGCCGCCGCCGGCCGGTGGATAGGCCGCCGCGTGTCTCAGATACTGCTGGGCCGCCGCCTCCACCACCTGCGGCAGGATCTGACCGAACGCCTCCATGCTGGGCACTCCTTTGGCGGCGGCCCGGCAGGCGGCGCGGCCCTGGCCCATCTTCTTCGGCATGGTCCGCTCAAGCTGGTCGCTCAGCTCGGCGTCGGCCGCCCGGCTCTGCCGGTCCTCGCGGTTCCACGGCACGACAACGCTCACCCAGGGCCGGTGCTCGGCGTCGAACTGGGCGAGCCGCTCGCGCTGTTCGTCGTCGCGCAGGGCCCAGCGGTCGACGAGCAGGATCTCCGGCCGGGTGGGTGCCTGTTTGCCTTCGTGCGGTACGGACACCTCGTCGAACGAGATGATGTCGGCCTGGTAGTTGAGAGAGCGCACCAGATCCCTGGCGACATACGCCAGCGGCCGTGCGGAGTCCGGGTGATAGGGATTCCAGTCCTGGGCCATGCTGCCGTAGTAGTGGGCCTCCCGGCCCTCCGGCAGATCGTGCCGGGTGGGAGCGGCCACGGTGACCTGCATCGGACGCGGCCCGCCGTTCGCGCCGAAGGCGCTGGGCGCCTGCCGGTAGTCGACGGGACGGCCGGGGCCGACGGCGGCCGTGTCGGCGACACTGACGATGCGTTTGGCGAGTTCGTAGACCGCCCGCTCGTACTCCTCGGCGAACACCCGGAGCTTGATCAGGCCGTAGAGCCCGTCGGTGACATAGCGGTCTCCGAAGTCCCGGTGATTGAACTGGAGCCGCTCGGCGGGACCGGGCAGTTGCTGCGGCGGCACCGGCACCCAGAGCGCGGGGACGATCGCCTCCGCCGTGCGGTTGTTCTTGGCCTGCTCCCAGATGACGCGCTGGGCGAAGGCGTACCACTCCTTGCCGCACATCTCGCTGGCGAAGTAGCGCGGCGAGAACAGCGGCACGAACACCCGGCAGGTGGCCAGCACTTCGCCGAGCCGTTCCGACCAGCCCTCGCCGGAGCGTATCTCCCGGTCGATGAAGCCGGCCTGGGCCCCGGCCGGCAGGTCCGTCATGGCCATCACATGGCCGCACAGATCCCGGAAGAGCCGCTCGACCCACATGTCCGGGTCGGGTCCTCCCACACCGTTCCTCGGTGTGTGCGCATAACTCAAGAAGAAATACGGCCGATGGTCAGCCGCTCGCTGCTGCGGTGACGCGTACACACGACCCCCGTCCTGTGTGAGCACTCGCCTCCGCGATCGACGCGGACGCGAGCCAATCAATCATTCCGGAGCTGAGCCCGCTCCCTCCCATGACGTTCGGTCAATCAGCGCCGCTTTTCGGTCATCCAGCTCTCCGCGTGGGCGACGGCGGCCTTGATCGGGAACAGCCTCGCGGATGTTCCTCCCAGTTGTCCCTTCTGCTCCACGCCCCACGGGAACGCGGCGCCGATCGATTCGAAATCGCTGTCGTCGAGAGCGACATCCTCATATTCGACCCACCGCGGACTTCCGTCAGGCGCTTTCACCACACAGCGATAGGACCGCGGCGGCGCGGCGCGCTTGTATTCGGCGAAATGGAAAGCGGTGCAGGCGGCGAAACCGACATGGACCATCAGCACCCGGGCATCGGCCCTGACGAGAGCGCCCAGCGGCGAGTCCTCGCCGAGATGACTGTGCAGCGGATGGCCGGCCATCAGCTCGTGCGCCCGGCGTCCGACGGCCGCGAAGGACGTCTGCGGATGCGCGCTGCGTACGGCTCCGGGATGGGTCCGCACGGACTCGGCCAGCCGGCCCATTCCCTCACACGGTGTGGTCTCCGCGTCGAAGGCCGGCATCCGTGCCCGGAAGGCCGCCGCCTGGCGGCGGGTCATCCCCCGGATGCGCGCGAGATGGGCCGAGGAGGTGTCGGAGTTCTCCTCGGTGAAGGCCGGGACGACCAGGGTGCCCTCGTCTCCCAGCGCCGTGAGCAGCGCGGTGCGCAGGTCGTCTGCGTCCAGTCCGGTGCCGCTCAGGGACGCGTGGACGAGCAGTGTCGTCCCGGGTGTGACTCCCAGCGCCGCGAGATCACGCGTCAGCGCGTCCGTGCTCGCGGCTCTGGTCCCGGTCTCGTTCTCAGCCATGGTCGGCCTCCTTCCGCAGCGCCGCCAGCAGGCTCTTCCCGCTGACGGTCAGTTCGGCCGCGTTCTCCAGTGTGTCCAGGGCCCGGCGGGCATGGTCCCGGTACGCCGGGTCGTACGCCGCCAGCCCCACCCGCTCGTACGTCCCCGCCAGCAGTTCCGACACCGGGACCGGTGCCTCGCGCCAGGGCGCGGGCCGGCTCCACTCGCCGTCCCGCGCGTACAGGTCGGTGACCTCGGTCAGCGCCCGCAGCCTGGCCCGGCGGAAGCCGCGCAGCAGCGCGCGCGCCAGCTCTTCTGCGCCGCCGCGTACGGGCACGCCCAGCGCGCCGTAGCCGTGTCCGCCCACCTCGGGTCCGGCGGAGAGCAGCGGCGTCAGTGTGGACAGCGACTCGGCCGCCGCCGAGGCCTGCTCGGGCACGGCGGCACCGAGCAGCCTCCAGGCCGCGGCCAGCCGGCCGCTCCACTCGGCGGCCGCGTCGGGGCCGAGTCCGGGATGGACGGGCGCGCCGTAGCAGTCGCGGTACGGGTCGAGGTCGTCGAGTGCGAGAGCGGGCGACCCGGCCAGGACGAGCCCGCGCACGGGACGCCAGTGCGAGGTGGCCTCGCCGCGGCGTGGGACCAGCCGCTCCGTCGTGCCGGTACGCACCAGGAAGCCGTTCCCGGCGCTGCGCACCTCGGCCTCTCCGCTCTCCTGGGGACCGCCGAGGCGCAGTTCGCCGAGGGTGGGCAGCCGGAGCGCGCCGTCCCGCCAGCGGACCCGTACGGGCAGGTCCAGCCCGCCTCGGACGACCGCGGCGGCCACATACGACGACAGTCCGCGCGCGGCGGCGAGCGCGCCGGGACGCTCCTGGCGCAGCGCGGCCACGGCATCGATCAGCCAGGTGCGGGTGTAGGGGTGGGCGAGCACCTCGTCGAGCCCGTCGGAGCGCGCCTCGACCACGCCCGCCAGCTCCCATGCCTCCTGCCAGGCCTCGCCGCCTCTGCCCGCGAGTTCGCTGTGCAGGCCGGCCAGCAGCGCGCGGGTCAGGTCCTGCTGGGCCACCAGCAGTTCGCCGGTGTCCGTGACGGCGGGCGAGGTGCTCGCGGCGGCCGTACGGGATTCGACACCGCGGATCAGCGCCTCCAGGTCGGCGCAGTAGACCGAGGTGTTGTCGAAGCCGCCTTCGGTGGTGCCGTCCGCACCGGGCGCCGACCGGTAGCGGTGCGTGTAGAGCCCGCCGCCGCAGGAGCGTACGACCGGGCACCGCCGGCAGGTCTCCGCGACGCCGCCGAGCCCGAGCTGACGTGCTCGTACACCGGGATGGGCGGCGACCTCGTCGAAGGCGTGCGAGAAGACGTCGAAGCCGGTGGCGGCCGCGCCGTCGTAGGCGCTCTTGAGCGAGTCGGCCTGCTCCAGTGTGCCGTCGGTCTCCACGACGACCAGATCGGTGGGCGCGAGTCCCAGTGACTCGGTGAGACTCGGGCCCCCGGAGAGAGTGGAGAGCACCGACTCGAAGAGCCGTACGGGCATCCGGCGGCCCCGCTCGTCCCAGCGGTCGAAGACCGCGAGCAGCCAGTCGGCGTAGGCGGTGGGCGAACCGTCCGGGCGCGGCGGCGGCGCGTCCCAGGTGGCGTGCGGCAGCAGGAAGTCGATCCGCGGCGGATCGAGCGCGGCCAGCGCGTCGTACACCGCGACCGGATCGTTGGCCGCGTCGACGGTGCACAGCAGCCCGAGATCGAGATGGCGGTAGCGGTCCTGGCGGAGCAGTCCGACGGCCCTGAGGACCAGTGGATGGCTGCTGCGGCCGTCCGCGAAGCGGCGGTGGCGGTCATTGGCCGCCCGGTCGCCGTCGAGCGAGATGCCCACCTTGACGTCGAACTCGTCGAAGAGGTCGAGATGGCGGGTCGAGAGCTGGAGCCCGTTGGTGTGGATCCGGAGATCGAGTTCGGCGACTCCGTCGAGGGCCCTGGTCAGCTCCTCGCAGACGCGTCGCAGCCGTGCGATGCCCGCCAGCAGTGGCTCCCCTCCGTGCAGGATCACTGACACGGAGGGCAGGTCATGGGTCTTGGCATGCTCTGCCAGTCGCAGAGCCGTCCATAAAATCGCTTCGTCAGAGATTGTCTTGGGGCGGGTGCGCCAGCTCTGATCGGCGTGTTCGTAGATATAGCAGTGGTCACACGCAAGATCACACCTGCTGTGGACCTTCAGAACGATCTCGCGAAATGGGACCAGCGGTCCTGTCATTACGCCAGTCTAGAGTGTGTTTCGACAACGGTACCGCCGCCCGGAAGGCGACGTCCGTGGTGCTGGATGAGGCTCCTGGAGGCGCTTCAGAGTGCGGAGTTGAAGCTCGACACGCGCGCGGTGCGGTGGCTGGGCATGGGCAGCACGCGTCCGAGCTTCTTGGCGACCTCGGCGTCGCGCACATCGATCTCCGCGAGGGGAACCCGGTTCTTCTTCGCAGTGGCGAAGGTGACAGAGGTCTGATAAGTCACGACGGCCGTCCTTGATCATGTTGTCCGAACAGGAGACACGGCACCGTTGCAGTGTCAGCGGCTCGACTTTACTCTCATGAACTCTCGCGGCAACTCGGCACATGACGCCGAGACAGAAGCGTTGCCGGGAATTCACGACGCGGCGCGGAACGCACCATTCCATCGATCGAGTGACAACAAAACAGCAGACGGGGGCGCGCATGGCCGAGTTACGCGGACCACTGCACAGCATGGTCTTCCACAACGCTGATCTGCCGGTTCTCTTCCATCACGCGGACGCGCTCGCCATCGCGCGGCAGCGGAAGGCAGTCAACGCGACCCGCCTCCAGTTGCTGCTGCTGGTCCTGGGCGCCGTACCGGCCTCACTGCCCTGGCAGGCAAGGCTGGGAGGTTCGTTCCAAGTCGTCAGCGCTCTCGGCGCGTTGGCCTACGCGGGCGTACTTCTGCTCACCTTCCGGTCGGCCGGCCACAGAGCAACGTCGCATTGGCAACTCAACCGCTCCGCAGCGGAGTTCATCAAATCGCTCTCCTGGCGGTACGCGGTGCACGGCGCGCCCTTCGACTCCGGCGCCGCGGACGCCGCGGGCCTGTTCGCCGTCCGGATGGAGGCGGGGCTCGGAGAGCTGCGGAAGGTCGGCTGGCAGGATCCACGGGACGGCACGGACGGCGGGCCGGGACCGGCCGGTGAGCTGATAACGGCTCCCATGCGGACGCTGCGCGAGAAACCGTTCAGCGTCCGCAAGGAGACCTATGTCAGGGACCGGCTGATCGAGCAGCGGAACTGGTATCACCGCCGGACGGTGGTCTCGCGCCACGCCACCACGCTCTGGTCGGCCACCATTGTCCTGCTCACCCTGCTGGCGCTCCTGCTGACGGCGCTGCGGGCCTTCTCGGTGACGGAGTCCTCGGCCGTGCTGGGTCTGCTCTCGGCGTCCGCCGCCGCCTGTCTGGCGTGGAGCGAGATACGGCGCCATCAACCCCTCATCTCCGCACACTCGTTGGTCGAGGAGGACCTGGCGGCGATGCATACGGCGATGGAGACGATGGTCACCGAGGAGCAGTGGGCGAACGCCGTGTACGAGACCGAGCGGATCGTCTCGCCACAGCACACCGACTGGCTTGTCCGCCACCGGAGTTGAGAGAGAGGTTGTGGGAGTTGAGCGAGGGACCGCGCCGTCGGTGGACGCGGGCGGGTCCCGTGAGGGGTTAAGTGCGCTCGACGCCCTCGCACCAGATCACCGTCACCGGCTTTCCGCGCTCGCGCGCGTACCGCACGATGTCGCCGGTGCCGCCGAGGCCGCGGGCCGGACGGCCGTCCCAGACCGCCAGCAGACGGTCGCAGTTGTCGGCGATATAGGTGCCCGCCGCGTAGTAGGCCTCGTCGGTGGAGTGCGGGAAGGCCATCCGGACCTCCAGCGTGGCCCGGTTCTTCAGACGCAGATAGCCGGCCAGCTCCTCCGGGTCGTCGAAACCGTCCTCGTAGTCACCACTGGGAATGACCACGGTCAGCTCGGCGCCGCGGTCCAGCGCGAGGCAGGCGAAGAGCTGGTCCGCGCCCGCCGCCAGGCTGGAGAGTGCGCGCAGGGAGCCCGTATGGCCGCGGAGCGCGGTCCTGATGGCGGCCTCGATATGCGCGTGGGCCTCGGCGGGGATGTCCCGGTGGCCCGTCACTCCGATGCGTTTCACTGCTCCGGGCCCTCCGGTCCCTCCGTGGCCGACCATCCCGACATCTTCTCAGAGACACGCGGCAGCGAGCCCCCGGCCGGTGGTCGGCCGAGGGCTCGCCGGTGGCGGCCGCGGTTCCGTGGATCCGCGGCTCCGCCGTCGCGGACGGTCAGCCGTGGGTCAGAGGATGGTGACGCCGTAGGCGCTCAGGGCCTCGGTGACCGGCTGGAAGTAGGTCGTACCGCCGGAGGAGCAGTTGCCGCTGCCACCGGAGGTCAGACCGACCGCGCGGGAGCCGGAGTAGAGCGGGCCGCCGCTGTCGCCGGGTTCGGCGCAGACGTTGGTACGGATCAGGCCGGAGACGATGTCTCCGCCGCCGTAGTTGACCGTGGCGTTGAGTCCGGTCACGGAACCGCTGTGAATACCGGTGGTGGAGCCGCGGCGGGTGACGGACATACCGACGGTCGCGTTGACCGCGCTCGTGATGTCGACGCTGCCGACCGTGCCCGGGTGGGCGAGCGAGGTGTTGGAGTACCGCACGATGCCGTAGTCGTTGCCCGGGAAGCTGGAGCCGGCCGTGGGACCGATGCTCGTGGAGTGCGAGGAGTTGGTGTACCAGGGCGGATTGCCCTCGGTGCAGTGTCCCGCGGTCAGGAAGTAGTAGGTGCTGCCGCTGACGACGTTGAAGCCGGCCGAGCAGCGCCAGCTTGTGGCGTACACGGCGTCGCCACCGGAGATGAGCTTGGAGAGCTTGCCCGGTGTGCGCTCGACGCGCAGCGCGCCGGCGTTGGCTCCGGCGGCCTGCTTGAGCTCGGCGATCTCGGCCGTGGACACGGTGCTGTCGGCCGTGATGACGAGATCGTTGCTCGCCTTGTCGACGTACCAGGCGGTGCCCGCCACGTCCGCGCTCAGTACGGCGTCGCTCGCCGCGGTGAGCTGGGAGGCGCTGAAGACTCCGGCCGAGTCGGCGTTCGCGGCGGGTACCGCGAGCGCCGCGGCGGCGACGAGTCCGGTGGTGACGGCGAGCAGACGGATGCGTCTGGCTATGCCACTGCGGGGGGTGGTGCGCTTGATCCTCACGTGTCGTTCCTCCGAAGGGAATCGGGGGCCCGCGGGTGGGGTGCCGGGCCCGTGAGGCGCAGCCGGGAGCGCTCATCCGGATTGCGGAAAAGCCGTACTCCCGACCAGCGCTGTTCGGGAGTATTGGGGGCCACAACCGGCCGCGCAAGGGCGCCTTTTGGCCGTCCGTGACGGGTGAGGCGGACGGGGCTGAGGCGTCCCTTGCGGCGGTCCCGGAGCGGTCCGGAGCAGTCCCGAAGCGGTCCCGGAGAAGTCCCGGCGCGGTACGGAGCAGTCCCGGCGCGGTACGGAGCAGTCCCGGCGCGGTACGGAGGAGGACAAGCGGTGGTGTCAGCCGCCGAGAAGGTCGCGCTCTCCTGCCGGGACGGCGATCGGGAGCGTGTTGCCGGGCGGCGGGAACGGGCAGATGAAGTGGTCCGCGAAGGCGCAGGGCGGCAGCAGCGATCGATTGAAGTCGACCGTCACCGTGCCGTCCTCGGCCGGAGCGGCGGGACGCAGAAAGCGGAAGCGGTAGCTCTCCTTCCCGCTGGTGGTGTCGGCGAAGACCACCCAGAGAGAGCCGTCGGGCTCCACCGCGGCCTGAAAGGTGTGTGCCGTATCGCCGACGGTGAAGGAGAGTTCGCCGCCGAGGCCGAGGCCCCGTTCGCGTCCGTCGGCGTTCTCGACCTGGACGGTACGGCTCTCGTCGTACGGGCGGAAGCGGCCCGGCAGCACCCAGTCCGGGTCGTACGGCGTGGCGTCGATCCCGAGGAACGCGCGCCGCGCCGCCGAGTCCGGATCGAAGTCGCGTACCGCCCAGAGCCCTTCGCGACGCAGGACGACCAACCGGCGTTCACCGGCGGCGATCCGGGACTCCGCGTTCGGCGGCCGGTCGGCGGTGAGCCGGATCCGGCCGGCCAGCGGACGGCCGTCGGCGGTCAGACCGTCCTCGGCCGCCGCGGTCAGCACCACCTCGTCACCGTCCTCGCGCCACACTCCGGGAACCGCCGGAAGGTGTCCCTCCGGATGGTCTCCGAGCCAGTGGGTGCCGGTGAGCGAGAGCGGTCCGTACGGCGCGGACACCGTGAAGACACGCTGCTCGTGCCAGCTCTTCCAGTCCTGGACCGTCTCCGGCGCCGCCGCGGCGGCGCCGGAGACGGCGGAACTCTCGGTGGTCATACGGGTCAACCTTTCGGCACGGGGCTGAGCAGCCCAAGATGTGAGCGGAGCGTGGAGCCCGTGTATTCCGTACGGAAGGCTCCGCGCTCCTGGAGAAGAGGGACGACACGGTCGACGAAGTCGTCGAGACCGCCCGGCGTGAGCGGAGGTGTGAGGACGAAGCCGTCCGCCGCGTCCTCCAGCACAAAGGTGTCGAGCGCCTCGGCGACAGTCTCCGGGGCACCGACGAAGTGCGGGAAGACCCGCCGCTCGCGGATCGCGGCGGCCCGCTCCTGTGCCTCGGCGTCACTGTCGCCGAGGACGACGGTGACCCTCGGCATGATCTTGAGGTCGGAGGGTGTCCTGCCGTACTTCGCCAGCCTGCTCTTGGTATCGGCGTAGAAGGCGCGGCCCGCCTCCAGGGTGCCGTGGCGGGTGAGGACGACATCGGCGGCGGAGGCGGCGAACTCCCGGCCCTCCTCGGAGCCGCCCGCCTGGATGACCACCGGGTGGCCCTGCGGCGAGCGAGGGAGAGTGAACTCTCCCGCGATGTCGAAGTGCGCGCCGGAGTGGGCGAACGGGCGGGGAGCGCCGTGCGGGGAGCCGGGTCCTGCGGGGGTCCAGGAGTCCCACAGTTCACGGGCTGTCGCGACGAACTCCGCGGCCCGGATGTAGCGGCCGGTGCCTTCCGGACGGCCGCGCCGGACGTCCTCTCCGGCCGACGAGTCGGAGGAGGTGACGGCGTGCCAGGCGGCGCGGCCGGCGCTGAGATGGTCGAGGGTGGCGAGCCTGCGGGCCAGTTCGTACGGCTCGTTGAAGGCGGCGCTCACGGTGGCGGCGAGACCGAGCCGGTCGGTGACGGCGGCCAGCGCGCTCAGCACGGTGATCGGTTCCGGCCGGCCGGCCGTGTCCGGTTCGTGGATCAGGCCCTGGTGCTCGTGCGGACGCAGCGCCTCCGCGAGGAAGAGGAAGTCGAACTTCCCGCGCTCCGCGGTACGGGCCAGGTGCTCGAAGGAGGAGAAATCGATTCCCGGCTTCGAACGCCGGCCGGTCCTGACGGCGGTGGTGCCGGTCCCGGGATGACGCGCGGCGAGATGCATCCGCTTGCGGACGGCGCAGCCCGCGGCGCGGGTGGCACCGGTCGGGACGGCGGTCACGCGGTCCCTCCGGCGAGCGTGTACTGGGTGGCCGGGCGGGCGAGGCCGAGATGTTCCCTGAGGGTGCCGCCCGGATGGAAGGTACGGAACCGGCTGCGGTGCTGAAGAAGCGCCACCGTGCCGTTGACAAGCCGTTCGAGATCGCGCCACGGCTCGGCCGGCGTGAGATGGAAGCCGTCCACGGCGCCGGTCCGGTGCCAGGCCGTGATCAGTTCGGCGAGATCGACGGGACCGCCACGGTAGTGCGGGCCGCCGGCCCCGGCGGTGGTGCGCGGCGCGCTCTCCAGGCCCGGTTCCGCGGGCCGTTCACCGCCGCTCAGATCGATGGTGAGCGCGGCCAGTACCCGCAGCGTGTCCGGGTCGCGGCCGTGGCCGGCGGCGCGGGCGCGAAGCTCCTCCCGGACCGCTCCGATCCGCTCGGGCGCGGCGGCGCCGACCAGGACCACATCGGCGTACCGCGCGGCGGTCCTGACACTGTGGCCGCCGGTCACATCGACCACGGTGACGGGATGGCCCTGCGGTGGTCTCGGCACCACGGCCGGGCCACGGACCGGAAAGCCGGTGCCCTCGAAGCCGGCATGGTGCGGCCTGTCCCGGCCGACGAGGCGGCCGGTCGCCGTGGAGCGGATCCCGGCGCCGTCCTCCCGGCCGTCCCACAGCCGGGCCGCGGCGTCGGCGACCTCGCCCGCCTCCTGCCAGAGGTCCGCGGCGGGCGCGGCGGGACGCCGGCCGAAGAGCCTGGCCTGCGCCGGAGTGTCCGACACATCGACGAGCCAGCCGGCCCGGCCCCGGCTCACCCAGTCCAGAGTGGCCACGGCCGTGGAGACATGGAACGGCTCGGTGTGGGTGGTGGTGACCGTCGGCACCAGGCCGATGCGCTCGGTGGCGGGCGCGACCCGGGCCAGTACGGCGAGCGCGTCCGGGCCGGGGCGCGCGAAGGAGTCCCGGAGGGTGACGAAGTCGAGGGCGCCGTGCTCGGCGAGCCTGGCGAGTTCGACGTACGGCGCGGCTTCGTACTCCGGTGGACCGCCGATCTCGGCGGCCAGATGCAGGGGTCGGAGTGCGGACATGACGGCCTTTCAGCTTCTGTTGGCGGCGTGGTTGCCGGCGTCCGGGGTCGCGGTGCCGGGGCTTTGTCCCGCCGGCTTCTGAGCCCCGGAGCGGGACGCGGTCAGGCGCCTGGGCTCGTGCGACAGGACAGGTCGCGGAGCAGGCCGAGCGCGGCCCGCGCGGTGGCGTCGTTCTGCCGGAACGCCGCTCCTCCGGTACGGGGCCGGGTGAAGGCGCCGCTCGACCGCGCGGTGGTGTAAGGGCCGAGCGCGAAGCGCCGTGGATGCGGCCTGCCGTCGCTCTCCAGGAGCCGTCCGTCGTCCGGGTCGACCCGGACCAGGCCCGCCGATGTCGCGGCGGCGCCCTCCTCGTACAGCCCGCGCAGCAGCGGACTGCGGGTGCGCTCCGGCGAGGGGTCCGGGAGCCGGGCCTCGACCAGCGCGCGGGCCTCGATGTGCTCTCCCGGTACACCGGCGCCGCCGGCCCGGAAGATACCGCGCCGCTCGTCGGCCTCGACCGTCATGTCCGGGCCGAGGAAACGGACGACACCGGCCTCGGAGAGCGCGAGGAGCTGGCGCAGCCGGGGTCCCGGCGGGCCCGAGGCGACATAGCTGAAGAAGCCGTGCCACCGGCCGCCCGTGTCGCCCATGTCGCCGAGGCGGATGAGCTGGCCGTAGACGGAGAGCAGCCCGAGGAAGACGGCCAGGTCCGCGCTGTGCGAGGGGTCGTGCCGCCGGGCGAGATCGTCGCTTATGTAGCGGCGCAGGCCGTCCTGGAGCGCGTCGTACGACGGAAAGCGCACTCCTCGCAGCGGACGGTCGAGGGCATCGAGATCGAGCCGGTCGGCGGGGTCGGGCACGGCCGCGGCGACCAGCGCTTCCAGCTCCGGACTGGCGGGTTCGACCGCCGCGTACTTCTCCTCGAAGTCGGTCCAGGCGATGCGGGTGCGCTCCGGATGGGCGGTGAAGAGCCGGTGGTAGTGCGCGTAGCCCAGCTCTTTTTCGGCCAGCGGCCAGACATCGCGCCGGAAGTCCGGCGGTCCCGGTCTGTTCAGCAGCTCGTCTATCTGTTCGGGACCGAGGAAGCGCGGCAGCGGAGGCCGTTCGCCGTCCAGTCCGTAACCGATCTTGGAGTGGTACGGCACACCGCGCCGGGATCCCACGTACAGGACCGGCTCGCGGCCGGAAGGGTGGTAGACGAGCTTTCCGTCGGTGCCGTCGTCGCCGTTCTCGCGGGCGGCGTCCGAATAGCGGCCGCCGCGTCCCTCGGTGAGCAGCACCATCAGATCGATGAAGGCGAGTCCGAAGCCACGGACGATGACGGGTTCGCCTGCGGGCAGTGCGGACAGATCGCTGTCCGCGGTGAAGTCCGGCGGCAGATGGATCAGCCCGTGCCGGTCGGCGAAGCGGCTCAACTCCCGCTGCTCCTCGTCCGGTTCACCGTCGAGATGGCCAAGGGTCAGTACGACGAGATCGGCGAGCAGCGGTTCAACGCGGTCCTCCAGCCATACGCGCTGCCGGCCGTCGCGCGGACCGCTGACACGCAACGCGTGGGTGCGGTGCCGGTGGACGGTGACACCGGGCGGCAGCGCGGCCACCGTCTGTTCGTAGACCCAGCTCAGATAGGCGCTCTGGAGCCGCCGGCTGGGAAAGGTCTCGCCGGTCAGTTCGGCTATCTCCGTGCGGAGCGGCGGCCTCTCACCATCGGACTCACCGCCTCGGGACTCGGCGCGTTCGGACTCGGCGCGTTCGGACTCGGCGCGTTCGGACTCCGCGGAGATCCTCGACCGGCCCTCTCTGATGTCCCGTGCCCACTCGTGCAGCGCCGGCCCCTGCCGTACGGGCCCGGCCAGTGGCACCGTGTCGTCGGTGTACATCGTGACGTCCTGGGCCATGGAGTTCATCCAGAGCAGCGGCGACTGGTCACGCCGCCAGATCCGGCCGCCGCCCGGTGGATGCGGGTCCACAAGATGGATGTCCAGGGGCAGGCCGCCGTAAAGGGACCGCGCGTTGGCGGCGATCCGCTCCAGAAAACCCGTGCCGCGCGGACCGGCGCCGATGACGACAAGAGACGGGGTGACGGGCCGGTTACGGGCGGTGTCCGATGAGACAGGCATGCGAAGGCTCCGTGGATACAGAGATCGTGCACGGGAGGTGCCTTCATGGAAACGCAGCCGGATCGAGCCCCTCAGCACGGTCCGCTTGCCAGGTCGAGGCTACGGCGTGCGCACGGCCGGTTGTCAAGCCTGTCCGCACTGTGAGCCGACCGTCTCAGCCAGTTGACGCGGAAACGGATGCCTGTTCCACTTGGCGCATGTATTCGCAGCAGTGGCTGGTCACACGCTCCCACATCGACTTCGGTCGAGTGTGGTCCTCTTCCTGTTGAGCTGACGCCCTGCACGGCCTCCGGCGCTCGCGCCCGTCCCCGCGTGCCTTCACACGCAGACACCACGCTTCATTCCCCTCGCCCAGCCAGTCCGGTCCGCTGTCGGCATCGACCGCGTCAGCAGCCACAGTCACAGCAGTCGGGACAACCGTCGCAGTCACACTCCCGGCAGCAGCCTTCCCGCTTCTTGCGCGACCAGGGGCCCTCGTACTCCTCCGCGCAACACAGTTTGCAGGTGCAGCACAGTCCGACGAAGACCGCGCAGCCGGCCCAGAATCCGCGCCTGCCCGGCTTCGGCGGATCCGGCTCAAAACCGGGCGGGAGCCCGCCCGGGCCGCCCGGCGCGCCCGGGTTCCCGCCGCCGTAGGGGTTGTTGGAGCCGTACGGACCGTCGGAGCGGTACGGCCCCGCGCCCGGGCCGTCGTACGGCCCCGGCGGCCCGCCGTGCTGTCCGCCGTGCCCTTGGTGCGCACAGGTCGCCGCACCGAAGGCGCGCTCCACCGAGGTGCGCAGTTCGTGCGCCAGCAGCACATGCGCCAGCGTGCCGTCGGTGAACTCCGCGTCACGCAGCGCGAGACGTATTCCGTGTACGGCGTCGTCGGCGAGCCGCCGCGCCTCCGCGCGTGAGGTGGCGGTCGCGGTGAGCGGGTTCCACGCACCCGACGCCGCGTCAGCTCCCTGATCCTCCACGGCGTCCAGCAGATGCGCGAGCCGTCCGAAGAGCCGTCCGGCCTCGGCCAGCGGCGCCCGGTTGCCGGGCCGGCCCGCCAGTACCGCGGTGTGCGCGAAGGCGGCCGCGGTGGCCGTCTCGGTCGGCTCCGTGACGGTGAGCAGCGGGGTGCCGGGGCCGGCCAGCGCCTCGGTCCCCGGCTGCCGGTCGACCGCGTCGACCAGTACGGCCGTGTCGAAGCCCAGTTCCGCGCCGGCACGCGCGCCCGCCCTGTCCCAGCCGGCCGCGACCCGGCGCGCGGCGGCGGCCACCGGCCGCCGCTTGAACGCCCCGTCTCCGTCCGCGACGTGGTCCCGCACCTTCGCCGAGGCGAGCACCAGCGACACCGCGGCCGCCAGCCGGGCGCCTTCGCCACTGGCGACCGGAGCGGTGCGCATACCACGCAGTGGACAGGGCCCCGCCGTGCGCCGCCGCGCGGCGCTCCGCTCGGTCTGAGCATCCGTCAGAACCGAGACGATCAGGCCGTCGTAGTTGGTGACGATCCGCGAGAGCTGTCCATGGTCGGAACGAAGTGCCAGGCACAGCCCGCAGAGATGGGCCATCCACTCGCTTCTGAGTCCGCCGGTGAGCCGATGGCCGCACGGTCTGACGATTCCGAACACAACTGTCCCCCGAGAGTCGTTCGCGTGTGCGGAACGCATCGTATCGAGTGACCCGTTCACCCGGACGTCCCCTACGTCACCCATCTGGCCGGAAGTTCATATTTTGCACCCCGTCAGGGCCCGTACGCTGGAAGAACCTTGACGAATCACCACATCTTCTGCACCAGTAGCGTCACGAATCGCCTGCGCGCCGACTATCCCCTTGGCGCGCAATCCGCATCATGGACGACGATAGGGATAGGGAACGACATGTGACCGCGGTGAAAGGAGGCGTCCATGGGATCGGTGCGCAAGGCGAGTGCCTGGCTGGGCCTCGTTGAGGACAACGACGAGCGTTACTACGACGACGAGTACGCCGAGGGTGCGGAAAGTGGCGACAACTGGAAGACCGACCCTCGCGTGCGGGTCGCCTCCCGGAGCGCCCACGAGCAGGACCGCAGAATCGCCACCGTCTCCCCGGACGGCTTCCGGGACGCCCGGGGCATCGGGGAACTCTTCCGGGCCGGCGTCCCGGTCATCATGAATCTCACCGCCATGGAGCCCACCGACGCCAAGCGCGTGGTGGACTTCGCCGCCGGACTGGCCTTCGGGCTGCGCGGCTCGATCGAGCGCGTGGCCACCCGGGTCTTCCTGCTGACCCCCGCCGACACCGAGATCGTCACCGGTGACTCCGCGGGCCGCGCGCAGGACGGCTTCTTCAACCAGAGCTGAGCAGGGCGCTCACCGGTTCCGCCTGGTGTCCTACCGGTCACCGGAAGGCGTCGAGGCCGGTGAGCGCCTTGCCCAGCACGAGCTGATGCATCTCGACGGTGCCCTCGTAGGTGAGCACCGATTCGAGATTCGTCGCATGCCGCATCACGGGGTATTCGAGCGAGATCCCATTGGCGCCGAGGATGGTCCGCGAGGTCCGGCAGATCTCGATCGCCTCCCGCACATTGTTGAGCTTGCCGAAGCTGATCTGCTCGGCCCGCAGCCGGCCCGCGTCCATGCGCCGTCCGAGATGATGGGCGAGCAGGATGCCCTTGTGCAGTTCCACGGCCATGTCGGCGAGTTTGGCCTGGGTGAGCTGGAAGCCACCGATCGGGCGGCCGAACTGCTCTCGTGTCCTCGCGTACTGGAGCGCCGACTCGAAGCTGGCGCGCGCGGCGCCCATGGAGCCCCACACGATTCCGTAACGGGCATGGCTGAGACAGCCGAGCGGCCCGCGCAGCCCGGTGACTCCGGGCAGCACGGCGTCGGCGGGGAGCCGTACGTCGTCGAGGACCAGCTCGCTGGTGACCGAGGCGCGCAGTGACCATTTGTGCTTGATCTCGGGAGCCGAGAACCCGGCGGTGCCGGCCGGGACGAGGAAACCGCGGATGCCGTCGTCGGTCCCGGCCCATACGACGGCGACGCCGGCCACCGAGCCATTGGTGATCCACATCTTGCGGCCGGTGAGGATCCAGTCGTCGCCGCTCCGCCTGGCGTGCGTACGCATCCCGGCCGGGTCGGAGCCGTGGTCGGGCTCGGTCAGGCCGAAGCAGCCGATGATCTCGCCCGTCGCCATACCGGGCAGCCAGCGCTGTTTCTGCTCCTCGGAGCCGTAGCGGTGGATCGCGTACATGGCGAGTGAACCCTGCACGGAGACCAGGGAGCGGATGCCGGAGTCGGCGGCCTCCAGTTCCAGACAGGCGAGTCCGTACTGGACGGCGGTGGCTCCCGCGCAGCCGTAGCCCGTCAGGGACATCCCGAGCGCGCCGAGAGTGCCGAGCTCGCGGGCCAGCTCGCGGATGCCGGGCAGCTCGCCGCTCTCGTACCACCCGGCGATGTGCGGCAGGATCCGGTCGGCGGCCCAGGCACGCACGGTGTCCCGGATCGCCAGGTCCTCCGGGTCGAGCAGATCGTCGAGGCCGAGCGGGTCGTCCGGGTCGAAGGACGGCGGCTTCGTCGCGGACGGTGCGGACATGGGAAGGGCCTCCGGCGGCTCGCAAACACGCCCTGGCGGCGCTGGTCACGACTCGGCGCCGAGGTTACGGCCCAGTAGGCCGCTCGTCCAGTCCGGGCCCGCCCGGCGGCCGTCCGGCCCTCACCTGGACCGCGCCTCGGCCCTTCCGCGCAGCGCGGCCAGATCGGACGGCTCCCGTGTCTCCGGCGGTTTGCGCAGCTTGGGCGGCCGCTTCTCCGGCGGTTTGCGGAGCCGGGACGACGGCCGCTCGGCCGGCCGTGGCTCCGCGGAGCGCTGCTCCGGTGGCCGCCTCATCCCGCGCGCCTGCCGGGCCTTCGGCGCCTCTTCGGCCGGGGCGGCTCCGGGCGCCGGACAGTCCATGATCCTCGGCAGTCGTAGCGCGGCCAGTGCGCCGAGCAGCAGCAGACCGGCGCTGACCAGCAGCGTCACATGCAGGCCGTGCACGAACGACTGGCGCGCGGCGGTCCGCAGGGACTCTCCGGCCGGCCCGCCGAGCCGGGCCGCCACCTGATACGCCTCGCCGAGGGACTCGGCCGCCGCCGAGCGGGCTCCTGGCGGAACATCGCGCACCGACGACATCGCGGGCGCGTAGGCGGCGTTCATCACGCTGCCGAGCAGCGCGATTCCCATGCCGGCGCCGAGTTGGTAGGACGTCTCGCCGATGGCCGCCGCGCCGCCCGCCTGTTCGGCCGGGGCCTCGCTGAGCATCGACTCGTACGCGCCGAAGAGCGTGGTCTGGAGTCCGAAGCCGAGCAGGACGAAGGCAGCGGTCAGCAGCGCGGGCCGGTCGTGCTGGCCCATCAGGACCAGCAGCAGTACGGCGCCGGCGGTGAGGACGAAACCCCAGGCCACCATCGCGCGCGGGCCCACCCGGCGCAGCGTGGCCGATCCGGTGGCGCCCGCGGCCATGGCGGCGAAGGTCAGCGGCAGCAGCCGCAGCCCGGTCTCCAGCGGGCTCAGTCCCAGGACGAGCTGGAGGTACTGGACGGCGATCAGCTCCAGGCCGACCAGGGCCAGCATGGCGAGGACGATGCAGCCCACCGAGGTGGAGAAGGCCGGCCTGGCGAACATCCGCATGTCGATCAGCGGTTGCGTCCGGCGGCGCTGTCTGCGTACGAAGAGGACCAGCAGGGCCGCGCCGAGACACAGCGGGCCGAGAGTCGCCGGGTCGAGCGCTCCGTCTCCGGCGCCGAGGCGCTTCACGCCGAAGACCACGCCGAGCACTCCGGCCGCCGCCATCAGCGCGCCGAGCACGTCCCAGGGGCCGTCGGCGCAGCCCTTCGACTCGGGCAGCACCAGGCGGCCGAGCGGCAGGATGACCGCCAGCAGCGGCAGATTGATCAGGAAGACCGAGCCCCACCAGAAGTGCTCGACGAGGAAACCGCCGAGGACCGGGCCGACCGCGGCGCCGACCGCGGCCACGGCGGTCCAGACGCCGATGGCCACCGCGCGCTCGCGCCGGTCGGGAAAGACCGCGCGCAGGACGGACAGGGTCGCGGGCATGATCATCGCGCCGCCCACGCCGAGCAGGGCGCGCGCTCCGATCAGCACCACCGGACTGCCGGCGAAGGCCGCGACCGCCGAGGCGGCCCCGAAGAGCCCGTATCCCAGCAGCAGGACCCGTCTGCGTCCGATGCGGTCACCGAGCGTGCCGAAGAGGATCAGCAGCGAGGCGCAGACCAGCGGATACGCGTCCACGATCCACAGCAGCTCGACCCCGCTGGGGCTGAGGTCCGCGGTGACGGCCGGGACGGCGACATGCAGCACGGTCGCGTCGAGTGCGACCAGCAGCAGACTGACGCAGAGGACGATCAGGACGACCCAGCGGTTGGCACCGCCGCCGGTGGCCGCGCGCAGCCGTGCTCCGGCCGTGGTGGTCCCGGACATCTGAGTACCTCCCAATGCGTCCCTCGCGTTCGGCGGGCCGACGGGGACCTCGTCCCTCGGGGCGGCCCGGCATCGGCTGGCGAGTGAGCCGTCAGCGTACGCGAGTGAACGCGTGTGGTGCGTGGTGCATGTCTCACCGTTCCGACCAGGGAGTGTGGCGTACGCCACCCTCGGCGCGCCAACACCACGGGGCGGAAGGGCGAGCGGCAGGGAAATTCCACACGACGTCATGGTGAACTAATTCTGTTCCGCACAAAGACGGTTCCCGTGACGGCGTGTCGATTAATAGCGGCCAAGGTCACGTGGTTTTCGGGAACCGTCCCGAATAAACCGTCCCTTGCGACGGACTCCACATCACATCGTCATCACGAAGAGAGCGGATGGACCTGTTCGGTCACTCACTCGCTGTAACGTCGATTGCGTGCGTACCGACATCTTTGCCCGACTGGACCGGGAGCCGGAGCCGCCGAAGATAGAGATCCCGCGGATGAGCCGCACCCGCAAGGCTCTCTTCGGCGGGACGCTGGCGTTCTATCTCGCCATCGTCATTGCCGTGCTCGCCTCGTCCTGGCTGGTGACCCTGGACTGGAAAGTCATGCTCTTCCGGCCTTATCAGCAGTGGCCGGGCCTGCATGCCTTCCTCGACTACTTCGTGGTGCTCGGCCAGCGCGGGCCGACCGCCGTGATGATCGCGGCCTGGCTGGGCTGGCGCTCGTGGCGCCAGCACACGCTGCGGCCGCTGCTGACTCTCGGTGCCGCTCTGCTGCTGCTCAATGTGACCGTCGGAGCGGTCAAGATCGGGCTCGGGCGGCTCGGCCCGCACTACGCGACGCAGATCGGCTCCGCCGAGCTCTTCGCGGGCGGCGATATATTTCCTTCGGGACACACCGCCAACGCCGTGGTGACCTGGGGAATCCTGGCGTATCTGGCCACCACGCCGCGGGCCAGGCGCTATCTGTCGGTCATGTCGTCCGTGGTGGCGCTCGGCGTCGGCGCGACGACCGTCTATCTCGGTACGCACTGGCTGAGCGATGTGCTGCTCGGCTGGGCCGCCGGCCTGCTGATCCTGCTGGGACTGCCCTGGGTCGAGCCGCTCATCGGCCGGTCCGAGCTGGCGATCTTCGCGGGACGCGAGCGGTGGCGTGCGAGCCGAAGGCTCACTCCTTCCACTCCGGTCGCGGCCGGAGGCCCGACGCCGGCGCCGGCCGCGCAGCCGGCGACGCCGGGCGGCGAGGCGGCCAGGAAGCCGGTCGCCGCAGGTCAGGGTGGCCGCGTCACGGGCAACAGGACCATCGCTCAGCTCACCCAGCCACGGCCGCACGCGGTGCGCGCGGAACGGCCGCCGATGACTCCGGCGGGCAGCCGTCGCCCGCCTCACTCAAGGCCGGCGACGGGCGGCTGAGCGGCGCGCGGAGGCTTCGGGCACGGTACGCACAGACCGTCTCGCGCAGCAGGGAAGGCCCCGGCTCCGGCCGGGGCCTTCCGTATGCCGTGGTCCCGCATGCCGTTGTCCCGCGCCGGCGAGCTCAGCCGTGCCAGCAGCGGACGACCCGCCCGTTGTCGACCTCGAAGTTCAGCCTGCCCGCCACATACTCCATGGTGATGATCGAGCCCGGCGGCAGCCCACGGACCGTGCTCCAGCCGCGCTCACGGGCGAGACGCTCGGCGCTCTCGGCGTCGAGGCCGACGTAGGACGCGGGATCGTCGGAAGGGTGTACGGGAGGGGTCGGTGTCGGTGCCATACCACTCACCGTAGGCGCCGGGAGCCGGTGAAGGAAGCCGGGCGGACGCTCGCCGGGACGGCTCCTGTCTGTCACCGGTCACACCCGTGTCACAAGGTCATGACGCGCGTCGGACACGAACGGCTTCACTCCAACGGGCGCTTCATACACCACTCCGGAGTAATTCGGTGTTCCTGAATATCGCTCGATTTTTACTCGTCCTGAATTCACCTTTGCCGGACCATGACGTCGACGTTCCGGATCAATTCAAGAAGTGCACAGAATTCACGAATCCCCCGCACAATCCGACGTCCGGCGACACGTTTGATTCGCGCCATATCCGGACGCTCCGTACGCGCTCCATCAGCCCAGTGCCCGCGACAGCCGGTCGCGTGCCGTCCTGATGCAGTCGGTCAGCTCCGGCGGCTCGATCACCTCGAAGTCGAGGCCGAGGAGCAACACATGGATCACCATCACATCCAGGCTCGCCGCTCCGGTCCGCAGCAGACAACTGTGCTCGTCGATCGCCTCCAGGACACCGGCGGACGGAGACACGGTCCTGGCCGCCTCCTCCGCCGACGCCCGGAGCCTGATGACCGCCGTGGCGGCATAGGCCCCGGTGGACACTCCACGCGAGACATAGGCGGCGAGATCCTCGGCGGGCGGCGGGCGCGGAGTGAAGCGCGGGCCGTGCGGCGGCCTCGGAGTGACGCGGTCCGCCCGGAACGTACGCCAGCCGGAGCGGTCCAGGTCCCAGGCGACGAGATACCAGCGGCGCTCGGTGCACACCAGACGGTGCGGCTCGGCGGTACGGCGAGTGGCGGAGCCCTCGTGGTCGCGGTACTCGAAGCGCAGCCGCTCGCTGTCCCGGCAGGCGTTGGCCAGCTCCGTGAGTACGCCGGGATCGACGGTCGAGCGCTCCGGTCCGCGCAGCATCGGCACGGTGAAGGCGTTGAGTGCGCCGACCCGGCGGCGCAGCCGGTCCGGCAGTACCTGCTCCAGCTTGGCCAGAGCGCGTACGGAGGTCTCACCGATGCCCTCGACTCCGTTGCCCGCCGCCGTGCGCAGACCGACGGCGACCGCGACGGCCTCCTCGTCGTCCAGCAGCAGCGGTGGCAGTTCCGCTCCGGCGCCGAGCTGATAGCCGCCGCCCGTGCCGGGGCTGGCGTTCACCGGATAGCCGAGCTCCCGCAGCCGGTCGACATCGCGCCGTACGGTGCGCGTGGTGACGCCGAGCCGCTCGGCGAGACCGGCGCCGGACCAGTCGCGGTGGGTCTGGAGCAGTGAGAGCAGGCGCAGCAGGCGGGCCGAGGTCTCCAACATGAGGCCGAGTCTGGCAGCCGTCGCGGACAGAGGCTGTCCGCGAGTGCCTCACGGGCTCCGGCGAGACATGGCGGCGGACGGCCTGCGACGGCACTACGTTCTGCGGCTCATCGCGCGGCGGGTCATCGCGCGGCAGGTCATCGCGCGGCAGGTCATCGCGTCGTGGACGAGACCGGCGCGGGGTCCAGCCGTACGCAGAAATCGTTGTCACCGGTGTAGCACGGAGCCGCCAGCCAGCCGTCCGCCCGGTGGCCGGGATAGACGTGGATCGCGCGCTTGTCCCAGACGTCGTCGAGAATCCGGGAGATCCGTATCCCGGCGGCGTCCCGCGCCGGCCGCAGCCAGAGATCCCACCACTGGCGCTTCTCGACCGGCTTCGCGGCGAGCGGACCGTACGGCAGCGTGAAGACGAAGGCCCCGCCACGGCCGGTGACGGCGACCCGGTGGGTACGGTCGCCGCCGCGCAGCCGCGCCTCGGCCTCCGCGCCCTCTCCCAGCTCGGAGCCGTACAGCATGCCCTCGACCGTCGCCGTGTCCTGGTCGCAGCGGACCGTCCCGGCTTCGGCGTGCGGTGCGCGGACCCAGGAGCGGACGGCGAGACGGCCGTCCGGCGTGGGATACGGAATCCGGGCGAAGACCCGGCCGGATTCCGGGACCCGGTCGATCAGGGCCCGTACATCCCGGACGCCGGGCCGTACCGGCTCCTCGCCGGCGGCGCCCGTGCGGACGTCCCAGTGTCCCTCGGCCAGATCGACCGTGCTGGGCAGCACGGCTCGCAGCCGGGACTCCCCGGCCCCGGTCAGCGGCAGCCGGACCTCGTCACCGGCCTCGCCGGGCCGGCCACCGCGCCGGCGCAGCACGAGCAGCGCGTCGGGCCGGGCGGCACCTCTGATGTCGAAGGTGATCCCGCCCGCCGAGTCGGCGATGCAGTCGGCGGTGTGCACGGCGTGCGACATCCGCCGTCCGGTGGGTCTGGTCATGCGGTCCTGCCCTTTCGGATCACGTCGGCGGCCTTGTCGCGCACGCTGTACGCGCCGCCCAGTACCGCGCTGCCGCCTCGGCGCAGCGCGTCGCGCAGCGTGGCCCGAGGAGTCCTGGCCAGCTCGGTGAAGAGCGCCTCGTGGCGCCCGGCGATACGCGCCGGGTCGAAGCGGGCCGAGGCGGCGAGCGCCGCCTGTCCCGTGCGCCCGCGCAGTTCGTCGTCCTGGATCAGCCCGAGCAGCGCCGCGGCGATGGCGTCCACATCACCGGTCGGCACCAGCCGGCCGTCGACACCGTCCTCGATGATCTCACCGGGCCCGTGCGGGCAGTCGGTGGCGACGACCGGGACGCCGCAGCGCATCGCCTCCACGATGGTCATGCCGAAGGCCTCGCGGCTGGAGGTGACGGCGGCGATCGATCCCTTGACCCACTCCGCCTCCAGCGGAGCGGCCGGCCCCATCAGGAACACATGGTTGTACAGCCCGCTCTCCTCGACGAGCTTCCGGAGCGCCGCCTTCTCGTCGCCGGCCGAGTCGCCGCCGCCGTGGATCCGCAGCCGCCAGTCCGGGCGGACGGTCACCACCTGCGCGAAGGCCCGCACCAGCAGGTCGTACCGCTTGACCCGGGTGAGCCGGCCGGCGGCGACGACCCATTTGCCGGTCGAATCGGCGGGCGCGACAGTGGGCGCGGGCACGCTGTTGGGGATCGCGCCGATCCGTACACCGGGCAGCCGCAGCCGGGCGCGGTAGGCGCGCGCGTCGGCCTCGGTGACCGTGGTGACCGCGTCGAGAAGCCGGTAGCGGTGGCCGATCTCGCGGCGGAGCCGGCGGCTGTGGCTGTCGAGAGAGAGGTGTTCCTGCCCGACGCGGACCTGGCCGCGCCGGGCCTGCAGAGCGATATGGACATTGAGTCCCGCGCGGGTGCCGATGACGACATCGGCCTCCAAGGAGCGCAGATGAGCGGCGATCCTGGCGTCCGTGAGCCGGCTGTACTGCCGGTGCCGCCCGTCTCCTCGCGGGAAGACCCGGGCGGGCCTGGCGTGCTCCGGATCGTCGCCCTCGTAGCCGGGACCGTCGCGCCGCAGATCGACGAGGTGACGCAGCCGTACGCCGGAGGGAGCGCCGAGGGCCGGCTCCTCGCGGTGGCGGAAGACCGAGGCGATCTCGACGTCGTGCTGCTCGGCCAGTGTCCCGGCGAGGTTGAACGTGGTCCTGATCGTCCCGCCGATGCCGTACGCGTTGTGCAGCAGAAAAGAGATGTGCATACCGTGCCGGTTCCCCCTAATCCTGTCCGCCTGCCGGTCCCTCCGCCCGCCGGTCCTGTCCGGGCGACTGGGTAGACGCAGAAATGACCCGGATGGTGCCGACTCCAAGCACATTCGTACGATCACGCACCCGGACGGCGCAGCGAAGACACCCGGACCGGCGGGCTGACCAGCGGGAATCAGCCACCCCATTGCTTCACTGATTCCCGATTTGTCGACCTGTCAATGTACTGACCCGCGATTCGCCGTTCCGGGTCAACTTCCCGTCGTCCAGCACGCATTGGCACGGAAGCACTGGTTTCGTGCGACGCCTCGTCCGTTTCGCCGGATGGTTCGATTCTGTGCCATTCCACGCGTGACCCTGGCCACGGCTCGCCCGTTGTCTTCTTTACGAGCCGGGAACAGCCCGGCCCACGCACTGAGTTCGAGGAGCCACCCGTGCCGCGCATGCTCGACGTCAGCGAGGACGTACGCGCCGAGATCGGCGACGAAGAAGCCGACCGGCTGCTCACCGGTGAGAACTCCCCGGGCAGCTACGACTGCACCTCCTGCCGGACGCCCGGCGACTCCGAACAGGAGCGGACCAGCACCGTGCTGTTCGTCGGCGAGGAGACCGCCGTTCTCGCCTTCGCCCATGCCACCTGCATCCCGTCGCAGGTCGTCCAGGTCGCCGAGGACCAGCTCCAGGGCGCGGTCCGGAGCATCACCAGCAGCGAGCCGGGGCCCGGAGCCGCCGCCGGTGCGGGACAGGCCGTTCTCGGCGTGACCAGCGGTCTGGTGCTGATCGAGGGCGATCTGCACCCGGCCCTGGTCGTCGAGCCGACCGCCGCGATCACCCGGCCCGGCTCGCGCGGCACCACCGACGAGTTCCTCCAGCTCCTCGTCGAGCAGGGTTTCCAGCCGGTCGCCGATCTGAACCGGCTGCCCGCTCCGCTGCACGGCTGGTCGGTGCTGCTCGCGATGGGCCAGCTCCACGCCGTGCTCCAGCCGGGCACCGGCGGCGGCAGCCCGGTCGCCTGGTGGCAGGCCCATCAGCCGCTCCAGGTCACGGAGGGCTGGCGGGCGGCGGCCAACAGGTCGCACACGGTGCTGGTCTTCGCCGCGCCGGTCGGCGCGATCGGCCAGCAGCCCCGCGAGGACCTGCTGCGTGACGCCCTGGACAAGGCCACGGCCAATGGCATGCTGGTCGCCGCGGCCATGCCGCTGGCCGGCACATGACCGAGGCCACCCGGGCCGTCCTCGGTACGGCCCGCGCACCGTCGGCGGCAATTTCCGCGGCCTGCCCGCATCCGACGGAGGGCGGGGTCGTTGGCACGTATGTGCACTCATACGACCCCTCCCGACAGCCGTACCAGCGCCAGATCCCGTCCATGCGCCCCGCGCAGGACGTAGCGGACGGATATTCGACGACGCCGATCTACGACGCGCTGTACTCCGAGTTCCGCCGGTCCTTCAGAGCGCTGCCCGGAGACCGGAGCAACGAGGAGAATCTCGGCTTCACGGCCTTCGGCACCGGCCTGCACGCCGCCCACGTCGGATACGCCGGCGGCCACAGCGGGCTCGGTCACACCTCGTTCACGGGGTCCTGGCAGCGGGAGGGCCGCCAGCGCACCGGGCGGCACGCGCCGGCGGCCCTCCCGCCGGGTCCCCGGCGCGGTGCCTGACGGCGGGTCCTGCGGACCGGCGGGTCCTGTTCACGCGTGAGGGCCGGTCCTGCGGACCGGCCCTCACGTCACTCCTTCCGGCCGCTCACTTCTTCCGGCCGCGCTTCTCACGCACCCGCACGGAGATATGGATCGGAGTGCCCTCGAAGCCGAACTCCTCGCGCAGCCGGCGCTCGACAAAACGCCGGTAGCCGTGCTCGATGAAGCCCGACGCGAAGAGCACGAAGCGCGGCGGCTTCGTACCCGCCTGCGTACCGAAGAGGATCCGCGGCTGCTTGCCACCGCGGATCGGATGCGGATGAGCCGCGACCAGTTCACCGAGGAACGCGTTGAGCCTGCCGGTCGGCACCCGGGTCTCCCAGCCCGCCAGCGCCGTCTCGATCGCCGGGACCAGCTTCTCCATGTGGCGGCCGGTCCGCGCCGAGACATTTACCCGTGGCGCCCAGGCGATCTGGGCCAGCTCCGTCTCGATCTCGCGTTCCAGGTAGTAGCGCCGCTCCTCGTCGAGCGTGTCCCACTTGTTGTACGCGATGACGAGAGCGCGGCCCGCCTCCACCGCCATCGTGATGATGCGCTGGTCCTGGACGCTGATGGACTCGCTCGTGTCGATCAGTACGACCGCGACCTCGGCCTTCTCGACGGCGGCCGCAGTGCGCAGCGACGCGTAGTAGTCGGCGCCCTCCTGGAGGTGGACCCGGCGGCGGATGCCCGCGGTGTCGACGAACTTCCACACCGTCCCGCCGAGCTCGATCAGCTCGTCGACCGGGTCGCGGGTGGTGCCGGCGATCTCGTTGACGACGACGCGCTCCTCGCCCGCGACCTTGTTCAGCAGAGACGACTTGCCGACATTGGGGCGCCCGATGAGCGCGATACGACGCGGTCCGCCGACGGCGGTGCCGAAGGTCTGCGCCGGGGCCTCGGGCAGGGCTTCGAGCACCGCGTCGAGCATGTCGCCGGTGCCTCTGCCATGCAGCGAGGAGACCGGGTGCGGCTCGCCGAGTCCGAGCGACCAGAGCGCCGTCGCGTCGGGCTCGCCGTTCGGTCCGTCGACCTTGTTGGCGCAGAGCACGACGGGCTTGCCGGCCTTGCGCAACAGCCTGACCACGGCCTCGTCGGTGTCGGTCGCGCCCACCGTGGAGTCGACGACGAAGACCACCGCGTCGGCGGCCTCGATCGCGTACTCGGCCTGAGCGGCGACGGAGGCGTCGATGCCCAGCACGTCCTGCTCCCAGCCGCCGGTGTCGACGACCTTGAAGCGGCGGCCCGCCCACTCGGCCTCGTAGGTCACGCGGTCGCGGGTGACGCCCGGCTTGTCCTCGACGACCGCCTCACGGCGGCCGATGATGCGGTTCACGAGGGTCGACTTGCCGACATTCGGCCGGCCGACGACGGCGAGGACGGGCAGCGGGCCGTGACCGGCCTCACCGATCGCGCCCTCCACATCCTCGGCTTCGAAGCCCTCCAGCGCGGCAAGCTCCATGAACTCCGCGTACTCGGCGTCGCCAAGCTCTCCGTGCTCGTCGCCGGAGTCGATCTGGTCGTTCATGAAGTCCGTACCTCGTTCATCGTGATCGGTGCACCGCGGCACGCGGCGCACTACTCAAGTCTTGCCTAGCGCCCAGTGAGGCGCCTGGCGTTCTCCAGGTGGGCGGTCAGCCGCTCCTGGATCCGTACGGTGGCGTCGTCCATCGCCTCGCGGGTGCGCCGCCCGCCGCTGTCGCCCGCCTCGAAGGCGTCGCCGAAGACGACGTCCACACGGCCGCGCAGAGCGGGCAGCGCCGGTATCAACCGTCCCCGGCTCTCGGTGCTTCCCAGCACCGCCACGGGCACGATCGGCGCGCCGGAGCGTACGGCGAAGTACGCCAGCCCGCCGCGCAGCGAGGCGAAGTCGCCCTCGCCCCTGGTGCCCTCGGGAAAGATCCCCAGCACTCCGCCGTTCCTGAGCACGGCGAGCGCGCCGGTGATCGCCGCGCGGTCCGCGGCCTTACGGTCCACCTTGAGCTGCCCGATGCCCCGCAGGAACGGGTCGAGCGGGCCGACGAACGCTTCCTTCTTGATCAGGAAATGCACCGGACGCGGCGCCGTGCCCATCAGCATCGGACCGTCGATGTTGTGCGCGTGGTTGACGGCCAATATGACGGAGCCGCTCGCCGGCACCCGCCAGGCGCCCAGCACCCGCGGTTTCCAGAGCCCGTGCATCAACCCTATGCCGATGCCGCGACCGATCGCCGCGCCTCGTGCGGACGGTGCGCTCACCGTTCGGCCCGCTTCTCCTCGACGAGAGTCACGACACGGTCGATGACCTGCCGCAGCGTGAGGTCCGTGGTGTCCACCTCGACCGCGTCGTCGGCCTTCGCGAGCGGAGAGGTCTTCCGGCTGGAGTCCGCCGCGTCCCGCTTGATCAGCGCTTCCCGGGTGGCGGCGACATCGGCCGCCTCCTTGCCCTTCAGCTCACCGCTGCGGCGGGCGGCCCGTGCCTCCGGCGACGCGGTGAGGAAGATCTTGACGTCGGCGTCCGGCAGGACGGTCGTACCGATGTCGCGGCCCTCGACCACAATGCCCCGCGACGACGCCGCCGCCGACGCGATGGAACGCTGGAGCTCGGTGATGACGGCCCGTACCTCGGGAACGGCGCTGACCGCGCTCACCGCGGAGGTGACTTCCCGCGTACGGATCGGGCCCGCGGCGTCGACACCGTCGACGGTGATGGCCGGGTCGGCCGGATCGGTGCCCGAGACGAGGACGGGCTTGCCCGCGGCGGTCGCGACGGCGGCGGGGTCCCGCACATCCACGCCGTTGCTGATCATCCACCAGGTCATCGCCCGGTACTGCGCGCCGGTGTCCAGGTAGCTGAGTCCGAGCTGGGCGGCCACGGCCCTGGAGGTGCTCGACTTGCCCGTGCCGGAGGGCCCGTCAATGGCAACGATCACAGCGGTCCGGGCGGCGGTTGCTCCGTTTTCCACGGGGGCGGACACCTTCCTGGTTCACGGGGTGGATGTACGGGGACGTCCGTACGCCCCCGCACAAGGTTACCGAGTACTCAGGACCGCGAATGCACCCGTTCGGCGGGACGCCGCCGGTACCCGCTCCGCGGTGGCCGCGTGGCCGCTACTGGCGGATCGACCAGCCGCGTTCCCGCAGGGCCGCGCTGAGCACCGGGGCCGCCGCCGGTTCCACCATCAACTGGGCCAGGCCCGCCTGCTGCCCGGTCGCGTGCTCGATCCGGACGTCCTCCACATTGACTCCGGCCCGTCCGGCGTCCGCGAAGATCCGGGCCAGCTCGCCCGGCTGGTCGCTGACCAGGACCGACACGATCTCGTAGACCGTGGGCGCAGCGCCGTGCTTGCCCGGCACGCGCACCCGGCCCGCGTTGCCGCGCCGCAGGACGTCCTCGATACCGGCCGTGCCGCCGCGCCGCTTGTCCTCGTCCGAGGACTGGAGCGCGCGCAGCGCCTCGACCGTCTCGCCGAGATCCGCGGCGAAGCCCGCCAGCACATCGGCGACCGGCCCCGGGTTCGCGGAGAGGATGTCGACCCACATGCCGGGGTCGGAGGCCGCGATCCTGGTGACATCGCGGATGCCCTGGCCGCAGAGGCGTACGGCCGTCTCGTCGGCCTCCTGCAGCCGGGCCGCGACCAGCGAGGAGATGAGCTGTGGGGTGTGCGAGACCAGGGCGACCGCCCGGTCGTGCGCGTCCGCGTCCATGACGACCGGCACGGCGCGGCACAGCGCGACCAGTTCCAGGGCCAGGTTCAGCACCTCGGTGTCGGTGTCCGCGGTCGGCGTCAGCACCCAGGGACGTCCCTCGAAGAGGTCCGCGGTCGCGGCCAGCGGCCCCGAGCGCTCCTTCCCGGCCATGGGATGCGTACCGATGTAGGAGGTCAGATCGAGGCCGAGCGCCTCCAGCTCGCGCCGCGGGCCGCCCTTGACACTGGCCACGTCCAGATAGCCGCGCGCCACACCGTCCCGCATCGCCGCGGCGAGCGTGGCCGCGACATGGGCGGGCGGCACCGCGATGATCGCCAGGTCGACCGGTCCTTCGGGCATCCCGTCCGTGCCCGCGCCGAGCGCCGCGGCGGTGCGGGCGCGCTCCGGGTCGTGGTCGGTGAGGTGGACGGTGATCCCCCGGCCGGACAGCACCAGTGCCGCCGAGGTGCCGATCAGGCCCGACCCTATGACGACGGCGTTTCTCACTGGGCGATGTCCTTGCGGAGAGCGGCCGCGGCGCCGAGGTAGACGTGCGCGATCGCGGACTTGGGCAGGTCGGACTCGACATGGGCGAGGATCCGGACCACACGCGGCAGCGCACCCGCGATGTCCAGTTCCTGAGCGCAGATCAGAGGCACGTCGACGATACCGAGCCCGCGCGCCGCGGCGGCCGGGAAATCGCTGTGCAGATCGGGCGTGGCCGTGAACCAGATACTGATCAGATCGTCCGGAGTGAGCTCATTGCGCTCCAGGATCGCGGTGAGGAGCTGCTTGACCTGGTCGTCCATGTGCGCGGACTCGTCCCGCTCCAGTTGGACGGCCCCACGGACCGCTCGTACCGCCACGACGCTCTCCTCAGTGATCGACTGCTCCGGCCAGCGTAGTCAGCCACCGGGAGAACGGCTTCCGCGACCGTCCTGCGAGACGGTGGCGGGGCCACCGCGGCGGACTCCGGACCGGTGGCGGAGGCGCGGGCCGGGAAACCAGTACGCGGCGCCCTGGCCCTTCTCGTACTCTCTCGCGCATGACACCGCCCGACGCTCTCGTCCGCGACCACACGGTCTACTCCTGTGTGATGGGTTCACGCGCCTTCGGACTGGCGACGCGGGACAGCGACACCGACATCCGTGGTGTCTTCCTCGCTCCCACCTCGCTGTACTGGCGCTTCGAGAAGCCTCCGGCGCATGTCGAGGGACCGGCGGCCGAGCAGTTCTCGTGGGAGCTGGAGCGCTTCTGCTCGCTGGCGCTGCGCGCCAACCCCAATGTCCTGGAGTGCCTGCACTCACCGCTCGTCGAGCGCGTCGACGACACGGGCCGTGAGCTGGTCGCGCTGCGCGACGCGTTCCTGTCCCGCCAGGCGCATCGGACCTTCGTCCGGTACGCCGAGGGCCAGCACAGGAAGCTGGTGGCGGATGTCCGGCGGCACGGCGCACCGCGCTGGAAGCACGCCATGCATCTGCTGCGCCTCACCGCGTCCTGCCGGGATCTGCTGCGTACGGGCCGGCTTGTCATCGACGTCGGCACGGACCGGGAGTCCCTGCTGGCGGTGAAACACGGCGAGGTTCCCTGGTCCGAGATCGAACGGCGGATGGACCGCCTCGTCGCGGAGGCCGAGGCGGCCGCCGCGCGCTCGCCGCTCCCGGCCGAGCCCGACCACGCCCGTGTGGAGGACTTCCTGATCCGCGCCCGCCGCGCCTCGGCGCTCGGGCCGGGACCGGGCCGGGTCCCTGTCTGACGGCCGTCGGCGCGGGTCAGGCGTCCCAGAGGGCCGCCAGCGACAGCAGATCGCTGCGGTACTCGATCCGCTCCGCCCACTCCTTGGGCCAGGCCGCCGCGCCCAGGTGCGCACCGGCGAACGCGCCCGTCAGACAGGCGATGGAGTCCGAGTCGCCCCTGGTGCAGGCGGCTCGGCGCAGCGCCGTGACCGGCTCCTCGGGAAAGAGCAGAAAGCAGAGCAGCCCGGTGGCCAGCGCCTCCTCGGCGATCCAGCCGTCGCCCGTCGCCAGGCACGGGTCGGTCTCCGGAGACGGGGTGCGCAGGGCACTCTGTACACGTTCGAGGGCCGCCACGCACTCGTCCCAGCCCCGGCCGATGAAGGACTCCGGCGACGGGTCGTGGCCGAGCGTCCACAGGTCGCCCAGCCAGCGGTGGTAGTAGCGGTTCCGGTTCTCGTACGCGTACGAACGCAACTGGCCCACCAGGCCGAGCGGTTCCGCGCCCCGCGCCAGCAGGAACACCGCGCGCGCCGTCAGGTCGGAGGCGGCCAGCGCCGTCGGATGGCCATGGGTGAGAGCGGACTGCAACTGCGCGGCGCCCGCGCGCTGTTCATCGCTCAGTCCCGGGACGAGACCGATCGGCGCGACCCGCATATTGGCTCCGCATCCCTTGGAGCCGACCTGGCTGGCCTGCTGCCAGGGCCGGTCGCCGTCGAGGAGCGCGCAGGCCGTCAGACAGGTGCGGCCGGGAGCGCGGTTGTTGTCCGGTGAGTGGTACCAGGCGACGAACTCGTCCCGCACCGTCCGTTCGAGACGCGCCGGGCCGAGCACGCCCGAGTCCATCGCGGTCCGTATTCCCCGCGCGAACGCGAGCGTCATCTGGGTGTCGTCCGTGACGAACGCCGGCTCCGGCAGAGCCATCTCCCGCCACGGGCCAAACTTGGCGAGGATCGACGGCACATCGTTGAACTCCGTCGGAAAGCCCAGGGCGTCGCCCAGTGCGAGCCCGGTCAGCGAGCCGGTGGCGGCCTGTTTGGTGAGAGCCCTCGTGGTGATCATGCGGTCCGTCCTTCCGGTCGCAGAAGTGGTGGATGCAGTGTCGTGGCGGCGCCCGCGCGGTACAGCGCGGCCGGTTTCCCGCGCCCGCCCGTCAGCCGAGGCGGTCCCTCGACCGCCTCGACGAAGCCGGGCGAGGCGAGCACCTTGCGCCGGAAGTTGGGACGGTCCAGCTCGACGCCCCAGACGGTCTCGTACACCTGGCGCAGTTCTCCGAGAGTGAACTCGGGCGGGCAGAAAGCCGTGGCCAGACAGGTGTATTCGAGCTTGGCGCCGACGCGGTCGCAGGCGTCGGCGAGGATGCGCTCATGGTCGAAGGCGAGCGGTCCGAGCGACCCGAACTCCGTCCAGCGCGCCCGGGCGGCGTCTCCGCCGCCGCGCGGCTCCGGCAGATCCGGTACGAGCGCGGTGTATGCCACGGACACCACTCGCATCCTGGGGTCGCGGTCCGGGTCGCTGTAGGTCCTGAGCTGTTCCAGATGGAGAGCGGTGGCGGTCCGTTCGGACAGGCCGGTCTCCTCGGCGAGTTCGCGGCGGGCCGCCTGCCCGGCGGACTCCCTCGGCAGTACGAAGCCGCCGGGCAGTGCCCAGGCGCCCAGGTAAGGGTCCTGTCCGCGCTCGACGAGCAGGACGTGCAGCCGGCCCTCGCGGACGGTGAAGACGGCGAGGTCCACGGTGACGGCGAAGGGCTCGAAGGCGGAAGGGTCATAGCCCGCCGGTGCGCCCGGCCGCCGCGTGTTCACCGGCGCTCCGGCAGCGGCGGCGACCAGGGACCTGGTCCACCCCCGTGGGTCCAGGTCCGCCGGCCGCGTCCGGCGAGGTTGTCCGCGAGACTCACACCCGCCTCCTTAATGGTCATACTGACTATAAAGGCGAACACGCGTACCACACAAGGGAAAAGCCCGCGGCCATCAGGCCGCGGGCTCCGTTCTTCCGGACCGCGAGCGCCGGCGGGCACCGGCGGTGTCGGAGTGCGGGCTAAGGTCTGTCCCGTCATCCCCGGCGGGCGCGCGACGACAGCTACGGCGCCTCGCCGCGTTGTCGGAACGCCCGGATACACATCCCGTATGCGAGCGTCCCTCCGCCGTGCGATCCACCGCATCCGGCGCCGCGCGCTGATCCACCAGGGACTACGGGACAGCCCTTACAGCCCGACCTCCCTCATCAGCATGCCGACCTCGGTGTTGGTGAGACGGCGCAGCCAGCCGGACTTCTGGTCGCCCAGCGGAATCGGGCCGAAGGACGTCCGGACGAGCCGGTCGACCGGGAAACCGGCCTCGGCGAGCATGCGGCGGACGATGTGCTTGCGGCCCTCGTGGAGCGTGACCTCCACGAGGTAGTTCTTGCCGGTGTTCTCCACGACCCGGAAGTGGTCGGCCTTGGCGTAGCCGTCCTCAAGCTGGATACCGTCCTTGAGCCGCTTGCCCAGATCGCGCGGGAGCGGGCCCTGGATCGCGGCCAGATAGATCTTCTTGACGCCGTACTTGGGGTGCGTGAGGCGGTGGGCCAGCTCACCGTGGTTGGTGAGCAGGATGATGCCCTCGGTCTCGGTGTCGAGCCGTCCGACATGGAAGAGCCGGGTCTCACGGTTGGTGACGTAGTCGCCGAGGGACTGGCGGCCGTCCGGGTCCTCCATCGTGGAGACGACACCGGCCGGCTTGTTCAGCGCGAAGAAGAGATACGACTGCGTGGCGACGGTCAGCCCGTCCACCTTGATCTCGTCCTTGTCCGGGTCGACGCGCATGCCCTGTTCCAGGACGACCTCGCCGTTGACCTCGACGCGGGCCTGCTCGATCAGCTCCTCGCAGGCGCGGCGCGAACCCATACCGGCGCGGGCGAGGACCTTCTGCAGTCGCTCACCCTCCTCCTCGGCACCGGGGTTGGTCCTCGGCGTCTTGACCGAGGGCCGCTCCGCGTACCGGTCGCGGTTGCGCTGCTCGATCTTGGCGTCCAGCTCGCGGGGCCGGGCGGGGCCGCCCTGGCCGCCTCGGCGCGGGCCGCCGGTCCGGCCGCCCGCGCTCTGCGAGGGCCTGGGACCGCCCTTGGCACCACCACGGGCCGCGGCGCCGCGGGCACCGCCCTGGCGCGCGCCGTCGCCGGAGGACTCGCCGGAGCGGCGCGAACCGCCGGGAGCACCGGACGCGCCGGAACCACCGGTGGGACCGGAGCGGCCCACGTCGTAACGGCGCTCCTCGGGACGGGGCCGGGACGGACGCTTCGGCTGCTCGTCCCGTCCACCGCCGGCGGTTGCACGGTAGTCACGGCTGTCACGGCTGTCACGGCTGCCGCCGCCACCGCCGCTCCGGCCACCACCGCCGCTGCTCCGGCCGCCGTTTCCGTCGCCGGAGCCACGGAAGTCCCGGCTCCCGCCGCTCCGGCCGCCGTTTCCGTTCCCGCTCCCGCCGCTCCGGTTGCCGCTTCCGCTGTTCCTGCCGCTACTTCGCATTAAATGTCCGTCTTGTCGTCTACGTGAATGTCCGGGGCGTCCGGTGCGTCCGGATCGAACGACGGAACACCTTCCAGGGTCTCGGCCTCGATCGCGTCCGCCTCGGGGAGGAAGGGCGCGAGCTCCGGGAGCTCGTCCAGGCCTCGCAGGCCCATCCGTTCCAGGAAGTAGTTCGTCGTCCTGTACAGGATCGCACCTGTTTCGTGTTCCGCGCCCGCCTCCTCGACCAGCCCGCGCTGGAGGAGGGTGCGCATGACGCCGTCGCAGTTGACTCCGCGTACGGCCGAGACCCGGGAACGGCTCACGGGCTGGCGGTACGCGACGACCGCGAGGGTCTCCAGTGCCGCCTGGGTCAGCCGGGCGTGCTGGCCGTCGAGTACGAAGCTCTCGACGGCCTCGGCGTACTCGGGCCGCGTGTAGAACCGCCAGCCGCCGGCGACCAGCCGCAGCTCGAAGCCGCGGCGCTGGACGGTGTACTCGTCGGCCAGCTCCCGCAGCGCGTCCGCGACGGCCCGGCGGGGACGGTCGAGGACCTTGGCGAGGTGCTCCTCGGTGGCGGGCTCGTCGACGACCATGAGGACCGCCTCCAGTGCGGGCTTGAGGCCGAGCTCCGCGACCGTGCCGGTGCTCGTGCTCCGCTGCTCGGCGCTCATGCCTTCTCCTCGCTCGTCCCGTCCGTCGTCCCGCCGGGACCGCCGTCCTCGCCGTCGAACTCGTCGCTCACGCCGTCCTCGCCGTCGAACTCGTCGCTCACGCCGTCCTCGCCGTCGAACTCGTCGCTCACGGCCGGCGCCGCGTCGTCGTTCCCGCCCGTCCAGCGGACCATCAGCGGCCCGAGAGCCTCCTCCTGGTCCAGGGCGACGGCCCGCTCCCGGTACAGCTCCAGGAGCGCCAGGAAGCGCGCGACGACCGTAAGCGTGTCGGCGGAGCCCTCGGCGAGTTCCTGGAAGCTCGTCTCGCCGCGCTCCCGCAGCATCGCGACGACCAGTGCCGCCTGCTCCCGCACCGATACGAGCGGCGCGTGGATGTGATCGACGTACACCTGCGGCCTGGGTTTCGGCTGCATCGCCTTCACGGCGAGCCTCGCGAAGCCCTCGGGCCCGATGCTGATCACGACCTCGGGAAGCAGCTCGGCGTGCTGTGGTTCCAGCCCGACGGTACGCGGATATCTCCGGGCCTCGGCCTCCAGTCGCGTGCTGAAGATCTCCGCGACCTGTTTGTACGCGCGGTACTGCAGCAGCCGTGCGAAGAGCAGGTCCCGCGCTTCGAGCAGGGCGAGGTCCGCCTCGTCCTCCACCTCGGCGGCGGGCAGCAGCCGGGCGGCCTTGAGATCCAGCAGGGTCGCCGCGACCACCAGGAACTCCGTGGTCTGGTCGAGATCCCAGTCCGGTCCCATGGCGCGGATGTGCACCATGAACTCGTCGGTGACCTTGGAGAGTGCGACCTCGGTCACATCCATCTTGTGCTTCGAGATGAGTTGGAGCAGCAGGTCGAAGGGGCCCTCGAAGTTGGCGAGCCGCACCGTGAACCGGCCGTCACCGCCCTCGTCGGCGGCGCGCCTGTCGGCGGCGTCCTTCGCGGCGGGACCGGCGCTCTCCGGTGGCGGTGCCGAGGACGGCTCTCGCGCCGGCGGCTCGTCGGGAGCGGGCCGGAGGGCTTCATCCGGTTCGGAGCCGGGCGCGGCCTCCACAGGCGCGGAGCCGGCCTCAGCGGGCACGGTCGCAGCGTCGGCGACCGGCTCCGGGGCCTCTTCCGGGCGCGTCCGCGCCGCCGCTCCGCCGGCCGTCGCGGGCCTCGCCGCTCCTGGGCCCCGGCCCAGGGAGCGGCGAGGCTGGCGGTTCTGGTCGGGAGGCGGGGGCATCGCGGTCCTGGGAGGCGGGGAGCGTGGGAGCTGCCCGCGCAGGCTATCGTCAGCGCCCGCGCAGGCGCCGTACGAGGATGCTGGCGTCGCCGCGTGATTCGAGGTCCGCGAGGACCACGGCGACCGCCTCGCGGACGATCCGCCCGCGGTCCACGGCGAGACCGTGCTCACCGCGCAGTACCAGCCGTGCGTGTTCGAGGTCCATCAGTTCCTCGGCCGAGACATAGACCGTGATCTTCTCGTCGTGCCGTTCCCGCCCGCTGGGACGGCGGTTCGCACCGCGGCCCCGGCGGCGCTGCTGGCCGCCCTGCTGCGCGGCGGCCTGCGCCGCACCGGTGGAGGCGGCGTCCTGCGGCCGGCGGCCCTTCACCGACGCGGCCGCCTGTTCCGCGTCGGCCGTACGGCTCCTGGGTGACTCCGCGGAGTCCGCCGACGCGGCGGAGTGCTCCTCGGCGGAGGCCGGTGAGCCCGCCGTCTCGCCGGCCGGACCGCTCTCTCCCGCCGGAGGCGGCACCCGGGGCTCGCCGTTCGCGTTCCGCCGCCGGTCCGCGGGCGACGACGACTGCAGCGCCGTGCCACCGGTGGTACGGAACAGCTCGTCGGCCCCGGGCAGACTCACTCGGCGTGACACCGGGCGAGCACCTCCCTGGCGAGCTGGCGATACGCGGCGGCGCCCACGGAGTTCGAGGCGTATGTCGTGATCGGCTCACCGGCGACCGTGGTCTCCGGGAAGCGCACGGTCCGCCCGATCACCGTGTGGTACACGTGATCGTCGAACGCCTCGACGACGCGCGCGAGGACCTCGCGGCTGTGCACCGTACGGGAGTCGTACATCGTCGCGAGGATGCCGTCGAGCTCCAGCTCCGGGTTGAGCCGCTCCTGGACCTTCTCGATGGTCTCCGTCAGCAGGGCCACTCCGCGCAGCGCGAAGAACTCGCATTCCAGCGGCACGATCACCTTGTGCGCGGCGGTCAGCGCGTTCACGGTCAGCAGACCGAGCGACGGCTGGCAGTCGATCACGATGTAGTCGTAGTCCTGCATCAGCGGCTTCAGCGCCCGCTGGAGCGTGGACTCGCGCGCGACCTCGCTGACGAGCTGCACTTCCGCGGCCGAGAGGTCGATATTGCTCGGCAGCAGGTCCATGTTGGGCACCGCGGTCTTCAGCAGGACCTCGTCGGCCGCCATGCCCCGCTCCATGAGCAGGTTGTAGACCGTGAGGTCGAGCTCCATCGGATTGACGCCCAGACCGACCGACAGGGCGCCCTGCGGGTCGAAGTCGACGAGCAGCACGCGCCGGCCGTACTCCGCGAGCGCGGCACCCAGGTTGATGGTCGACGTGGTCTTGCCGACGCCGCCCTTCTGGTTGCACATCGCGATGATCGTCGCGGGGCCGTGGTCGGTGAGCGGGCCCGGGATAGGGAAGTACGGCAGAGGACGCCCGGTCGGGCCGATCCGCTCGCGGCGCTGGCGTGCGGCGTCGGGGGCGAGAGTGGCCGCGTACTCGGGGTCGGGCTCGTACTCGGCGTCGGGGTCGTAGAAGTGCCCCTCGGGCACTTCGTCGTAGTCGGCGAAGGGAGTGGACTCTCGGCCACCCTCGTTGCCGGCCATGGCGTTCACGTGTTGGCCGTCCATCATCTGGTGGGCTGTCGTCATGTGCTGGTGGGTGGCGAAGGTGCGGACAGCGACGGAGCCGACAGCCTCGAACCCGGACGACGGGCTCTGGCCCCTCGCAGGCATTCCTGGTTGACCACCCCCGGGAGTAAATGTCGACTCATTCACAAGTCGTCTTACCTCCTTGGACGTGACCAGGAAACTTATCGATAGGTCAGCGTGGCACTATGCCGACGGTTGGCGACTCTATGGCGTGTCACCGCTTCGCAGCAACACAATCCGCCGGACCCGGCCCGATGTGTCGGCGACCGAACACCTCTCTGTCAAGGGCGCACCAGCCTCTCACCACGGCATGGCGCTCATGTTTCCGCGGTGTGCGAATCGGTTGAAAGGTTACGTTCGGAGTGAGTTGATCGGGGGCCCGGACGCGGCCGGGTACACATCCGGCCGGACCTCGCGCAGCAAGATCCGGCCGTTGGCGTGAAGTTGACGACGCGCGTTGACGCATCAGTCCAGAAGCGCACTCAATTCGGCGTGATCCAGTCCATGCGCCTCGGCGACCTCACGGTAAACCACCTGGCCTTCATGGACATTGAGGCCCTTGGCCAGAGCCGGATCCCGGCGCAGCGCGTCGGCCCAGCCGCGGTTGGCGAGTTCGACGATGTACGGCAGCGTGGCGTTGGTCAGCGCGTACGTGGAGGTGTGCGGCACCGCGCCCGGCATGTTGGCCACGCAGTAGAAGACCGAGCCGTGGACGGGGAAGGTCGGCTCCGCGTGCGTCGTGGGACGCGAATCCTCGAAGCAGCCACCCTGATCAATCGCAATGTCGACAAGTACACTTCCGGGCTTCATCTTGGCGACCAGCTCGTTGGTGACGAGCTTCGGCGCCTTGGCGCCGGGGATGAGAACCGCGCCGACGACGAGGTCCGCCTCGACGACCGCCTTCTCCAGTTCGAAGGCGTTGGAGACGATGGTCTGGACCTTGGTGCCGAATATCCGGTCGGCCTCGCGCAGCTTGCTGATGTCACGGTCGAGCAGCGTCACATGGAAGCCCATGCCGACGGCGATCTGTGTGGCGTTCCAGCCGGAGACACCGCCGCCGATGACGACGGCCCGGCCGGCCGCCGTACCCGGGACGCCTCCCGGCAGGACACCGCGACCGCCGGCCGAGCGCATCAGGTGGTACGCGCCGACCTGCGGGGCCAGCCGGCCCGCGACCTCGGACATCGGCGCGAGCAGCGGCAGCGCTCGGTTCGCGGTCTCGACGGTCTCGTAGGCGATGGCGGTGGTGCCGGAGTCCAGCAGGGCGTCCGTGCACGCGCGGGACGCGGCGAGGTGCAGATAGGTGAAGAGCGTCTGGCCCTTGCGTAGCCGGGGGTACTCCTCGGCGATCGGTTCCTTGACCTTCAGCAGCAGGTCCGCGGCGGCCCAGACCTCGTCGGCGGTGGACAGGATCCGCGCGCCGGCGGCGGTGTACTCGTCGTCCGTGATCGACGAGCCGGCGCCGGCGTTCCGCTCGATGACGACCTGATGGCCGTGGCGCACCAGCTCGTGCACACCGGCGGGGGTGATGGCCACCCGGAACTCGTTGTTCTTGACCTCGCGGGGGATACCGACCAACACGGCAGATCACGGTCCTTGACTCAGGGGATTCCGGGGCAATCCCATACATGGCCGGGCGCCGCGAGGCGCACGGGAAGACACCGCGAGTAGGAGCGGCGGAGCCAGTCTAATGAAGGACTTCCCACTGTCCAGCCTTGCAAAGCATTATTCCCCGGTCGAACCGCTACGGATTTCGTAGGCAGGATCCTCCGTTTCCAGGATTCGTTCGGCCGCACTGCGATGCAGCCTGGCCGCGGTCGGATCGCCGAGCCGGTCCAGGGTGTCCGCCAGCCGGAGCTGCAGCGCCGCCAGCAGCCGTACGTCGTCGGCCAGCCGGGCCCACTCCACCGCCTCCTGGCAGGTACGCAGCGACTCGTACGGCCGGCCCGCGTACTCCTGGACCCGGGCCGCCTCGCTCAACGCCCTTGCCTGGCCGGGCAGATCACGCAGACGGCGGTAGCCCGCGACGGCCGCCCGCCAGTGGCGCAGCGCCTCGCCGTAGCGGCCCGCGTAGGTGTGGACGGTGCCGAGGCGGCCGTACAGCCTGGCCTCGTCGGCCCGCTCGCCACGGCTCTGCCGCTGCGCGAGCGCTCTTCCGTACCAGTCGGCGGCGCGCTGCCACTCCTCCAGATCCTGGTAGGCGCCGCCTACGGATTCCATCGCGCGGCCGGTCGCGTAGAAGTCATTGGCGGCCCGTCCGGCGTCCAGCGCGGCCCGGTAGCGGGCGAGCGCGTCGTGCGTACGGCCGGTCTGGGCGTCCAGATCGCCGATGTTCAGCAGCGCGGCGGCCTGCTCGCGGTGCAGTCCGCGCCGCGCGGCGATGTCGAGGACGAGCTGGTGCAGCCCGTACAGCTCGGGCGCGGCGGCCTCGGTGCCGCGGTGCGCGGCCAGCGCGCGGACCAGCGCGGCCACCAGCCGGCGGGCCAGCGTGTCCAGCTCGCCGTCGGCGACCGCGAGCCGGGCGGACGCCAGCAGCGCGGGCTGCCGCAGCCGCAGCCACTCGGCCGCCGCGTCGGCGTTCGGGAAGCGCAGCGCGCGGGGCAGTCCGGCCAGTTTCCTGCGGGCCGGCGAGCCGTCGGGTTCGGTGACCGCGCGGCAGGACTGGAGCAGCCGTACGGTCCGCTCCAGCATCCGGGCGCGGGCGAGCTGCACCTCGCCGGGCCGGTCCTTCTCCTCGACGAGGTCGCGCAGCAGCGGTACCAGACAGCCCGGCACTCCGTACTGGTCGCCGACCGTTCTGAGCAGCCCCAGCGCGGTGAAGTCGTCCAGCGTCTTCCGGGCGGCCGAGACCGTGCAGCCCGCCAGCGCCGAGGCGGTGTGCGCGTCGGCGAGACCGGCGGGAGCGAGTGCCAGCAGTCGCAGTATCCGCGCGGCGGGCGCGGGCAGGCTCTCGTACACCAGCCGGAAGGACCGGGCCAGCGGCCGGTCGCCCAGAGGCCGTTCCGAGTCGTGCGGCAGCGCGCGCAGCCGCTTGGCCGCGTCGGCGACCGACGCGGTGGGACGGGCCGCCAGCCAGCCGCCGGCCAGGACGAGCGCGGCGGGCTGGCCGCCGCACTCCTCGGCGAGGGATTCGGCGGCCTGCGGATCGACGGTGATCCGCACAGCGCCGGTGTACTGGGTGAGCAGTTCGACGGCGGCCTTGGCGTCCATGCCGCCGAGGGTGCACGGGCGTACGTCCGGGATGCCGGTGAGCGGGCCCTGCGCGACCGCGACCACCAGGCAGTCCGGGTTGTCGGGCACGAGCGGATCGACCTGTTCCGCGTCGGCGGCGTCGTCGAGGAGCAGCAGCACCCGCCGTACGGCCAGCGCCTCGCGCACCATCTGGGACAGCTCGTCCTCGTCGGCGCCGGGCGGAGTGGCGATGTCGAACACGCCGAGGATGTCCCGGGCGGTGCGCTCGGTGGGCACCCGCTCGCCGCCGGGCTCGGTCAGCCGGGTCCGCACGACTCCGTCCGGATAGCTGTCCCGGAGCTGCCCGGCGAGTTCCTCGGCCAGCGCGGTACGTCCGGCGCCGGGGCGTCCGGCGATCAGCAGGACCCGCGCGCGGGGCTCCTTGCGCCCGGAGATCGTATTGAGCCCGGCCCGCTCCATGTCACCGAGCAGCGCCTTGAGCTCGCGCTCCCGGCCGAAGAACCGGCCCTCGTGAGCGGGACGCGCCCGGCTCGGGACGGGCCGGGTGTCGACGCGCCGCGCGGGCGCCCGGGGCGGCCTGGTGGCCGAGGGCCGGGTGAGCGACGGCCGTCCCACCGAGGGCCGTGGCGGGGCGCCCGGGGCGGTCGCCGCCGGGTCACCGGCCTGGAGACCGGCGGCCGCGTCGACCACTCCGCGCGCCGCCGGAGGCCCGCCTTGGTCGTCCGGGCCGTCCGGCCCTGCCGTGGCGTCAGGTTCTGCCACGCTTCCGCCGTGCGCCAGCGGGCCGCTCGTGGCCTCCGGCACACCGGCCGCCGCGGCGGAGCGGGATTCCTCCGGAATCCCGTCCGCGCCACGCGCCACCGACCCGCTCATGTCCCCGGTATCTCCCCGCGGCGCTTGCGCGCCGTCCGCTCCCCCCGTGGGCGCACCACGCGCCCCCGGCCCCTCTGTCTTCTCTGTCTTCTTGGCGTCCACGGCGTTCTCGGCGCTCCCGTGCTCACCGCTCCCGCCGTCGGCCGACTTCGACGCGCTCTTGTCCGCTCCTCGCGGCGCCGAAGACGCCGAGTCGCCACCCTCCGTAATCCGGCCCGGCGCGGAACCGTCCGCGTCATCCGCGAGAGCGTCCGGGTCCTCCGGTCCCTCCGGGACCTTCACCCGGGCCGGACCCGTCGGCTCCGGATTCTCCGCCGGCGGCTTCCGCCTGGCCGGCCTGGCCCAGCGCCACCGCCTCTTCGACGGACCGTCAGATTCGCCCGCTTCCAGGCCGGTTGGCGTCTCGTCCGCCGAACCGGCCGGCTCCTCCGGGTCCTCCGCGGAACCGGCTGTCTGCCCCGTCGCACGCGCGCGGCCGGGGCCGTTCAAGTCCACCGCCTGATCCGTCACGGGCCACGCTCCGTCCTGCGCACGAGCCGAGCCCGGCGGGTCTCCGCGCGGGCGCTTCGAGCGTAGTTCACTCTCTGCGACCAAACCGGGAGAGCGCGGCCGGTAAATCCCCCAATCGGATCAGCTTTTCTTCAGACCAGAGGATCACTGGACGAGCGCTGGAGAACCGCTGGAGCGCTCCCGGAGCGGCGCTGGAGAGACGCTGGAGGACCGAGAAACCGGCTCAGGATTCGAACGGACGGGCGGGCCATGGCGCGTCCGCCGGCCGGAGCGTCTCCAGCCCGTCACCCGCCAGTACCGCGGTCAGCGCCAGGACACCCACGGCGAGACAGGTGTTGTGCAGCTCACCGGCGAGCACACCTCGGGTCAGCTCCGCCAGCTTCACCCGGGCCAGCTCCATGTCCGCCTCCTCCTCGGAGACCGCGAAGCGCTCGCCGTCCGCCTCCGAGAGATCACGGGCCAGAAAGATCCGTACCGCCTCGTCGGAGCCGCCGGGCGACGTGTAGACGTCCACCAGGACCCGCCAGTCCTCGGCCTTGACGTGGGCTTCCTCATACAGCTCGCGCTGCGCCGCGTGCAGCGGGTTCTCGCCCGGTACGTCGAGCAGACCGGCCGGGATCTCCCAGAGCTTCTGGCGTACGGGATGGCGGTACTGGCGCAGGACGACGACCCGGTCCTCGTCGTCCAGCGCGACGATCGCCACCGAGCCGGGATGCACCTGGTAGTCGCGGGAGTGCACCGTACCGTCCGGCATGACCACATGATCCGTACGGACACTGGTCTTGTTGCCGCGGAAGGGCGTCGACGTCGCGGTGACCCGCCATTCCTCGGGGGCGTCCTTGATGATCATGAAAGCGTCCTCCCACATGGCAGCGCAAACGCGGAAACCGGGGCACCGGCCTCGAAAGACCCGTGCCCCGGCTCCCACCGTATCGCTTGGCCGAGCGCGGCCATTCTCCCCGTGGGCCGCCCGCTACTGGCCCTGCCGGCGCTCCACCGCGGCCTTCACCAGGCCCGCGAAGAGCGGGTGCGGCCGGGTCGGCCGGGAACGCAGCTCCGGGTGGGCCTGGGTGGCGACCAGATAGGGATGCGTGGTGCGCGGGTACTCCACGTACTCGACCAGCTTGTTGTCGGGAGAGGTGCCGGAGAAGACCAGACCGGCCTTCTTCTCCAGCTCCGCGCGGTAGGCGTTGTTGACCTCGTAGCGGTGGCGGTGGCGCTCCTCGACATACGGCTGATCGTCGTACGTCTCGCGCACCAGCGAGCCCTCCGCGAGCTTGGCCGGGTAGAGGCCGAGCCGCATCGTGCCGCCCAGGTCTCCGGCGCCCTCGACGTAGGCGAGCTGCTCCTCCATGGTGGAGATCACCGGATGCGCGGTGCCGGAGTCGAACTCGGTGGAGTTGGCGTCGGGGATCTCGGCGAGATTCCGCGCGGCCTCGATGACGATGCACTGGAGGCCGAGACAGAGACCGAGCAGCGGGACCTTGTTCTCCCGGGCGTACTGGATCGCGCCGACCTTGCCGGTCACACCGCGCTCGCCGAAGCCGCCGGGGATGCAGATGGCGTCGACGTCGCCGAGCTGCTTCGCCGCGCCCGCCGGAGTCTTGCAGTCGTCCGACGTGACCCACTTCACTGTGACGCGGGCCTTGTTGGCGAAGCCGCCCGCGCGGATCGCCTCGGTGACCGAGAGATAAGCGTCCGGCAGGTCGATGTACTTGCCGACCAGCGCGACCGTGACCTCGTGGTCCGGGTTGTGGACCCGGTCCAGCAGATCGTCCCAGACCGTCCAGTCCACGTCGCGGAACGGCAGGTCCAGCTTGCGCACGACATAGGCGTCCAGGCCCTCGGTGTGCAGCACCTTCGGGATGTCGTAGATCGACTTGGCGTCGATCGCGGCGACCACGGCGGCCTCGTCGACATCGCACATCAGCGAGATCTTGCGCTTGATCGAGAGCGGCACATCACGGTCGGCGCGCAGCACGATCGCGTCCGGCTGGATACCGATGTTCCGCAGGGCCGCGACCGAGTGCTGGGTCGGCTTGGTCTTCAGCTCGCCGGACGGCCCGATGTACGGCAGCAGCGAGATGTGCACGACGAAGACATTGTCGCGGCCCACCTCGTGACGCACCTGCCGGACGGTCTCCAGGAACGGCAGCGACTCGATGTCGCCGACCGTCCCGCCGACCTCGGTGATGACGACATCGACGTCGTCAGTCGCCATCCGCCGGATCCGGTGCTTGATCTCATTGGTGATGTGCGGAATGACCTGGACCGTGTCTCCGAGGTACTCGCCGCGCCGCTCCTTGGCGATGACCTGCGAGTAGACCTGGCCGGTGGTGACGTTGGCGGAGCCGTCGAGGTCCACGTCGAGAAAGCGCTCGTAGTGCCCGATGTCCAGATCGGTCTCGGCACCGTCGTTGGTGACGAACACCTCACCGTGCTGGAACGGGTTCATCGTGCCGGGGTCGACGTTCAGGTACGGGTCGAGCTTCTGCATGGTGACCCGCAGACCGCGCGCCTTGAGCAGCGCACCCAGACTGGAGGCGGTCAGGCCCTTGCCGAGGGAGGATGCGACACCCCCGGTGACGAAGATGTGCTTGGTCGTCGAGGATGTCGAGGATCGGGTCGGCATGGCCAAGAGGGGGCTCCCGTGGTCGCGGTCTGAGGTGCGTGCCGGCTTCCCTGTCGAAGGGTGAAGGGTCTGCCGTCGCTGCGGGTTCGGGGCCCCGTTGCGTCGCAGGGAGTCCACCGGTCCACGGGCTACCAGGGTATCAGCGCCCAGGAGAGGCTGCTTCCGGCCACGCGTCATCACACCTTTCCGTTGTGTCACCCTTGGCTCACCCGTTCGGCGGACCGATGTTGCCGGGACCGTGGCGCGGATCTCCGAGGTGCGTCGTATCCTGCTCGGACATTCGCTGCCGAGTCCGGCCGGCAAACGGCACCACCCCGCCCGATTTCCCGGAAAAAGAGCTCGTCAACGACCCTTGACCGCAGTAAGCGCCCCGCGGGGCGGACGTGGCCGTTCGACTGGAGATGCACGTGGCCGGGCGCATCGAGGATTACGCACTCATCGGAGATATGCAGACCGCTGCCCTGGTCTGCCGGGACGGCACAGTCGACTGGCTGTGCCTGCCCCGCTTCGACTCGCATGCCGTGTTCGCGGCTCTGCTCGGCACCGATGAACACGGTTTCTGGCGGCTCGGGCCCGCGCATCCCGCGGGTTCCGCACCGCCGCCGTCCTCACGGCGCCGCTATCGCGGAGATTCGCTGATTCTGGAATCGGAGTGGGACACGCCACGCGGCACGGTCAGAGTGACCGATTTCATGCCGCCGCGTGACGGCGCTCCGCAGCTCATCCGGATCGTGGAGGGCATCAGCGGACGCGTGCCGATGCGCTCCTCGCTGCGGATGCGCTTCAGCTACGGACGCGTGGTGCCGTGGGTCCACAAGGTCGGCAACCGCACGGTCGCCGTCGCCGGGCCGGATTCGGTCTGGCTGGACACCACGGCGGAGACGTACGGCAAGGACCTCACCACGTACTCCGACTTCACCGTGGCACCGGGCGACCGGATCGCCTTCACCATCAGCTGGGAACCCTCGCACCGGGAACCGCCCGCTTTGCCCGATCCCGAGGGCTCGCTCGAAGCGACCTCCGATTTTTGGCGTGAATGGGTCGAGCACTGTACGTATCACGGCCCCTACCGGGAGGCAGTGGTCCGTTCGCTGATCACTCTCAAGGCCCTGACCTACGCGCCGACGGGCGGGATCGTCGCCGCGCCGACGACCTCGCTGCCGGAGGAGATCGGCGGCGTACGGAACTGGGACTACCGCTACACCTGGCTGCGCGACGCGGCGATCACGCTCTCCTCGCTGCTGCGCACCGGCTACCGCGAGGAGGCCCGCGCCTGGCGTGAGTGGCTGCTGCGCGCGGTCGCCGGCGACCCGGAGAACCTCCAGATCATGTATGGCATCGCCGGTGAGCGGGAGCTGGGCGAGGCGGAGCTGGACTGGCTGCCCGGCTATGAGCAGTCGGGCCCCGTCCGGGTCGGCAACGGCGCCGCGCACCAGCTCCAGCTCGATGTGTACGGCGAGGTCACCGAGGCGCTGCATCTGGCGCACATGACCGGTCTGGCCCGTAACGACTACGCCTCGGTGCTCCAGCTCAAGCTGATCCGCTATCTGGAGAAGCACTGGGACCAGCCGGACGAGGGCATCTGGGAGGTGCGCGGGCCGCGCCGGCACTTCGTGCACTCCAAGGTGATGGCCTGGGTCGCGGTCGACCGGACGATCAAGCTGATCGAGTCCGGCGACGCCGACGGGCCGCTGGAGCGCTGGCGCGAGCTGCGGGACGACATCCATCATGATGTCTGCGAGAAGGGTTACGACAAGGAGCGGAACACCTTCACGCAGTCGTACGGCTCCAAGGAGCTGGACGCGTCACTGCTGCTCATTCCGCAGATGGGCTTTCTGCCGCCGGACGACAAGCGGGTCATCGGCACGATCGAGGCGATCCAGCGGGAGCTGTCCACCGAGGACGGTTTCGTCATGCGCTATCCGACCTCGGGCGAGGACGCGGGCGTCGACGGTCTGCAGGGCGACGAGGGCGCCTTCCTGGCCTGCTCGTTCTGGCTGGCCGACGATCTGGCGATGATCGGCCGGGTGGACGAGGCCCGCAAGCTCTTCGAGAAGCTGCTCAGTCTCCGTAACGATCTGGGGCTGCTGGCCGAGGAGTGGGACTCCCGGCTCCAGCGCCAGGTGGGCAACTTCCCGCAGGCGTTCAGCCATGTGCCGCTGATCGACACGGCGCTGCGGCTGACGGCCTCCGGCGCGTACGGCGGCTGACGAGCCCTGTTGTGGGCCGGTCCTCGGAGACCGGCCCACTCGCGCTGTGCCGGGGCCGGTGGGATGTCCACCGGCCCCGGCACAGCGGTCGCCGGCGGTTTCAGGCCGCTCGGGAGCCGGCCTCCGCTCCGGTCAGCCGACCAGGTCGAGCACCGGAAGCAGGCCGTCGGGACGCTGGTCGACCGGCAGATGGTCGACGAGATGGACCGGGCAGCCCAGCGCCGCCGCGCCGGTGTCCGCCCGCCGGTCGTCTCCGACCATGGCCACCTGTTCGGGCGGCAGCCCGAGCAGTTCGCAGGCCGTCCGGAACAGCCGTGGATCGGGCTTCTGGACTCCGTGTTCATAGCTGAGCACGAATGTGTCCACCAGGGCGTCGAGCCCGTACGCGCGAAAGACCGGCCGCAGATCCCAGCCGATGTTGCTCACCACCGCCACCGGAATTCCGCGCTGCCGCAGTTCGCGGAGGACCTCGGCCGTGTCCGGGTACGGATTCCACGCGGCCGGTGTCATATGGCGGGCGTACAAGGTCTCGTACACCGTGTCGCCCCACGGCAGTTCGGCCTGCCTGGCCAGTCCGGTGTACACGGCGCGATGGCATTCGGGCGTCAGATCGCGCTCGGCCCACGACCGCTCCAGATGGCGCGGCAGCACCTGCGGCGAGATCCCGCCGGGCAACGCGCCCAGCCGCTCCAGCCGTCCCGCGTACTCGGCGACTTCGGCGCCGGTGACGGGCACGCGCGCGTCGTCCAGCACCGCGCGGAGCCAGTTCTCCGTCGCCTCGACCCGCAGCAGCGTGCCCGAGAAGTCAAACATGCAGCCCTTGATCGTCACAGGTGTTCTCCTCTTTCCTCGTGGTGGAAGGGCCTTGCCCTCATGGTGGAAGGGCCTTGCTCCCGAGGGACGGCCCGCGCCGTGGCAGGGGCCGTCCCGGTCGGTCGTGCCGCTGTCAGCCGGCCGGCCGAGCCGTCATGAGGGACGCGGCGCCGGCACCTTGTCGCCGGGCACCTTGGGTACATGAAAGACGATCAGCCGGACCGGACGCGGAACCGGCAGCGCGCCGTGCAGATCGTCCGGTTCCAGGACCAGCAGGTCACCGGCGCGCAGCCGGATCCGGATGTCATTGACCCAGTAGTCGGCGGTGTCGAGGAAGTAGAAGATCTCGTACAGATACCGGTGGAGGTGCTTCTCCTCCGTGAAGCCGGCCGGGTGCTCGACCAGCAGAACCGCCGCCCGGTCGACCGGCACGTCCACCGGCAGGTCGAGCAGAGACAGCACGGTCCGTCCGTCCGGGCGCTGGTCCGGTGTCAGGTCCGCGGAGCGCACGACACGCATCCCATCCCCTCCTTTCCCTCGGTCATGTCAGGCCACCCGGGCGGTGGCGGTCGCGGCCGTCACGTCCTCGTACAGGCTGTTGAGGAGTTCGAGGCCGCGCGCGTAGCAGGCCAGAGCGACGGTCTCCCGCGCGTCGCGGACTATGTGGAAGGGCATGACACTGCACATGTGCGCGGCCTCCGCCAGGCGCACCTTGAGCAGCCAATGAGCGTCGTCCTGGGCCCAGTTCGTCGCCAGCAGCCAGGCGTGGACCCGTTCCCGCACGCCGCGGTAGAAAGCGACCAGGCGCGGAGAGGTGAAGGTGTAGTTGATCTCGTCGTCGCCCGCCTCGACCCGTACATGACCGTCGTGGATCAGGTCGTACAGGGAGTTGACGGAGTGCCAGATCTTGCCGAGGTCGTAGGCGACGTCATAGCCGGAGTTGCCTCTGGGATCGATCAGGAAGAACCGGTGGTTGTCCCTGTCGATCAGGATGTTGTCGAAGTGAGGGTCGCCGTGGGTGCGGACCAGACGCTCCGGCGTCAGTATCCGCAGTGCCTCCTGGTCGTTGGCCACGGCGGTGACCAGGTGCTGGACTCCGCGTAAGGAAACACCGTTCACCCGGACCGTGTCCGCGGTCCACAGCCGCCGCCGGTCGGGAAGTGCCGCCGCGGTCTCCGCGAGTCTTCGCTCGATACGGTCCAGATGGGTGCGCCGCACATAGTCGTCCGGCGCGGATCTGTGCCCGACCGGATAGAGATCGCGTCTCAGCGTGGCCAGTGTCCGGCGCGTCCAGCGCGCCGCCTCCTCCTCGTCGACCTCTCCGGCCAGGATCAGCCGCCGCAGCGTGGGCAGATGGTGGTAGGCCAGATCCATCGAGACACCGTGCGACTCGATCCGGGATTCGACGACGTCCGGGAAATGGCGGCCGGCGGTCGCTTCGAGACCGTGCAGCCAGCCGATCTCCTCGGTCAGCTTGCCGCAGCCGGCGCCCACCGCCTCCTTGCGGACCGTGCGACGTCCGGACGCGGGATGGAGCCGTATATAGGTCCGGGCATGGGAGCCACCGGCCAGCGAGCTTCCGACCACCACGTCCTTTCCATGGACGTCCCGCGTCAGAGCCGCGCACTGGACGCGGGTCCGCTGTGCCAGCCGGCTGACCACCGTCTGCCAGGGAAGCCGGAAGCCGCCCTCCTCCAGGATCGCGCACAGGGCCGCTCGGTCCCGCTCGGTCAGGAACAGCGCTCCGAGGTAGCCGAAGGCGCCGCTGGTGCCCAGCCCTTCCAGGATCAGCGCCAGCTTTCCTTCCCGGCGGGTCATGGCGTACAGCCGGTTTCCGAGGTCTTCCCGCTCGGTCACCAGGACGGTCGCCGTGCCCAGGTTCGCGAAAGCCGGCAGCACACCGGCGCGGATGTCACAGGCGCAGTCAAGAATGAGGACGCTGCCGCTGCCGTCGCGCAGTTCGCCGGTCAGCGATCGCGACCGCTCTTTCTCCTCGGCCGCCACGACATGCCGCAATACGCCGGGCCACAGAGCGGTTTCTTCGTTTTCGGCGGCCGTTTCTCCGGTGAAGACGGTGACATGGCCGAGAGTTCCGTCCAGTACGGCGTCTCGCACCCGGGAAAGCACGCCGACAGATGTATCCGGGTGCTGCGGGCACACGGTGTTGCGCACGATGATTTCCACCGGATTTCTCCTTCAGGAATGATGTGACGTGCGAGATCTGTGCCGAGGATCCGGGAAGGCCGGGACATACCGGCCGCAGCCGCCCGGAGCTCGATGGCTACCGACGCGCGCTGTCGGTCCTGCCGGCCTCGATCGACCGGAGAAAGGGACCGACGCGTTCGGAGACACCCGCGGGCGGGCGCATTCCGAGCAGTTCCAGCCGTGCCGCGCTCAGCCAGGGACGGACGGGCTTCGCGATCCCGGATGCCGGTGGCGGCGTGCGCAGCGGACGGAGCAGGGACGTCGGCAGGCCCGCCGCCGCCGCGATCCTCCGGCCCCAGGCGTACTTCGTCATCCCTTCCTGGCTGGCCATGTGAAGGATGCCCTCCAGGTCCCGGCCGATGGCGCGGTCCAGCAGCCCGGCGATGTCCCGTGTCCAGGTCGGCTGGCGCTCGAACCGATCGTCCAGTTCCACCGGGGTGTCGCGCTCCAGCGCGTGCAGAAGGGATTCGGTCCAGGTCGGCCCACGGCCCGGGACACGGCCGCCGTAGAGCACCGGAAGGCGGACGGTCAACTGGCCAGGGACGCGGGACGCGTGGATCTCACCCTGCCGTTTGGTTCGGCCATAGACCTGTAGTGGCCGGGGAGTGTGGCTCTCGGTGTATCCGTCCGGAGCGGCGCCGTCGAATACGTATTCCGTCGAGATGTACACCAGCTTCACGCCGTGGCGGATACACGCTTCGGCGACATTCCTGGTCGTCTCCGCGTTTAATCGGGCCGCTGACTCGGGGTCGCTCTCGCACGCCTGCACATCGGCGTTGGCGACACAGTGCACACAAATGTCGAGGGAGTTCTCCGCGAAGAACTGGTCGACCTGACGACGGGAAGTGGCGTCGATCCGCCGATAATCCGGATGGTGCTGGGTGTTCGACCACCCGGTCACTTCATTTCCGGCGCTCAGCGCCGTGACAATATCCGTGCCCAGCATGCCGCTTGCGCCGGTCACGAGGATTCTGCGAGGCATGTCGTTCTCTTCTCCACCCCGGGGGGCGTCGGCGGAACCGTCGGCACCGGTCACGGCCGCTGGGGCCGTCCTCGGGTGTGCGCGACGGAGCTTTAACCGTTCCGATCGGACAGCCGCGCGGCACGGAGCCGCAGCGGTTACGTGGGGATCCTGCGGAAGAGGAAGTGGCTGCCGAGGAGAGTCCCTGCGCGAGGCGGCATTGCCTCAGCGCACTCTGGGAGCGCTCCCAAATTCATGACCATGATTGCTGGCGCGTCGGGCCGCTGTCAACCATTCCCCGCGCGGCCCAGGAGCCCGGCCGCCACCTTCCGACGGCGGCGGAACGGAGTCCGGAATGCCCCGCGCGGAGCCCCGTACGAGGAGCGGCGACCGGCCTGGATGCTCCGGGACCATATCGACGGGTAGCCTCCGGCTTCATGGACACTCAGGGCGGAATCACCGTGCGGCGGGCGCTTGAGCTGCCCGGACTCCGCGGTGGCCTCCCGGAGGTCGTCGCCTGCCCGGACCGGCTGGACCGTACGGTGCGCTGGGTGCACGCGGGCGAGGTCCCGAACATCGCCTCGCTGCTCAAGGGCGGCGAGCTGCTCCTCACCACCGGTCTCGGCCTGGGCACCCGGCCCGCCGAGCAGCGGGCCTTTGTCCGCGGGCTCGCCGAGCGCGGGATCGCGGCGCTGGTGGTGGAGCTGGGGCCGCGCTTCGACCGGCTGCCGGCGACGATCGTGGAGACGGCCCGCGCGGCCGGACTGCCGCTCGTACAGCTCCACCGTGAGGTGCCCTTCGTCTCGGTGACCGAAGAGGTCCACACCGAGATCGTGAACGGCCACTACGCGCTGCTGCGGCAGGCCGAGGAGGTCCACCGGCAGTGCACGGAGGCGCTGCTGGACGGCGGAGGCGTGCCACAGGTCCTCCGGATCCTCGCGGACTTCGCGGGCAACCCGGTCTTTCTGGAGACGGCGGAGAGGCGGCTGCTGTACGCCGCGGCTTCCGGCGCCGCTCCGGCCGCCGCCGACCCGTTGCAGATCTGGGAGGGGCTGCGCGGCCGGCGGTCGGCACGGGCCCAGGAACCGCCGACGGGCACGGTGCTGGTGGATGTGCCGGGCGGCGGTCACGGTACGGGCGCGGTGCGCGCGCGGCTGGTGCTGCCCGCCGTGTCGGCGCCGCTGCTGCCGGTGCACCGGATGGCGGCCGAGCGGGCGGCGGGCATTCTCGCGGTCGTGCTGATGCAGGCCCGCCAGGAGGAAGAGCTGGCGGCGCGCGGTCGCGGCGACTTTCTGAACGATCTCGCGGCGGGCCGGATCCTCGCGGAGGACGCTCCGGCGCAGGCCAAGGTGCTGGGCTTCAAGCCCGGTGCGGGACCGCTGCTGCCGGTGGTGATGCGGCTGGCGTCGGAACTGTCGCCGTCGGGCAACTGGGCGCTGCTGGCGCGGGCCGTTCTGGAAGAGCTGTCGTCGGTGGGAGTGCCGGTGCTGCTGGGCGTACGGCCCGTGGAGGGCCGGGTGCCGCTCCTGCTCGGGCTGCGCTCGGAGTCCGAACGTACGGCGGTGGCCGACCGGGTCGCGACGGCGCTGCGGGCCGGAGTGGAGCGGGCCGGTCTGGAGCGGGCGGGCGCGCGGCCGCCGGTGGTGGTGGTCGGAGTCCCGGGCGGCTGGGCCGCGGCGAGCGCGGGGCTGCGGCACGCGGCGGAGACCGCGGCGGCGGCCCAGGGCCTGCCCGACCGGCCGTGGCACGACGCGCGGCGCCTCGATATCGACCTGCTGCTGTGGCGGCTGCGCGAGCATCCCGATCTGGCGGCCTTCGTGGACCGGGCGATCGGCCCGTTGCGCGCGCACGACCACGTGTCGAGACCGGCGCTGCTGCCGACCCTGGAGGTCTATCTGGCGCACGCGGGCCGCAAGGCCGAGACCGCGCGCGAGCTGCGTCTCAACCGCCAGACGCTTTACAACAGGCTGGCCAGGATCGCCGAACTGCTCGGCACCGACCTGGACGATCCCGAGACCGTGCTGGCGCTGAGCCTGGCCCTGAGAGCCCGCCGCCACGCGCCGTGACCTCGTCGGCCTCAGCGCGTCGGCAGCGTCAACTCGTCGTACACGGAGAGCACTTGGGCGACGGTCTCGTCCTCCGTGGGCCAGGTCGCCGCCTGCGTCCGTCCCGCCGCCACGAGTTCCCGCCGGCGCTCCGGATCTCCGAGCAGCCTCAGCACGGCTTCGGACAGGGACGCGGCGTCACCGTACGGCACGAGTTCCGCCGCGTCGCCGACCAGTTCGGGAATGCCGCCGACCGCCGTGGCGACCAGCGGGACACCGAGCCGCAGCGCCTCCTGCGCGAGGATGGAGCGAGCCTCCCAGCGGCTGGGCAGCAGCGCGAGGTCGGCGGCCGCGAGCAGCTCGGTGATGTCGTCCCGGCGGCCGATGAGCTGCACGGGCAGCTCGCCGTTCTCGATGCGGCGTTGCAGTCTGCCGCGCTCGCGGCCCTCTCCCGCGATGACAAGCAGCGGCGCGGGGTCGAGACCGCGCCAGGTCCTGGCGGCGTCCAGCAGGGTGTCGTATCCCTGGTTGGGCGCAAGGGAGCCGACGGCCATCAGTAACGGACGTCCGACGGCGCCGACTTCCGCACGGGCCTTGCTCTCCGAGGCGTCGGCCGGCCGGCGCGGAGCGGGCACCGCGACCGGCACGAGACGGGCGTCCCGCGCTCCGCTGCCACGGGCCCGGTCGACCAGCTCCGAGGACGTACCGAGCACAATGGCCGCCGCTCTGGCGGCCCTTCGCTCCAGCAGCCGCGTCAGATGAGCCCGCGGTCCCTCCTCGAACGGACGGGTGTGCCAGGTGACGACCAGCGGTACGCGCCGGCCGCCGAGCGCGATCGCGGTCCGTACCGCGGCGTGCAGCCCGTGCGCGTGCACCACGTCCGCACCGGCGCAGGCGGCGCGCAGGGCCGCGACGGCCGCCGGATCGCCGCGCCGCGGTACGGGAACGTGCTGCGCCCCGGCGCCACGGAAGTCGTACGCGCGGTCGAGTTCGGCGGGTGCGCACACCGTGACGCGCACGCCCCGGGCGGCCAGACCCGCCGCCAGCGACCGGACGTGCGCGCTGCTGCCCGCACTGCCGCCGCCCAGCACCTGGACCGTACGCAGTTGTGTCACGTGGCCAAGGCTCCTGGTTCGGGATCGGGGACTCCGTCAAGGATGCCAGTCCGTACGCACGTTCCGGCACCGCCGGTGCGTCGTTCTTGTGTCCGGTGCCTCAACTCCGCGTCCGGGATCACTCGCACGGGTGAAGGCGCGAGGCGACGGGCCCGCGCCGACCGGCCGCGCGCCGGGGCCTCCGGCCGGTGTCACGCGTCCGCGCGTGCCGTGGCCAGCAGTTCTTCCGCGTGGGCGCGGGCCGTCTCCGAGTCCTCCTGGCCGGCCAGCATCCGTGACAGCTCGCGCACCCGGTCCTCGCCCTCCAGGACCGTCACACCCGAGCGCGTCACCGAGCCGTCGTTCGTCTTCTCGACCAGTAGCTGACGGTCGGCGAAGGCCGCGACCTGAGGAAGATGGGTCACCACCACCACCTGCGCGGACTTGGCGAGCTTCGCCAGCCGGCGGCCGACCTCGACCGCGGCCTTGCCGCCGACACCCGCGTCGACCTCGTCGAAGAGATAGGTCGGCACGGGATCGGAGCCCGCGAAGACCACCTCGACGGCGAGCATCACGCGCGACAGCTCACCGCCCGAGGCGCCCTTGGCGATCGGGCGCGGCTGGGCGCCCGGATGCGGCGCCAGCAGCAGCTCGACCTCGTCCACGCCGTGCGGCCCGTACACCACGGGACGTCCGCCCACCTCGATGCCGGAGACCTCGTCGGCGGACTCGGTCTGCCGGATGTCGAACGAGACCCGCGCGTGCGGCATGGCCAGCGAGGCCAGCTCCGCCGTGACGGCCTCCGCGAACCGCGCCGCCGCTTCCGTCCTGGCGTCCGTCAACGCCTGGGCGAGCGAGGACAGTTCGGAGCGCAGGCCGTCGCGCTCGGCCGTCAGCTCGCCGATCCGGTCGTCGTCGCCCTCCAGCTCGGTGAGCCGGGCGGCGCTCTCCTCGGCCCAGGCCAGGACGGCGGTGATGTCCTCGCCGTACTTGCGCGTCAGGCCGGTGAGCGCGGCCCGGCGCTCCTCCACCGCGGCGAGCCGCCGCGGATCGGCGTCCAGATTGTCCGCGTATCCGGCGAGCTCACCCGCCACATCCGCCAGCAGGATGGAGATCTCTCCCATCCGGTCGGCGAGCCCGGCGAGCGCGGCGTCGTGGGACCGTACGGCCTCCAGCGCCCGTCCGGCGCCCGCGACGAGCGTCGTCGCGTCGACGCCCTCCGGGTCCTCCGGATTACCGGCGAGCGCCGCGTGAGCGATGGCCGCCGCGGAGGCCAGCGCCTCCGCGTGACCAAGCCGCTCGGCCTCCGCGGCGAGCTCGGTGTCCTCTCCCGCCCGAGGCTCCACACCGGCGATCTCGTTCAGCCCGAAGCGCAGCAGATCGGCCTCCTGCGCACGCTCCCGGGCCCGGGTGGTCAGCTCCTCCAGCTCCGTGGCCACGGCCCGCAGCCTGCGGTAGGCCGCCGCGTAGGTGGTGTGGGGCCCGGCGACCGCGTCGCCCGCGTACCGGTCCAGGGCCTGACGCTGCCGCGCGGGCCGCAGCAGGCCCTGCTGGTCGGTCTGGCCGTGTACGGCGACGAGGTCGTCCGCCAGCTCGGTCAGCACAGCCACCGGCACGGACCGCCCGCCGAGATGCGCGCGCGAGCGCCCCTCGGCCGAGACGGTCCTGCTGATGAGCAGTGTGCCGTCGTCCAGCTCCGCGCCGGCCTCCTCCGCGCGTACGGCCGCGGACGAGCCGGCGGTCATGGTGAGCCGTCCCTCCACGACCGCCGCCTTGGCGCCGATCCGCACCAGCGCGGGATCGGCGCGCCCGCCGAGCAGCAGCGCCAGGCTGGTGACGACCATGGTCTTGCCCGCGCCCGTCTCACCGGTCACCGCGGTGAAACCGGGCGACAGCTCGACCACCGCGTCGTCGATGACTCCGAGCGACCGTATCCGCATCTCCTCCAACACGGTCATGACCATACGAGGTCCTGGCCCCGCCGTGCGACGGACCCCACCCCCGGTTCGCCCGACCGGGCAGTGTTCGCCGCTTCCGGCCGGGCCGCCGCCATGGATTCCGTACGCGCGCGATCGGCCCGGAAGCGCGCCTCGCTCAGTGCGGCGCACCTCGCCAGCCGGAGACCGGCAGCGCGAACTTGGCCACCAGCCGGTCGGTGAACGACGCGTGATGCAGCCGGGCGAGCCGCACGGGGACGGCTCCGCGCCGTACCTCGACCCGCGCTCCGGGCGGCAGCTCGACGGTCCTGCGCCCGTCGCACCACAGGACGCCGTTCGGAGTGTGCGCCTGCACCTCCACCGCGAGCACCGTGGTCGGCGAGGTCACCAGCGGTTTCGCGAAGAGCGCGTGCGCGCTGATCGGCACCATCAGCAGCGCCTCGACCTCCGGCCAGACGACCGGTCCGCCGGCCGAGAAGGCATATGCCGTCGACCCGGTGGGAGTGGCGCAGACGATCCCGTCACAGCCGAAACCGGTCACCGGCCGGCCGTCGATCTCCAGAACGACTTCGAGCATCCGCTCGGGCGAGACCTTCTGCACGGCCGCCTCGTTGAGCGCCCAGTCCTCGTGGACGACATCGCCGTTGCTGTGCACGACGACATCGATGGTCATCCGCTCCTCAACCTCATACGCACGGGTGACCACCCGGTTGACGACCTTGTCCAGATCGTCGCGCTCCGCCTCGGCGAGGAAGCCGACCCTGCCGAGGTTGACACCGAGCATGGGAACGCCCGAGGCCCGCGCGAACGCGGCACCGCGCAGCAGCGTCCCGTCCCCGCCGAGCACGATCAGCAGTTCGCAGCCGTCGAGCACGTCGTCGGTGCCCTCCGGGACCGTCTCGACGGCCGGCGGCAGCGGCAGATCGACCGCCTCGGCGGCCAGGACCCGCACACCGATGCCGTTGCGCAGCAGTCCGTTCACAACAAGTTCGGCGCTTCTGATCGCCGCGGGTCTGCCGGTGTGAGCCAGCAGGAATACGGTGCGTTCTGCGTTCGTGGTCAACGGGGTCCCTCCGCCACTGCACGGTCGACATCCGCCGGATCGAGTTGGGGCGCTCCGGCTCGGAGCCACAGAAAGTACTCGACGTTTCCGGAGGGGCCGGGCAGTGGGCTGGCCGTGACGCCCCGTACTCCGAGCCCGAGTTCGGCCGCCCGCCGCGCCACGGCCCGGACAGTCTCCGCGCGCAGCTCGGGACTGCGTACGACGCCTCCGCTGCCCAGCCGCTCCTTGCCCACCTCGAACTGCGGTTTGACCATCAGTACAAGATCGGCGTCCGGAGCCGCGCAGCCCACCAGCGCGGGCAGCACCAGACCCAGCGGAATGAACGACAGATCGCCGACGATCAGATCCACCGGTTCTCCGCCGATCGCGTCGAGCGTCAACTCACGTACGTTGGTGCGGTCCTTGACGACGACGCGCTCATCGCTCCGCAGCGACCAGGCGAGTTGTCCGTAACCGACGTCCACGGCGATCACACGGCCGGCGCCGGACCGCAGCAGGACATCCGTGAAGCCACCGGTGGACGCGCCCGCGTCGAGCGCCCGCCGGCCCCGGACCTCCAGTCCGAGCGGCGTGAAGGCCGCCAGCGCGCCCGCGAGTTTGTGTCCGCCGCGCGACACGTAGTCGGGGTCGCCGTCGTCCTCGGTGACGACGACGGCCGCACTGGTCTCGACCTGCGTGGCGGGCTTGGTCGCGGTGGCGCCGCCGACGGTCACCCGGCCTGCGGCGATGAGCTGGCTCGCGTGCTCTCGCGAGCGTGCGAGATTACGGCGTACCAGCTCGGCATCGAGACGGCGGCGTGCCAGTCCTGCCACGTTCGGTTCAGCTCCTGTGGTCGTGCGCGAGAAAGGTCACGGGGCGCCGGATGGCCCTGAGGCCGCTGTGGTCCCCGGGCCACCGTGTCATCCCAGAGGCCCGTGCGGTCCCTGGGATGCTGGACGTGCGTCGAGCGCGGTCAGCGCGTCGCGCAGTCCCCGGTGTACATCCTCGTACACCTCGGCATGGCCGTCGGCGGGGAGGTGGTCGGCGTCGGCGAGACGGGCCAGCCGCTCGTCCACGCCGGCGTCGCCGGTCGGTACGCGTTCCACACCGAGCGGCCGTGGCGCCGCCGGTTCGTACACGGGGATGTCCGCCGCTCCGGGCTCCCGCTCGGCCGGGCCCGCCATCGAGTCGCTCATGCCCAGACGCTACCCCGAAGCGCTGCGGTACCGTCGGTCGCGATGGCGACGAAGGAGGAGTGCCGCGGCGCACTCGACAAGCTCTCGGAGAATCTGGCCCGGGCGGACGGCAAGGTCCGCACAGCGGCCGGCTTCGACCGCTCGTTGAGCTGCCACATCACGGATCTGGACATCACCTTCGCCGGCCGTCTGACGGGCGGCCGGATCGTGGTGGCCGGCACCTTGGACGGCCCGCCGCGCGGAAAGGCGCAGATCGCACTGGCCATGGCGGGCGACGACCTGGTCACGCTGGTCGGCGGCGAGCTGAATTTCGCCCGCGCCTGGGCCTCGGGACGGATCAGGCTGGACGCGAGCTTTCTCGATCTGCTGCGCCTGAGGGCTCTGCTCTAAGGGCTGTCCGGTCACGATGCCGGTCGGGCCGGCTGCCTGTCGTAAGCCGGCCGCATCAGGGGGCGGGACGAAGTAGGGGCCGCTGGTGTCGAAGTCCGACCGGTCGCGGGCAACGAACTGCTCGACCGAAAGCGGATCACGTCCACCGACCTTCCTGACGATGTCGTTCGTGCCGGCGAAGACGCCGTTCTGGTAGTCGACGGCGACGTTGCCGAGGTGCTGGACGAGGTGTTCGGGCAGCCCGCGCCTGAGCATGGCCGAGGCGAACTCCTCGACGGCGATCGGCTCGTAGTGCACCCGGTGGCCGAGCACACCGGCCATGGCATTGGCGATGTCATAGTGGTTCCGCTCGACCGGGCCGTGCAGGGTATGGACCGCGCGGTCGTGCGGTTCGGGGTCAGCCAGCACCGCGGCGATCACCCGGGACTGGTCGGCCGAGGCGATCGGGGCGTGCCGCCCTTCGCCGAACGGGAGCCGCAGGAATCCTTCGCCGCCCCGCACCTCCCACCACACCTTCAGCCACTCGGCGAAGAAGGTCGGCCGCAGGTGGGTGGTCACCAGGTCGGTCCGGTCCAGCAGACGCTCGCACAGCCAGTGCTGCCGGGCGGCGTTGCTGACGGCCTCGCGGCGGGCGGAGATCTGCGACATGTTGACCACGGACCGGACACCCGCCTCGGTCGCCGCCTGGGCGAAGATGACGGTCGACTCCACCAGGCCCGGCAGGATCGGATAGCAGAAATAGGCACCGGCAACGCCCTGCACGGCCGCGCTCACACCATCCAGGTCATGGAAGTCGGCCACGACGACCTCAGCGCCGGCCTCGGCCAGCGCCCGGGAGCGTTCGTCCTCCCGGTGGACCATCGCCCGGACGCGGTGACCGCGCTCCAGCAGCAGTTGGATCGCGCCGCTCCCGGTCTTGCCGGTCGCGCCCGTGATCAGGAACAGCCTGTCGTCGTGGGCCATCTCCATATCTCTCAGTTTCTCCGATCGAGAAAACGCTTTACGCCCCATCACGGATTACGCCCCATCACGGACGACATGTATGGGACGTCCCGACAACGCGGCGAGGCGCCGTAACCGTCGTCGCGTGCCCGCCGGGGATTACGGGACGACCCTCAGGCGCCTGGCGCATACCCCATACAGCACGCAACGCTCTGGACCGCGTTCACGCCCGTCACACCAAGAAGCCGACTGACAGTGGACCTCTCCAGTCGCAGCACATCACCGAGCTTTGACGGCGCACAGGGACCGACCTTGCCCAGAGCGGCCAAGAGGTTGACCTGGGCAATGGTCACACCATGACCGTCGAGGGCACCGCCGTAAAGACTCGTGAGCGTCCGGCCGATCAGCCGGACGCGCGCCCCAGACAGTCACCGACTATCTCGGCTATGGACGATGTACTCACACTTGTAGTGTTGTAACGCGCATCAAGATGAGACAAGCCCGCTCAGGCGGCCGAACAGCCTCCGGCGAGAGACCCTCGACATCCTCGCTGTGGCGGCGCCTATGACGTCTCGGTGGACACGGCGGCCGTCCGCCGTGTGCGGCGGCCCGCCGGGACCACCAGGGGCGTGCCGGTCTCCGGGTCCTCGATGACCTGACAGCGCAGACCGAACACCCGTTCCACCAGTTCGGCCGTGACCACGTCCGCCGGCGCTCCCTCCGCCACGATCCGCCCTTCACGCATGGCGATGAGGTGCGTGGCGTAACGGGCCGCGTGGTTGAGGTCGTGCAGGACGGCCACGAGCGTACGGCCCTCCGTCTCGTGCAGCTCGGCGCAGAGGTCCAGCACCTCGATCTGATGCTGGATGTCGAGGAAGGTGGTCGGCTCGTCGAGCAGCAGCAGCGGGGTCTGCTGGGCCAGGGCCATGGCGATCCACACGCGCTGGCGCTGACCGCCGGACAATTCGTCGACATAGCGATCGGCCAGCTCACCGACTCCGGTGGCCGCCATCGCTTCCTCGACCGTCCGTTCGTCCTCCGGCGACCACTGGCGCAGCAGCCCCTGGTGCGGATAGCGTCCGCGCGCCACCAGGTCGGCGACCGTGATGCCGTCGGGCGCGATGGACGACTGCGGCAGCAGACCGAGCGTCCTGGCGACCTTCTTGGCGGGCATCGAGTGGATGGCCGTGCCGTCCAGCAGGACCCGGCCCTCGGTGGGCCTGAGCATCCGGGAGAGCGCCCGCAGCAATGTCGATTTGCCGCAGGCGTTCGGGCCGACGATCACCGTGAAGGAACGGTCGGGTATCTCCACCGACAGTTCGCGGGCGATGATCCGCTGGTCATAGCCGAGGGTCACCGATTCCGCGGTGAGGCGCTGCATGGTCGTACTCCTGATGTCCACGGGGTTCATAAATGTCCGTTCACGCACGCGTTCGGATGTGTCGCGCCCTCATATGCGCCCTGCCTTGCGTTCGCCGACCAGCAGCCAGAGCAGATAGCAGCCGCCGAGGACACCGGTCACCACACCGACGGGCAACTCCCGGTCGCCGAAGGCCGAGGTGGCGATCCAGTCCGCGACCAGCAGCAGCACCGCGCCCATGACGGCCGCGGGACCGAGGTGGGGACCGGGCGAGCGGGTCAGCCTGCGGGCGAGCTGGGAGGCGCTCAGCGCCACAAAGGAGATGGGGCCGGCGGCGGCGGTCGCGACGGCGACGAGCAGCACGGCCGAGGCCATCAGGACCACTCTGGTCCGCTCGACCCGCACTCCGAGCGCGTACGCCGCGTCGTCGCCCATCTCCAGCATGCGCAGGGGCCGTCCATAACCGAGGATCAGCGGTACGAGCACGGCGCAGACCGCCAGCAGCGGCCAGACCTGGGCCCAGTCGCGGCCGTCGAGCGAGCCGGTCATCCAGAGCACGGCACGGGTCGCGTCGATCAGATCGGCCTTGGTGACCAGATAGTGGCTGGCGGCGGTGAGCATCGCGGCCACGCCGATACCGACGAGCACCAGCCGGTATCCCTGCACTCCGCGCCGCCAGGCCAGCAGATAGACGCCGACGCCGGTCACCGTACCGCCGACGACCGCACCGCCGGCGACAGCGACCGCACCGCCGTGAAAGAGGACGATCACAGTCAGCGCGCCGACGGTCGCGCCCTGACCGAAGCCGATCACATCGGGACTGCCGAGTGGATTGCGGGTGATGGACTGGAAGACCGCGCCGCCGAGGCCGAGGGCCGCGCCGACGAGCAGTCCGACCAGGACCCGCGGCAGCCGCAGCTCCCGGACGATGAACTCCTGGCCGGACGTACCGTTTCCGGTCAGAGCCGCGACCACATCGCCGGGAGAGACCGGATAGTCGCCGCTGCCGATGAGTACGACTCCGGCCGCCAGCGCGGCGACCGCGAGCAGCAGAACCACCAGTGCGGAGCGGTTGTCGACCCGTACGGAGAGCCCGCCGGGCAGACGGATCGCCCGGATCACGCGGCGCTCCGGCGCCTTCTCGCGGGAGAACACGGTCATAGCTGGGCCATCCTCTTGCGGCGTACGAGCTGGATGAAGACGGGCCCGCCGATCAGCGCGGTGACGATGCCGACCTGAATCTCGGACGGCCTGGCGATGACCCGGCCGACCACATCCGCGCCCAGCAGCAGTACCGGCGAGAGCACCGCCGCGTACGGCAGGATCCACCGGAGGTCGGGGCCCGTGATGCCACGCACCAGATGAGGCACCATCAGCCCGACGAAGACGATCGGCCCGCACGCCGCCGTCGCGGCGCCGCACAGCAAGGTCACGGAGAGCATCGCGAGGACGCGGGTACGGGTGAGATGCGCGCCCAGCGCGCGAGCGGTCTCGTCACCCAGTTCCATGGCGTTCAGCGGACGGGCGATCAGCAGCGCCAGCAGTACGCCCGCGGCGATGAACGGCCATACCTTGCCGACGGTCGACATCTCGGCCGAGGCGAGCGAACCGACGGTCCAGAAGCGCAGGCGGTCGAGGGCCGCGGAGTCCAGTAGCTGAACGGCGTTGACATAGCCGAACAGCGCGGCGCTCGCCGCCGTACCCGCGAGCGCCAGCCGTACGGGCGTGGCGCCCCGGCTGCCGCCCAGGACATATACGACGGCCGAGACGACCGCCGCGCCGAGGAAGGCGAACCACACATAACCGGTGAGCGAGGTGACGCCGAGAAAGCTGATGGCCGAGACGACGGCGGCCGCGGCTCCGGCGTTCACACCGAGCAGCCCGGGCTCCGCGAGCGGATTACGGGTGAGCGCCTGCATCACGGCGCCGGCCAGCCCGAGTGCGGTCCCGACGAGCAGTCCGAGGACCGTCCGCGGCAGCCGGACATCGGCGACGATCACATCACTGGCGGTGCCGGTGTCATGGAACAGTCCGTGCCACACGTCGCCGAGCGGCAGCGGCTTGGCACCGACCGCGATGCTGGCGGCACAGACCAGCAGCAGGATGCCGAAAGAGAGCAGCAGCCCCGCGGCGCGCGACGAGCGGTTTCTGCGGGCGGCGGCGGGAGGAATCGGCTCCGCGCGCTGTTCTGGAGGACTGTCGACCAACACGAGGTTAGGTTAGCCTACCCTCGCAATGGCCTCGCCGGAGGCAGCCGGCGGCCTTCGGACCGCCCGCCAAGGCGGCGGCTCCCGCACGGCGAGAGCACGCCACCCCAGGCCCTGTCTGACACATCCCGCCTGACCCACGACGGCCGGACAGGGCCAAGGCCGTTCCCGGCGGACTACAGTCCGAGCTTCGCCAGCGCCTTACCGGCCTCCAGCTCGCAGGAACCGTCGCCCGCGTCCGTCCAGGCCGCCGCACACAACGCACGCAGCCCGTCCAGCGCCGCACCGTCTCCGTCGAGCGCCAACACGCCGCCCTGGACGGAAGCCGTCCATCCGCCGCAGCCGAACGCACCGTCCGCCTCGGTCACTTCGGGCTGTCCGGTCAGCAGTCCGCGCAGATCAGCGTCCACATATGTCGGCCGGTGCCGTGGCGCGGCGGCCAGAAGCCGCGCCGCGTCCGTCACTCCCGTCAGCACGAGCAGCGAGTCCACACCGCCGGCGAACGCTCCCTCGATATCCGTGTCCAGCCGGTCTCCCACGACGAGCGGCCGCTTCGCTCCGGTCCGCAGGACCGTCTCCCGGTGCATCGGCGGCAGCGGCTTCCCGGCCACCTGCGGCTCGGCGCCCGTCGCGATCCGTACGACCTCGACCGCCGCGCCATTGCCCGGCATGATCCCGCGCGCGCTCGGAATCGTCAGATCCGTGTTGGACGCGAACCACGGCACACCACGGGAGATCGCGACACAGGCCTCCGCGAACCGGCCCCAGGTGAGGTCGGGCCCGCCGTATCCCTGCGCCACGGCGGCCGGATCCTCGTCGGCGGACTCCACCGGTTCGAGACCGCGTTCGCGCAGCGCCACCCGCAGTCCCTCCCCGCCGATCACCAACACCCGCGCTCCCTCCGGGACCTGCTCGGCGATCAGCCGGGCCACCGCCTGAGCCGAGGTGATCACATCGGCGGCATCGGCCGGCACGCCCAGCTCCGTGAGATGCTCCGCGACGGCCTCCGGCGTGCGCAGCGCGTTGTTGGTGACATACGCGAGACGCATCCCGGCGTCCCTGGCCGTACCGAGGGAGTCAACCGCGTGCGCGATGGCCTCGCCGCCCGCGTACACCACTCCGTCGAGATCGAGCAGAGCCGTGTCGTACGTCTCGTTCAGCGCCGTCGCACTGCCGCTCGGCCTGGTCCTGCTCTGCTCGCTCATCCGTCTTCCGCTCCTCGCTCGTGGCCTCTCCCCCGATCATCGCTCATCGCCGCTGACACATACGATGCACAGATGAACACAACGGGTCCTGCGGGCAAGGGGCTGCGACTTAATCCGTTCCGTGGACTCCGCTATGTCCCCGAGCGGGTCGGCAGCCTCGCCGCGGTGACCTCGCCGCCGTACGACGTGGTCGTCAGGCCCGACGGCCTGCATCATCTTGAGTCGGCCGATCCGCACAACATCGTCCGGCTGATCCTTCCGCAGGCCGCCACACCCGGCGACCGCCACCGGCAGGCGGCGTCGACACTGAGCCGCTGGCTGTCCGAAGGCGTCCTCGCGGCCGATCCCGAGCCCGCGCTCTATGTGTACGAGCAGCGCGACGGCGACATGCTCCAGCGCGGAGTCATCGGCGCCCTGGCGCTCTCCGCGCCCGCCGACGGAATCGTGCTGCCTCATGAGGATGTGATGCCGGACGTCGTGGAGGACCGTGCGGCGCTGATGCGGGCGACCGCCGCGAATCTGGAACCGCTGCTGCTGACCTATCGCGGCGAGGGCGACGCGACCGTCGACGCCGGTACGCCCGGCGGCAGCGGCGCGGACGTCACGTCCGGTACGGCCGCTGTCATCGCACGCACCATCGGCCGCGATCCGCTTCTCGCCACCACCACGGAGGACGGCTTCCGTCACCGGCTGTGGTCGGTGACGGATCCCGCCGACCTCGCGGAGATCGCCGACGACCTCTCCCACCACCAGGCGCTGATCGCGGACGGCCATCACCGCTGGGCGACATATCTCCGGCTGCGCGACGAGCATCCGGCCACCGGACCATGGGGCTACGGCCTGGTCCTGCTGGTCGACACGGTGCGCCATCCACTCCGGGTCCGCGCCATCCACCGGCTGCTCCACGGGTTGCCCGTCGACCGCGCCGTGGCGGCGCTCTCGGGCTCCTTCCGGGTCCGTACGATCGACGGCCCGTTGTCCGAGGCGCTCGACGCCCTGGCCGACGCCGCCGCCTCGGGCAACGCGTTCCTGCTCGCCGGAGACGGCCGATTCCATCTGGTCGACCGTCCGGACGAGGACCTGCTGGCGCGTACGGTCCGCGCCGACCGGCCGGCCGCCTGGCGCGAGCTGGACGCGACGGTCCTTCACTCCACGCTGCTGGACCATGTCTGGCGGATCCCGGACGCCCCGGAGCACATCGCGTACATCCATGACACGGAGGCCGCCGTCGACCAGGCGGAACGCCACGGCGGCACCGCGGTCCTGCTGCATCCGGTACGCGAGGAAGTCGTGCTCGACCTGGCCCGCCAAGGCGTCACCATGCCGCGCAAGTCCACATCCTTCGGTCCCAAGCCGGCGACGGGACTGGTGCTGCGGAGCCTCACCGTCGACTGAGACAAAAAACGCGAGTGGGCGGCACCCCGGCCGGGGTGCCGCCCACTCGCGTCATCACTCAGTGCTTGTCGCGCTCAGCGCCCTCGACGTCGACGGCGACGTGGCCGTCTTCGTCTTCGTCGATGTCATCGTCAATCTCAATGTCATCATCGGCGTCCTCGTCGATCTCGTCATCGGCATCGATCTCATCGTCGATGTCGGGGACTTCCCGCGGCTCCGCGTCTGTCGGCCGCACGTCGCTCAGGATCGCGGCCGCGGCATCGGTCTCTGCCTCGGCATCGTCGTCATCGTCATCGTCATCGGCGTCGTCTTCGATCATGGCGTCGACGAACTCGATCCCGTCCAGCTCGGCAAGACGGTCCGAGGCATCCGTGGCCCCGTCCTTGTCCGACTCGATCGCCTTGGCGAACCACTCCCGCGCCTCGTCGTCACGGCCGGCCGAGAGCAGTGCATCGGCATACGCGTAGCGCAGCCGAGCCGTCCACGGCTGTACCGAGTTCGACGCCAGCTCAGGGCTCTGAAGGGTCACGATGGCCGCGTCGAGCTGCCCCATGTCCCTGCGCGCACCGGCCGCGACCAGCCGCATCTCGACCTGCCCGGCCTTGTCGAGCTTCTGCACCTCGGGCTCGCCGGCCATCGCCATCGCGCGTTCCGGACGGCCGAGGCCGCGCTCGCAGTCCGCCATGACGGGCCACAGATCGACGTTCCCGGTCATCCGGCGCGCCGCCCGGAACTCGGCCAGGGCCTCCGCGTACTTCTGCGTGGCGTACGCGGCGAAGCCCGCGGCCTCGCGTACGGCGGCGACCCGGGAGGCGAGCCGCAGTGCCACGCGCGAGTACGCGTAAGCCCGCTCCGGGTCCTCGTCGATCAGCTTGGCGACCATGACGAGGTTCCTCGCGACATCCTCGGCGAGGGTCTTGGGCAGGCTCATCAGCTCCTGCCGAACGCTCCTGTCGATTTCGTCGCCCGTGACCTCGTCCGGGATCGGCAGCCGCTTGATCGGCTCCCGGTCACGGTCCCGGTCGTCACGACGTTCGTAGCCGCCGCCTCGGTTGTCGTCGCGACCGCGGTATCCACCACGGTCACGGTCGTCACGACGGCCGTAGCCGCCGCCACCGCCGCCGCTGGGACGGCCACCGCGGTCGTCACGGCGTCCGTAGCCGCCACCGCTGGGACGGCCGCCACGGTCGTCGTCACGGCGAGGCCCGCTCGGACGGTCGTCACGACGCCCGTAACCACCGCCACCAGCCGGCCGACCGCCGCGGTCGTCGTCACGGCGGGGGCCACTGGGCCGGTCGTCACGGCGCGGGCCGCCGCTGGGACGGTCGTCGCGACGGAAAGCGGGCCGGTCATCACGACGGTCATCGCGACGGAACCCACCACGGTCATCATCACGACGCGGACCACCACTCGGCCGGTCATCACGACGGCCGAAGCCACCGCCACGGTTGTCGTCACGGCGGTTGTCGTCACGGCGGAACCCGCCGCGGTCCGTGTCGCGCCGAGGACCACTCGGCCGGTCGTCACGGCGCGGGCCGCCGAAGCGGTCATCGTCACGGCGCGGACCACTGGGACGGTCGTCACGGCGCGGACCGCTCGGCCGGTCATCACGGCGGGGGCCGCTGGGACGGTCGTCACGGCGCGGGCCACTGCTGGGACGGTCGTCGCGACGGAAAGCGGGCCGGTCATCACGACGGTCATCGCGACGGAACCCACCACGGTCATCATCACGACGCGGACCACCACTCGGCCGGTCATCACGACGGCCATACCCGCCGCCACCGGACGGCCGACCACCACGATCATCCCGCCGGCCGAAACCACCACCGCCGGAAACGGGACGACCACCACGGTCGTCATCACGACGGGGGCCACTGGGACGGTCGTCGCGACGCGGGCCACTGCTGGGACGGTCGTCGCGACGGAAAGCGGGCCGGTCATCACGACGGTCATCGCGACGGAACCCACCACGGTCATCATCACGACGCGGACCACCACTCGGCCGGTCATCACGACGGCCATACCCGCCGCCACCGGACGGCCGACCACCACGATCATCCCGCCGAGCGAAACCACCACCGCCGGAAACGGGACGACCACCACGGTCGTCATCACGACGCGGACCACTGGGACGGTCGTCACGCGAACCGCGGAACCCGCCGCCGCGATTGTCGTCACGGCGGTTGTTGTCATCACGACGGAAACCACCACGGTCCCGATCATCGCGTCGCGGTCCGCGATCGCGATCGTCACGACCTCCGCGGAAGCCGCCCCGGTCGCCGCTGTCCCTGGGGCGCTGATCGCGCTCGGGACGGTCGTCGGAGGAATTGGGGGACATCGGTAGAGCTCCTGTCTTCGGGTACCGCAGTCATTCTCGCGCAGTGGGCCTGCCGATGCGCATCGGCTAATGAGAGGCAAAACAAAAAAGGACCCGTGGTCCAGCATGAACGCTGGACCACGGGTCCTTGAAAGATTGTTCGGCGGCGTCCTACTCTCCCACAGGGTCCCCCCTGCAGTACCATCGGCGCTGAAAGGCTTAGCTTCCGGGTTCGGAATGTAACCGGGCGTTTCCCTCACGCTATGACCACCGAAACCCTATCGGGCTCTAGCGAACAAGCACACTCTTCAATTGAGTACATACTGGTTCAACCGGTGCGACTGTTCGCAACCCGGGAACCACACAGTGGACGCGAGCAACTGAGGACAAGCCCTCGGCCTATTAGTACCAGTCAGCTTCAACCGTTACCGGTCTTCCACATCTGGCCTATCAACCCAGT
>NZ_JARBAE010000060.1:0-33426 GCF_033795305.1 Streptomyces sp. AK02-01A
GCACGGGGGATCACGGGGGATCACCGGAAAAGGAAGCGGGACCGGACAGGCCGGGGGGACCTGTCCGGTCCCGCTTTCGTCGCGCCGGGAGCCGCCGCCTCGCGGAGCGGCCGTTCAGCGACCGCCCACCGGTGAGCCGGCCGCCGCCGTCCCGTCCGACGGAGCGCGGCGCGGCCGCACGCACCGGCCGGCCGCCGCGGCCGCGATACGGCCCAGCGCCTCGGCCTTGCCGCACGGATACGTGCCGAGCGCCGTCTGCCGGCCGACGATCGCGCGTTCCGCGCGCATCAGCCGCCAGCCGCGCCGCAGCAGGAACGGAAGCGACTTCCGTCCTTCGCGCAGATCGCGCAGCAGCCGCCGCCGGAACGTCGTCGAGGGACGGCCGCGCAGACAGAGCGCGTCCGCCAGCACGCCGAGTTCCTGGCAGCGCGCCACGATGTCGGCGGCGAAGATGCCTTCCGCCAGGAACAGCGGCGTGCGTTCGATGTCGAGTGCCTCCGTGTCCACCCGGGCGCTGGTGGCGATGGAGTAGACGGGGACGGTCGTACGGCCCGTACGGCACAGCTCCGCGACCGCCGCGACGGCGGCGTCCGCGTCCCAGGACAGCGGAGAGTCCCAGTCGATGTCCGTGCTCTCCGGGACGAGCGGCAGCGTCGGGTCGTCGCCGTCCTTGTAGAAGTCGTCGAGGCGCAGCACGGGCAGGCCGGTGCGGGCGGCGAGGGACGATTTTCCGGAGCCTGAGGGGCCCGCGAGCAGTACGACCCGGGTCGGGTGGGATGGGGAACTCACGGGACACCAGTGTGAGGCATCCGTCCGCGAGGTGAACCCCCGGGGACCGGTCGGCCACATCCTTGGGATGTCATATGTCCGCTTGGCCGGTGTTGTTGGTATCGCGAGCACCGCCTCGACTACGCTGAGTGCGTTCCCGATCACTCGAATACCAGGCCAGGCAGGAAATCCCATGGCACGTCATGCAGCTCCCACCCCGCCGCGCCGCGCTCTGGCGCGTGCCGGTCTGATCGTCACGGCAGCGGGCGCGGCCCTCGGTCTGGGCGGCGCGGCCCAGGCGGCGCAGCAGCCCGCCGCGCCCGTCCCCGTGACGGGCCCCGAGTCCCAGCTCGCCGGAGCCGGTACGGCGGCCGGGCAGTCCCTCGGTACCGCGCTCGAACACGGGACGGCGGGCGCGGTGGCTCCCGTCAAGCACCTCAGGCTCAATCCGCTGGCAGGCACCGGCGTGGATCCGCTGGACAACGCGGTCGGCACGCAGGTCGCCGACTTCAAGCCGCTGTCCACGGCGCTGGTGACCGGTCCGCTGGCGCGGGGCGGAGCGCTTCAGGATCTGCCGCTGGCCGGCGCGGCCGCGGGTCTGCTGCCCGGCTGAGCCGTGCGGCGAGGCGATGGGTGAGGGCCCGCCGCTCCGGAATCCCGGAGCGGCGGGCCCTCACCTGTACCGGCGAAGCGGCGGAACCGAGGCTCAGTAGGACGAACCGGAGGCGCCGAGGCCGCCGGTCGGGTGCCAGACCGTCTTCGTCTCCAGGAAGGCCGTCAGCCGGCGCGTGCCCGGATCGGCCGACCAGTCGGTGGGCCGCGGTCGCAGCACCCGCTTCATGTTGTCCGCCGCGGCGATCTCCAGCTCCTTGGCCAGGACCTCGTCGGCGCCGGTCAGATCGATGCCGTTGACGTCCTGGTGCGCGGCGAGCGGGGCCGCGATCTCGGCGGTCTTTCCGGAGAGGACATTGACCACACCGCCCGGCAGGTCGGAGGTGGCCAGCACCTCGCCGAGGGAGAGCGCGGGCAGCGGAGACCTCTCGCTCGCGACGACGATCGCGGTGTTGCCCGTCGCGATCACCGGTGCGACGGCGGAGACCAGGCCGAGGAAGGACGAATCCTGCGGGGCCAGCACGGTGACGACTCCGGTCGGCTCCGGAGTGGAGAGGTTGAAGAACGGACCCGCGACCGGGTTCGCTCCGCCCGCGATCTGGCCGATCTTGTCGGTCCAGCCCGCGTACCAGACCCAGCGGTCGACCGCCGCGTCGACGAGCACCGCGGCCTTCGGCTTCGACAGGCCCTCGGCGTCCGCGACCTCCCGTACGAACTGGTCGCGGCGGCCCTCCAGCATCTCGGCGACCCGGTAGAGGACCTGGCCGCGGTTGTACGCGGTCGCGCCCGACCAGCCGCCGAACGCCTTGCGCGCGGCGACGACCGCGTCCCGGGCGTCCTTGCGGGAGGACAGCGGGGCGTTGGCGAGCCAGGCGCCCTTGGAGTCGGTCACTTCGTACACCCGGCCGCTCTCGCTGCGCGGGAACTTGCCCCCGACGTACAGCTTGTAGGTCTTGAAGACACTCAGCCGGCCCGCGACGGCGCCGGTGGATTCCTTAGACATCGAGGTACGCCTCCAGGCCGTGGCGGCCGCCTTCGCGGCCGTAGCCCGATTCCTTGTAGCCGCCGAAGGGCGAGGTCGGGTCGAACTTGTTGAAGGTGTTGGCCCAGACGACACCCGCGCGGAGCCGGTTGGCGACCGCCAGGATGCGGGAGCCCTTCTCCGTCCAGATGCCGGCCGACAGCCCGTACTGCGTGTTGTTGGCCTTGGCCACGGCCTCCTCGGGCGTACGGAATGTCAGCACCGACAGCACCGGGCCGAAGATCTCGTCGCGGGCGATGGTGTGCGCCTGAGTGACGTTCGTGAAGAGAGTCGGCGCGAACCAGTAGCCGGCGGACGGGAGTTCGCAGTCGGGCGACCAGCGCTGCGCGCCCTCGGCCTCGCCCGTCTCGGCCAGTGCCGTGATACGGGCGAGCTGCTCGGCGGAGTTGATCGCGCCCAGGTCGGTGTTCTTGTCCAGCGGGTCACCGACCCGCAGCGTCGACAGCCGGCGCTTGAGCGAGTCCAGCAGCTCGTCATGGACCGACTCCTGGACCAGCAGCCGGGAGCCCGCGCAGCAGACCTGGCCCTGGTTGAAGAAGATGCCCGTGACGATGCCCTCGACGGCCTGGTCGACGGGTGCGTCGTCGAAGACGATGTTGGCGCCCTTGCCGCCCAGTTCGAGTGTGACCTTCTTGTCCGTCCCGGCGATCTGACGGGCGATGGCCTTGCCGACGGCGGTCGAGCCGGTGAAGGCGACCTTGTCGATGTCCGGGTGCCCGACGAGGGCGGCGCCGGTGGCGCCGTCACCGGTGACGATGTTCACCACACCTCTGGGCAGCCCGGCCTGGCGGCAGATGTCCGCGAAGAACAGCGCGGACAGCGGTGTCGTCTCGGCGGGCTTCAGCACCACGGTGTTGCCGGTGGCGAGCGCCGGTGCGATCTTCCAGGCGAGCATCAGCAGCGGGAAGTTCCACGGGATGACCTGGCCCGCGACGCCCAGCGGCTTCGGGTCGGCGCCGTAACCGGCGTGCGAGAGCTTGTCGGCCCAGCCCGCGTAGTAGAAGAAGTGCGCGGCGACCAGCGGGAGATCGGTGTCGCGGGTCTCCTTGATCGGCTTGCCGTTGTCGAGGGTCTCCAGGACGGCCAGCTCGCGCGAGCGCTCCTGGATGATCCGCGCGATACGGAAGAGGTACTTGGCGCGCTCGGAACCGGGCAGCGCGGACCACTTCTCGAACGCCTTCCTGGCGGCCCTGACGGCCCGGTCGACATCCGCCGTACTGGCCTGGGTGTACTCGGCCAGTACTTCCTCGGTGGACGGGCTGACCGTCTTGTTCAGACCTCCGCCCGAACCTTCGGTGAACTCGCCGTCGATGAAGAGTCCGTAGGAGGGTGCGATGTCGACGATCGCACGGGACTCCGGGGCCGGCGCGTACTCGAATGCCATGTCAGTCCACCGTTACGTAATCGGGGCCGGAGTACCGGCCGGTGCTGAGCTTCTGACGCTGCATCAGCAAGTCGTTCAGCAGGCTGGACGCGCCGAAGCGGAACCAGTGGTTGTCCAGCCAGTCCTCGCCGGCGGTCTCCTTGACCAGCACCAGGAATCTGATCGCGTCCTTGCTGGTGCGGATGCCGCCGGCCGGCTTCACGCCGATCCGCACACCGGTCCGCTCGTGGAAGTCGCGCACGGCCTCCAGCATCAGAAGGGTGTTGGCGGGGGTGGCGTTGACTCCGACCTTGCCGGTCGACGTCTTGATGAAGTCGGCACCGGCGATCATGCCGAGCCAGGAGGCGCGGCGGATGTTGTCGTACGTGGAGAGTTCGCCGGTCTCGAAGATGACCTTGAGCCGGGCGGCTCCCGCCGCCTCCTTCACGGCGCGGATCTCCTCGTACACCTTCAGATAACGCCCCGACAGGAACGCGCCGCGATCGATGACCATGTCGATCTCGTCGGCGCCCGCGGCCACGGCGTCGCGGGTGTCCGCGAGCTTCACACCGAGCGAGGCGCGGCCGGCCGGGAAGGCGGTGGCGACGGAGGCGACCTTCACGTCCGAACCGGCGAGCGCGGCCACGGCCGTCTCCGCCATGTCCGGATAGACACAGACCGCGGCGGTGGCCGGCGTGGTGCGGTCGGTCGGATCGGGACGGAGGGCCTTGGCGGCCAGCGCCCGGACCTTGCCCGGGGTGTCCGCGCCTTCCAGCGTCGTCAGGTCGATCATGGAGATGGCCAGATCGATGGCGTACGCCTTGGCCGTGGTCTTGATCGAGCGCGTCCCGAGCGACGCGGCGCGCGCCTCCAGGCCGACGGTGTCGACGCCGGGCAGCCCGTGCAGGAACCGGCGCAGTGAGCTGTCGGACGCCGTCACATCGGCGAATGCGGGGGTGATGGTGGGCATGGTCACCAGATGAGCATATCTACGCGCGTAGCGGGGTGTACAGCGAATGCGCGCGGGCGGAGCGAGCCGTTCCCGAGATGTGACCGGACCCGGCGGACCGGGACGGGTTCCTGGAGGCGCTTGCGGGCGTACGGCAGAATCGAGCATATGACGAGCACCCGACAGCCCTCCGAGCCGACCTACGCCGACCGTGTCTTCCGGTCGGTGGGCGGGATCGCGGGCGGAGCGGTCCTGCTCGTGATCGCCGCCTGGATCGGCGGAGACGCGCTCATCCGCGGCACCGGCCGCACGCCGTGGCTGGCGCTCGCCGGGCTGCTGCTCGTCGTGCCGCTCGTCGTCGCCTTCACTCTGCGCCCGGCCGTCTTCGCCAATGACGACCGGCTGCGGATCAGGAATCCGTTCCGGACGATCGGTCTTCCCTGGGCGGCGGTGACGAATGTGAAGGCGTCGTACTCGTGCGAGGTGTTCACCGAGGACGCGGGCACGTTCCAGCTCTGGGCCGTCCCTGTCTCCCTGCGGCAGCGCAAGCGCGCCGCCCGCCGCCAGTCGCATCTCGCGCATGACGATCCGCACGGCAGGACCTCGGTCAACGCGGATGTCACCGACACCGCCAGGCGGATGGCGCAGGCCGACCGGACGGTGATCGAACTGCGCGAACTGGCCGAGCGGTCCGCCTCCCGGCCCACCGCGCAGGGCGCGCCGGTGGTCCGCTGGGCGTACGAGATCATGGCTCCGGCCGTCGTGGGCCTGGTCTTCCTCGTCGTGCTGCTCGCCACCGGCTGAGTACCGCTCGCCACCGGCTGAGCCCGGTACGCCAAGGGGCCCGTCCCCGGTGGTGGAACGGGCCCACACGCGCACGGCTCAGATGCCGGCGGCCGCCGCGAGGTCCCGCTTCATGGCGGCGATCATCTCGGCCGCGGTCGTCCTGGCCGTCGTGAGCGCGGTCGCGTCGGCGACCGGGACCACGATCTCCAGATAGCACTTGATCTTCGGCTCGGTGCCGCTGGGACGGACGATGACGCGGGCCCGGTACGCGCCCTCCAGCCGGTAGCGGAGGCCGTCGGTCGGCGGGAGTCCGGCCGCGCCGCGCGTCAGGTCCTCGGCGGAGACGACGTTCAGACCGGCCAGCCGCACCGGCGGCTGCTCGCGCAGCCGGCGCATCGCGTCCGAGATCAGCGACAGGTCCTTGACGCGGACCGAGAGCTGGTCCGTGGCGTGCAGACCGTGTGTCACCGCCAGATCGTCGAGGAGATCGGTGAGCGTACGGTCCTTCGCCTTCAGCTCCGAGGCGAGCTCGGCGACGAGCAGCGCGGCCGTGATGCCGTCCTTGTCGCGTACGCCGTCGGGATCGACGCAGTAGCCGAGCGCCTCCTCGTATCCGTACCGCAGGTCCTCGACGCGGGCGATCCACTTGAAGCCGGTCAGCGTCTCCTCGTAACCGACTCCGGCCGCGGCGGCGATCCGGCCGAGCAGCGAGGACGAGACGATCGACTCGGCGAAGGTGCCCGTCACGCCCTTGTGGACGAGATGCGCGGCGAGCAGCGCGCCGACCTCGTCGCCGCGCAGCATCCGCCAGCCGCCGTCGGCCGAGTCGTCGGGGACGGCGACGGCGCAGCGGTCCGCGTCCGGGTCGTTGGCGATGATCAGATCGGGCTGGACGCGGCGGGCCGTGGCGAAGGCCAGATCCATCGCGCCCGGTTCCTCCGGGTTCGGGAACGCGACCGTCGGGAAGGCCGGATCGGGCTCGGCCTGCTCCGCCACCAGCACGGGCTCGGGAAAGCCCGCTCGCGCGAACGCGGCGGTGAAGGTCTCCGTACCGACGCCGTGCAGGGCCGTGTGGACGACCCGCGCCGTCCGCGGCGACCCGGCGGTCAGCGCGGCGTCCGTACGCTCCAGATACGCCGTCAGCACCTCGTCTCCGAGGGTCTGCCAGCCGCTGTCGGGACGCGGGACGGTCGCCAGCGCGCCGACCGCCTCGATCTCGGCCGCGATCTCGCCGTCGGCGGGCGGCACGATCTGGGAGCCGCCGCCGAGATAGACCTTGTAGCCGTTGTCCCTCGGCGGGTTGTGGCTGGCGGTGACCTCCACGCCGGCGACGGCGCCGAGATGCCGTACGGCGAAGGCCAGTACGGGTGTGGGCAGCGGACGCGGCAGCACGGCGGCGCGCAGGCCCGCGCCGGTCATCACGGCGGCGGTGTCCCGGGCGAAGTCCGCGGACTTGTAGCGGGCGTCGTAGCCGATGACGACCAGTCCGTCGCCGTCGCCGTGGCCCTTCAGATACGCGGCGAGGCCGGCGGCGGCCCGGATGACCACGGCGCGGTTCATCCGCATGGGCCCGGGGCCCAGCTCGCCGCGCAGGCCCGCCGTGCCGAACTGCAGCGTGCCGGTGAACAGCTCGGCGAGTGTGCTGGGGTCCCCGGCGTCGATGATCTTGCCGAGTTCCTCGCGGGTCTCGCTGTCCGGGTCCTCGGCCAGCCAGGCCGTGGCCCGCGCGACGATGTCCTGCTGCTGCACGGTGGGGGCACCTCCCTGCGCCGAAGCCGGCGCCGTTCTCGCGGAGGTGATCGCTCTCCGCTTGGTTGCTCGACTGATTCCGCTGCCCGGATCCGAAGGAGTGTCCGGGGGAGATGTCATTCCCGGCTCAGATGCGCTCAAGCACCTGGGCCAGCAGCGCACCCATCTGTGTCGCCGAGTCGCGGCCCGCCCTGAGGACCTCCTCGTGGTTGAGGGGTTCGCCCGACAGGCCCGCCGCCAGATTGGTGACCAGCGAGATGCCGAGGACCTCCGCGCCGGCCTCGCGGGCCGCGATGGCCTCCAGCACGGTGGACATGCCGACCAGGTCGCCGCCCATCACCCGGACCATGTTGATCTCGGCGGGCGTCTCGTAGTGCGGGCCGGGGAACTGCACGTACACGCCCTCTTCGAGGGCCGGGTCGATCTCCTTGCACAGCGCGCGCAGCCGCGGCGAGTACAGGTCGGTCAGGTCCACGAAGTTCGCGCCGACGATCGGTGAGACGGCCGTCAGATTGATGTGGTCGCTGATCAGCACGGGCTGGCCGGGCCGCATGCCCTCGCGCAGCCCGCCGCAGCCGTTGGTCAGGACGACGGTCTTGCAGCCGGCCGCGACCGCGGTCCGTACGCCGTGCGCGACGGCCGCGACGCCTCGGCCCTCGTAGTAGTGCGTACGGCCGAGGAAGACCAGCGCCCGCTTCTCCGCGATCTTGTAGGAGCGGATCCTGCCGCCGTGGCCGGCGACGGCCGGAGGCGGGAAGCCCGTGAGCTCGGTCACCGGGAAGTCCGCCTCGGGCGCACCGAGCGCGTCGACCGCGGGGCCCCATCCGGAGCCCATCACCAGGGCGACGTCATGGGTCTCGGCGCCGGTGAGGTCGCGCAGCCGCGCGGCGGCGGCGTCGGCGACGGCAAGGGGATCGTCGGGTCCGCCGGCGTTGCCGGGGATAACAGATGCGTTCACGCGGATGAGCGTAGCCGGTCATTTCCTACGCGCGTAGATGAGCGGCGGTACGGGCCTTACATCGTTGTGTTGTCGTTTCCCGCGAAAAGCGTCCGGCCCTGGGCCGGACGGGTGCCGGAGTGCCGCGCCGGCGGTACGCCGGCCGTCGCGGGCGCTGTCGCCGCGGCCCGCGCGGCCGGGCTCAGCAGGGGCGCTTGCGCAGTTCCATCACATAGTCGTGCGGCGCTCCCGCCGACTCCGCCGCGTCGGCCAGTTCGCCGAGGTAGCGGGCGGACGGCAGGCCGCCCTCGTAGCCGTTCAGGACATACATCCAGGCCGGCTCCTCGCCGTCCAGCGTGTGTACCCGGACGCGCATCCGCCGGTAGATGTCGAGCCCGACGCCTTCCCAGCGGTCCATGGAGTCCTCGTCCATCGGAGCGATGTCGTACAGCGCGACGAAGACCTGTGAGCGCGGGGCCTCCACGACCGTGGCCAGCGCGCCCTCCCAGCCCATCTGCTCCCCGCCGAAGGTGAGCCGCCAGCCGTTGAGCCAGCCGGTGCCGCGCAACGGTGAGTGCGGGGCGCGGCGGGTCATCAGCCGCGCGTCGAGGTTGCCGGCGTACGCGGCGTAGAGCGACATGAGGTCGAGGGTACGGGAGGTGCGGGCGTGACCGCCGGTCCACCGGCCGGGCTCGGGGCGGAGCGCCGCCGGGCCCGGCCCGGCGGCGCCGGGTTCCCGGATGGAGGGACCCGGGGCGAAGCTGCTTGAAGCGTGCGGGACAATGGAGTACGTACTGCATCCCCCGGGGACACCCCGGAACCCCGGCCGGGGTGGCAGACGGGCCGGGTTGACAACGCGAGGCGGACTTTTTTCGTGACCCGGATCGTGATCATCGGTGGCGGACCCGGCGGCTACGAGGCGGCCCTGGTGGGCGCGCAGCTCGGCGCGGAGGTGACCGTCGTGGACTGCGACGGCCTCGGCGGCGCGTCGGTGCTCACCGACTGCGTGCCGTCGAAGACCCTCATCGCCACGGCCGAGGTGATGACCACCTTCGACTCCTCGTACGAGGAGCTGGGCATCATCGTCGCGGACGACACACCGCCGCTGGAACGGGCGGCCCGGGTCGTCGGCGTCGACCTCGGCAAGGTCAACCGACGCGTGAAGCGGCTGGCCCTCGCGCAGTCGCACGACATCACGGCCTCCGTCACCCGGGCCGGCGCCCGCGTCATGCGCGGCCGCGGCCGGCTCGACGGGCGGCAGGCGATGGACGGCTCGCGCCAGGTGATCGTGACCGCGGCGGACGGCAGCCAGGAGTCGCTCACCGCCGACGCCGTGCTGATCGCCACCGGCGCCCATCCGCGCGAGATCCAGGACGCGCGGCCGGACGGCGAGCGCATCCTCAACTGGACGCAGGTGTACGACCTCGACGAGCTTCCCGAGGAGCTGATCGTGGTCGGTTCCGGTGTCACCGGCGCCGAGTTCGCCGGTGCCTACCAGGCGCTGGGCTCCCGGGTCACGCTGGTCTCCTCGCGCGACCGCGTGCTGCCCGGCGAGGACCCGGACGCCGCCGCCGTGCTGGAGGACGTCTTCCGGCGCCGCGGTATGAACGTGATGTCGCGCTGCCGCGCCGAGTCCGCCAAACGCGTGGGCGACCGGGTCGAGGTGACGCTCTCCGACGGCCGGGTCATCTCCGGCTCGCACTGTCTGATGGCGGTCGGCGCGATCCCGAACACCGCCGGCATGGGGCTGGAGGAGGCCGGTGTCCTGCTCAAGGACTCGGGCCACATCAAGACCGACCGGGTCTCCCGCACCTCCGCGCCCGGTGTGTACGCCGCCGGAGATGTCACCGGGATCTTCGCGCTCGCCTCGGTCGCGGCCATGCAGGGCCGGATAGCGATGTACCACTTCCTGGGCGACGCGGTGACGCCGCTCAACCTGAAGACCGTCTCGTCCAACGTTTTCACCGATCCGGAGATCGCCACCGTCGGCTACACGCAGGCGGACATCGACAGCGGCAAGATCGACGCCCGCGTCGTCAAGCTGCCGCTGCTGCGCAACGCGCGCGCCAAGATGCAGGGCATCAGGGACGGCTTCGTCAAGATCTTCGCCCGTCCCGGTACGGGCATCGTGGTCGGCGGTGTGGTCGTCGCGCCCCGGGCGAGCGAGCTGATCCATCCCATCGCGCTCGCGGTCGACAACAACCTGACCGTCGAACAGATCGCGAACACCTTCACCGTCTACCCCTCCCTTTCGGGGTCGATCGCCGAGGTGGCACGGCAGTTGCACACCCGGAAGACCGGCGAGGAGAGCTGACTCCGGGTCTCGTCGCCGCACGGCCGGACCGGGGCCGACCGGCCCGGGACCGGTCCTGGCACGTCCTCACCGCGGGGCCGTGTTCGAGTCGCGCGATCGCTCATACCACCATGCGCGCTCGTCTGTGTACAACTTCTGTTATTCGGCGCAAACTGCTGAAACCAGACGGACATTGGGGTTACTGTCAGTTTCGTGTTCGCTGCAGAACGTCGTCAATTGATCCTCGAAATGGTGCGCGCCAACGGGGCCGTGTCGCTCCGTGAGCTCGCCCGCGTCGTCCAGACCTCCGAAGTGACCGTACGGCGCGACGTGCGGGCGCTGGAGGCAGAAGGACTCCTCGACCGCAGACATGGCGGTGCGGTACTGCCGGGCGGATTCACGCGAGAATCCGGCTTTCCGCAAAAGTCCCATCTCGCCACGGCGGAGAAGACGGCCATCGCCGATCTCGCCGCGAGCTTCGTCGAAGAGGGCGAGGCCGTGGTCGTCGGTGCCGGTACGACCACGCAGGAGCTGGCGCGCCGGCTCGCGCGGATCCCGGGACTGACCGTCGTCACCAACTCACTGCTGGTCGCGCAGGCGTTGGCGCACGCCAACCGTGTCGAAGTCGTCATGACGGGTGGCACGCTGCGCGGTTCGAACTACGCGCTGGTCGGCAGCGGTGCCGAGCAGTCCCTCCAGGGACTGCGGGTCACTCGCGCGTTCCTCTCCGGGAGCGGCCTGACGGCCGAGCGCGGACTGTCCACGTCCAACATGCTCTCGGCGAGCGTCGACCGCGCGCTGGTGCAGGCCGCGGCGGAGGTCGTCGTGCTGGCCGATCACACCAAGCTCGGCACCGACACGATGTTCCAGACGGTGCCGACCGACCTGATCAGCCGGCTGGTGACCGACGAGCCGCCCGCGCACGACGACCGGGCCGCGACCGAGCTCCAGGCCCTCGCCGACCAGGGCGTGCAGATCGCGGTGGCGGGCGCGGCGGCGGCGCCCGGCGGCGAGCCGGTCCCACCGGGGCGCCCGCCCCGCCGCGATGTGCCGCTGCCGGGCCAGCGCCGTACGCACTCGGCGGGACCGGGCGGAAGCCCGGGGCCACAACTGCGCGGCGCGGCCGCTCCGCTGTCGGCTCAGGAACAGGGCGAGCGCGCGAGAGTGGCCGACCTGCGCCGCCGCTGACCGGACGGCGCGGCGGGCCGGGGCCCGGATCTCCGGCCGGTCCGTCTCCGGCCGGTCCGTCTCCGGTCGGTCCGGATCTCCGGCCGGTCCGTCTCCGGTCCGTGGCTCAGCTCGGCGTGGCCGGCGGTTCCTCGTCCGGTCCGGGCCGGTGCGTGCTGAGGCCCGTCAGGGTCAGCGTCAGCAGGCGGTCGGCCAACCGCGGATCGTCCGGGGTCTGTTCGGCGGCCAGCGCGATGGCGTTGGTCAACTGCATCAGATCGTCGATGGAGACGTCGGGCCGCACGCTCCCGGCGCGCTGCGCCCGTACGAGCAGCCGCTCGCCCGCCTCGCGCATCGGCACGCTGCACTGCGACAGTGCGGAACTCTCGTCGCGCGAGGCCGACATGAGCGCCTGCGAGAGGCCGCGGTACTCGCCCGCGTGCGTGATGATGGCGCGCAGCCACTCCACCAGCGCGTTACAGGGCCCGGCCGCTCCGGCGAGTTCGCGCGACCGCTCCAGCAGCGAGGCGAGCGCCTCCTGGAAGACGGCGCTCATCAGCGCGTGCCGGTTGGGAAAGTGGCGGTAGAGCGTGCCGATGCCCACGCCCGCGCGGCGCGCCACATCCTCCAGCGAGGCGTCCGTGCCGTGCTCCGCGAAGCTGATGCGGGCCTCGGCCAGCAGCCGGTCGTAGTTGCGGCGCGCGTCGGCGCGCATGGGCCGGGGCGGCGCCTGTGCCGTACTCCTCGCCATCGCGCGGTCCTTCCTGTCTTCACCTGTGGTGCCGTGGCACCTGTGGCGTCCAGGATGCCATTGCCCGGGGAACGGCCGGCGCCGCGGGACCGTCCGCTCGTGGACATGACAGCGTCCCGCCGGACGGATCCGGCGGGACGGCGTGGTTACGGACGGACGGACCGGAGGGCCGGTCAGTCCTTGATCTCGCAGATGGTGGCGCCGGAGGTGAGGGACGTACCGACGGCGGCGGCCAGGCCCTTGACGGTGCCGGAGCGGTGCGCGTTCAGAGGCTGTTCCATCTTCATGGCTTCCAGGACGACGACGAGGTCGCCCTCCTTGACCTCCTGGCCCTCTTCGACGGCGACCTTGACGATGGTGCCCTGCATCGGGGAGGTCAGCGTGTCGCCGGAGGCCGTGGAGGCCGACTTCTTGGCCGCGCGGCGCTTGGGCTTGGCGCCGGCCGCCAGGCCGGTGCGGGCCAGCGACATGCCGAGGCTGGTCGGCAGGGAGACTTCGAGGCGCTTGCCGCCGACCTCGACCACGACGGTCTCGCGGCCCGTCTCCTCGTCCATGTCCGCGTCGGCGGGCGCGGTGAAGGCCGGGATGTCGTTCTCGAACTCCGTCTCGATCCACCGGGTGTGGATCGTGAACGGGTCGGAGGTGAACGCGGGATCAGCGACCACCTTGCGGTGGAACGGGATGGCGGTCGCCATGCCCTCGACATTGAACTCGGCCAGCGCGCGGGCCGCGCGCTGGAGCGCCTGCTCACGGCTGGCTCCGGTGACGATCAGCTTGGCCAGGAGCGAGTCCCAGGCCGGGCCGATGACCGAGCCGGACTCGACGCCCGCGTCCAGCCGGACACCGGGACCGGTCGGCGGAGCGAAGGTGGTGACGGTGCCGGGCGCGGGCAGGAAGCCACGGCCCGGGTCCTCGCCGTTGATACGGAACTCGAACGAGTGTCCGCGCATGGCCGGGTCGTCGTATCCGAGCGCCTCGCCGTCGGCGATCCGGAACATCTCACGGACCAGGTCGATGCCGGTGACCTCTTCGGTGACCGGGTGCTCCACCTGGAGCCGGGTGTTGACCTCCAGGAAGGAGATCGTGCCGTCGGCGCCGACGAGGAACTCGACGGTGCCCGCGCCGATGTAACCGGCCTCCTTGAGGATCGCCTTCGACGCCGCGTACAGCTCGGCGTTCTGCGCCTCGCTCAGGAACGGCGCGGGCGCCTCCTCGACCAGCTTCTGGTGGCGGCGCTGGAGCGAGCAGTCACGTGTCGACACGACGACGACATTGCCGTGCGAGTCGGCCAGGCACTGGGTCTCCACATGCCGGGGCTTGTCGAGGTAGCGCTCGACGAAGCACTCGCCACGGCCGAAGGCCGCGACGGCCTCGCGGACAGCGGAGTCGTACAGCTCCGGGATCTCCTCCAGCGTGCGCGCGACCTTGAGGCCGCGACCGCCGCCGCCGAAGGCCGCCTTGATGGCGATCGGCAGACCGTGTTCGCGCGCGAAGGCCACGACCTCGTCCGAGCCGGAGACCGGGTCGGCGGTGCCGGCGACGAGCGGCGCGCCGGCGCGCTGGGCGATGTGGCGGGCCGCGACCTTGTCACCCAGATCGCGGATGGCCTGCGGCGGCGGGCCGATCCAGGTCAGGCCCGCGTCCAGGACGGCCTGGGCGAAGTCGGCGTTCTCGGAGAGGAAGCCGTAGCCGGGATGGATGGCGTCCGCGTCCGAATCCTTCGCCGCCTGGAGCACCTTGGCCATGTCCAGGTAGCTGGCAGCCGGTGTGTCACCGCCCAGAGCGAACGCCTCGTCGGCCGCGCGGACATGCAGGGCGTCCCGGTCCGGGTCGGCGTAGACGGCTACGCTCGCGATCCCGGCATCCCGGCAGGCACGGGCAACGCGGACAGCGATTTCGCCACGGTTGGCGATGAGCACCTTGCGCACGATGGCTCCCTCCTTGAGACAAGCTGAGTTTAGGGACAGCCGACACGCCCTCTCGACTCGTCCCCAGTGGTGACCTTGCGCACACGGAGCGTGACCAGAGCCGCGCTCAAGTGGCGAAATCCCTTGTGGCACCACGGTACGCCGCGATCCTTCGTCGCACAGTAGCGGTCGGACGTGGTCCAGCTCTCTGTCTGAGTGCCCCTCGGCGGATCGCGTTTCTTTGTGGAGTCCCTACGAATGGCCGAATGATTCTTTGCCTCCGCGCGGGCCCTTGTCCGCGGGTTTACCGATTAGTAGCGTGCGCGATGTCGTCCGTACTTGCGGTAACTGGGGAAGAGGGTGGAGGCCGTGGGACGCAGACCGGTGGCCTGGGTGGCCGCGATCGTCTTGCTGGCGGAGGCGCTCGGCGTCGTGTTCGTCAACGGTGTGCTGGCGACGGTCGTACGCAATCAGCAGATGTCCCTGGCCGGGCTCGACCCGGACGCCATGTCGGCCGGCACCTGGGCGATGGGCGGCGTCTTCGGTCTGTATCTCGTCCTGTGCGCGGCACTTCTGGTGCGTACGGCCGTCAAGGACCTGGCGCCGGGCCGCTTCGGCCGGGTCGTGCTGATCGCCTGCGCGGTCGTGCACGGAGTGCTCGGCGCGGTGACGGTGGGTCTGGTGGGCTGGACGGCCTTCGCCTTCATGATGGTCGTCCTGGCGCTGATCGTCCTGATACTGGTGGCATACGACCGAGAGCGGCGGCCCGGCCACCGGGACGAAGAACCGGCGGCCGGGCCCGCGAGCGGCTCGGCCGAGGGCCCGGCGCCCGCCTGATCCCGCTCCGGTCGCCCGCGATCGGCTCAGACCCACAGATCGGTGATCGTGACTCCGAGCCCGGCGAGCAGCCGGCGCAGCAGCGGCAGGGACAGGCCGATCACATTGCCGTGGTCGCCCTCGATCGAGTCGACGAAGGGCGCGGAGCGGCCGTCCAGAGTGAAGGCGCCCGCGACATGGAGCGGCTCGCCGGACGCGACGTACGCGGCGATCTCGGCGTCCGCCGGGTCGCCGAAGTGGACGGTGGTCGAGGCCGTTTCCGAGACGCGGCGGCCGGTCGCGGTGTCGATCACACAGTGGCCCGTACGCAGCACGCCCGAGCGACCGCGCATCGACTTCCAGCGGGCGGTGGCCTCTTCGGCGTCGGCCGGCTTGCCGAGCGCCTCACCGTCCAGTTCGAGGACGGAGTCGCAGCCGATGACCAGCGCCCCGGCCGTCTCGGGACGCGCGGCCACGGCGGTGGCCTTGGCCTCGGCGAGAACGAGCGCCAGCTCGGCCGGTGTCGGCGCGGACAGCGCGTCCTCGTCGACACCGCTGACGATCACCTCGGGAGCGAGCCCGGCCTGGCGGAGCAGTCCGAGACGGGCGGGAGAGGCGGAGGCGAGGACGAGCCGGCGGCGCTGATCGGTCATGCGGGCCATCGTAGGACGAGCGGGACGAGCGCCTCCGGGCAGGTGCGCGCACCTGGACCGGGCCCGGAGGTCACCGCCGACCACGGCGCGGCGCCTTTCGGCTCAGGCCCGCGCGCCGCCGTCGACCCGGAGGACCGTGCCGGTCACATACGAGGAGCGGTCGCTGAGCAGCCAGGCGGCGGCCTGGGCGATCTCCTCGGGGCCGGCCGCGCGGCGCAGCGGCGTATAGGCGTTGAGCCGCTCGACGAGTCCGGGCGCATGCGCTTCCCAGGTACTGATCATCTCGGTCTGTGTGTTTCCGGGCGCGATCGCGTTGACGCGGATGCCTTCCGGACCGTAGGTGATGGCGGCCGACTCGGTGAGGCTGTTGACCGCCCGCTTCATCGCACCGTAGGCGGGCAGCTCGGGGTTGCCCATCAGGCTGCCGACGCTGGAGTTGTTGACGATGGCTCCCGTCCCGGCGGTGGCCCGGATGGCGGCGATCTCGGCGACCATGGCCAGCCACGGGCCCTTGAGGTTGACGGCGTAGACGTAGTCGAAGTCGGCCTCCCGCACCTGGTCCATCGGGCCGGGCGGCACGAATGTCCCGCCGTTGTTGAAGGCGATGTCGAGCCGGCCGTACAGGGCCACGGCGCGGTCCACGGCGGCCCGCACACTGGCCGCGTCGGCCAGATCGCACACTACGTACTCCGCGACGCCGCCGGCTGCCCTGACCTCCTCGGTCACCGCCTTGAGCTGGTCCTCCGTCCGGGCCGCGAGCAGCACCCGGGCGCCTTCCCTGGCGAACAGCCGCGCGGCGGCTGCGCCGATACCGCGACCGGCACCGGTGATGAAGGCGACCTTGCCGTCCAGCAGGCCCAGGGCGGTGGAGGTGGTTCCACTTGTGGTTGGTGTGTTGTCCATGGCAGCGAGCCTGCGCCGGGCCACGGAGGCTATCCAGGCACCGGCGGTACCTGGATCGTTCCGTGGCAGCCGCGCACACTGGGGCTGTGGACAGACAAGAACTGGCGGCCTTCCTGCGCAGCAGGCGCGAGCGGATCACACCCGCCGAGGCGGGCCTGCCCGCCGGTCCGCGCCGCCGCACACCTGGGCTGCGCCGCGAGGAGACGGCGCAGTTGGCGTTCATCTCGACCGAGTACTACACGCGGCTGGAGCAGGCCCGCGCGCCGCGCCCGTCGCGCGAGGTGCTGGCCGCGCTGGCCCGGGCGCTGCGTCTGTCGGACGCCGAGCGCGACCACCTCCACCATCTCGCCGGAGCGCCGCCGGCCCCGTCGGCCGGGCCCTCCCGTGAGGTACGCCAGAGCATCCTCGACCTGCTGCACCGGCTGCCGCAGGCCGCCGCGATCGTGACGTCCGCGACATACGAGGTGATCGCCTGGAACGATCTCGCGGCCGCTCTCATGGAGGACTTCTCCGCGCTGCCGCCGCGCGACCGCAATCTGGTGCGCCGCGTCTTCCTCGGGCCGCATCCGCAGGGCCGGCGGCTGTACGGAGTGTCGGACGCGGACGCGTTCGCCCGTACCTCGGCCCGGCACCTGCGCGCCACCGCCGCCCGCTACTCCGACGATCCCGAGGTGGCCGGGCTGGTGCGCGAACTCCTCGCCGGAAGCGCGGAGTTCGCGCGGCTGTGGGCGTCGCACGACGTGTGCGACGCGCCCTCTCTGCGCAAGACGTTCCAGCATCCGCTGGTCGGCCCGGTCACCGTCAACTGTGATGTCCTCGACATCACCGACCGGGACCAGCGGGTCGTGATCTACACCGCCGCTCCGGGCTCACCGTCCGAGGAGGCGCTGCGGCTGCTGGCGGTCATCGGCACGCAGCGCATGGACGTGACGGGCTGAGCGACGCCGGGCGGCGTTGCGTCGCGGCTGTTCAGCGCAACGAGTCAGCGCAACGAGTCAGCGCAACGAGTCAGCGCAACGAGTCGGACACTTCCTCGTGTGCGCTCCGGTCACCGAGGAGATGCGTCCTGCCCCAGGCGCCGAGCGGGCCCAGCGCCTCGTTGAGGGAGACACCGAGCGGAGTGAGAGCGTAGCCGACCCGGCGTACGGCTCCCTCGAAAGCCTCCTCCCGGACGACGACGCCGTCGGACTCCAGCTCCCGCAGATGCGAGGCGAGCACCTTCTCCGTGACACCGGGAACGCCGCGCCGCAGCTCGCCGAACCGGCAGGGCCCCGCGTCGAGCGCCCACAGGATGAGCACCTTCCACTTGCCGCCGACCACGTCGATCGCCGCGTCGATGCCGCACACGTACGTGTCCCGCCTGGTCATGCACTCACCTTAAGGTAACTGCCCACAAAAGAGTGCGTACTTGATCACGGTTTGGGCATGCGTGAGCCTGATCCACATGAACACGCACACGACTTCCAAGACCCACATCACCCTCCTCGGCCTCGGCGACATGGGCACCGCACTCGCTCGCGCCTGGCTCGCCGCCGGGCATCCGCTGACCGTATGGAACCGCACCGCGGCCAAGGCCGGAGCCCTGGCGGCCGAGGGCGCCCGGGCGGCGGGGGGCCCGGCCGAGGCGGTGGCCGCGGCCACCGGTCCCGTCGTCCTGTGCCTGCTGGACGACGCCTCGGTGGGCGAGGCGCTGGACGGCATCGACCTGAACGGCAGGGACGTGGTCAACCTGACCACCGGCACGCCCGCCGAGGCCAAGCGGCGCGCCCGGTGGGCCGAGGAGCGCGGAGCCCGTTTCCTGGACGGCGGGATCATGGCGATTCCGCCGATGATCGGCCGGCCCGAGACCGGCGGCTATGTCTTCTACAGCGGCGACCTCGGACTGTTCGAGCGCCATCGCGAGGCACTGGAGGCTCCCGCAGGAGCGAAGTTCGTCGGCGAGGACCCAGGTCGCGCGGCGCTGCACGACATCGCTCTGCTCAGCGCGATGACCGGCATGTTCGCGGGCATCACCCACGCCTTCGCGCTGGTGCGCCCCGAGAAGGACCTTGACCAGGCCGGATTCGCCACCTTGCTCGCGGAATGGCTCGGCGCCATGGCCGGCGCCGTCCACGGCGTGGCCGCCCAACTGGAGAGCGGCGACTACACCGAGGGCGTCACCTCCAATCTCGCCATGATGGCGGCGGCGAACGCCACATTCCTGGCGACGGCGGAGGAGCAGTCCGTCGATTCCCGCCTTCTCACCCCCTATATGGAGCTGATGAGCCGACGGGTGGCCCAGGGCCACGGCGACGAGGGCCTGGCGGGCACGGTCGGCCTGCTCAGAGGCGAGTGAGGCTCCGTACGGCGTCCGCCGTCGTCCTTGGAGGTGCGGCGCGGCGACGGTACCGCACGGCTGGCACCGGCGCCGTGCCGGCCGACGCGGTCAGGTGCGGCTCGGTGCCGGCTCCGGCTCGGAAAGAGGCGCCGCCGCGCGGCGGGGGAGGAGCAGCGGGGTCGCCAGCAGAAGGACGCCGGCCAGGCCGATGGCCGTACGCGGGCCGAGCAGCCCGCCCAGTACGCCCCAGACGGCCGTCAGAAGCGCGGTCGAGGCCCTGGTCGTCACCGCCCAGGCGGACAGCGTGCGGGCGACCCGATCGGTCGCGGTGCGCTCCAGGCGGTAGGTGGCGTAGACGGGATTGAAGATCCCGCAGCAGAAGATGAGCCCGAGCTCGACGCCCATCACCAGCACCAGCCCTCCCGTGCCCGGCCCGAGGAAGGCCAGGCCGACGGGCCAGATCGCGCGCAGCGTCCCGGCCACGACCAGGACCCGGTGCTGTCCGAACCGGCTGACGAGCGGCCGGGCCAGCCGGGAGCCGAGCAGCCCGCCGATCGACGGCGCGGCGAAGGCGAGGCCGTACTGCCACGGTGCGAACCCGAGCCGGCCGAGCATCAGGACGGCCAGCAGCGGCGAGGCGGCCATCACCAGGCCGTTGAACAAGGCGGTGTTGAAGAACAGCGGACGCAGCGTCGCGTCGGCGAGGATGTACCGCCAGCCGTCGAGCAGGTCCCCGGCCCGTACGCGCGCGGCCTCCCGGCGCTCGGACGGCGGCTCGTGCCCGCCCGTCGCGCGGATGCCCAGGGCCGAGAGCAGATAGCTGACCGCGTCGGCCACCACCGTCGCCACCGGACCGAGGAGCCCGATCGCCGCGCCGCCCAGCGGCGGTCCGATGATCGTGGTCGTCCAGGTCGTGGACTCGAACCGGGCATTGGCGACGAGCAGGTCCTCGGCCGGCAGCAGTGTCTTCAGATACGCGCCGGAGGCGGCGCGGAAGGTGATGTCGGCCGCCGCGACGACGACCGAGACCAGCAGGAGCTGAAGGAAGGTGAGCACGCCGAGCGCGAACGCGGCGGGGATCGTCAGCAGCGCCGCGAACCGCACCAGGTCCGTCGCGATCAGCACCGGCCGCTTGCGGCGGAACTCCGTCCACGGACCGAGCGGCACCGCCACGGCCGCGCCCACCGCCGCACCCACGGAGGAGAGCGCGGCGACCTCGGCCGGTCCGGCGTGCAGCACCTGGATGGCGATCAGCGGGAACGCGCCGAAGGCGAGCCACATGCCGAGCGCACTGGTTCCATACGCTGCCCAGAGCCAGCCGAACCGCCATCCCAGCCGATGCCCGAGCAGATGTCCCAGCCGGTGCCCGCTCCGCACGCCCGATGCCCCTCTCCACTCGCCCGTACAACCGATCCGCGACCGAAAGCATCAAAGCGAGCGGCACAGCCAGGGATCAAACAACCGCAGGGCCGCCCAGCCACAACCAATGGTTGTGGCCTTACGGGACCGCACTTAGGGTGTCGGCGTGGACCTCGACACCGTCCGGACCTTCGTCGCCGCCGCCGACGCGGGGCAGTTCCAGGAGGCCGCCGCCGAGCTGGCGGTCACGCAGCAGGCCGTCTCCAAGCGCATCGCCGCGCTGGAGCGCGACCTCGGCGTGCGGCTGTTCACCCGCACCGCGCGCGGCGCCGAACTCACCATCGACGGGCAGGCGTTCCTGCCGCACGCGCGCGAGCTGCTGCGCGTCGCCGAGCGCGCGGTCGCGTCCGTACGCACCGGCCGCCGTCCGCTGCGCGTCGATGTGATCGCCTCGCGCGGCGCGGCGTCCGCGCTGATGCGCGGCTTCCACCGCGCGCACCCGGAGATCGAGCTCGACGTGGTGTGGCTGTTCGACATCGAGAAGGCCGTCGCCGCCATCCGGTCCGGTGCGATCGACGCGTCCTTCCGTGCCGTCGCCGCGCCGGGCCGGTCCCTTCCCGAGGAAATCGAGTCCGTCCGGGTGGTCGACGAGCCGCTCCAGCTCCTCACCGGCCCCGGCCACGCGCTGGCGGGCGCCCGGTCGGTGACCGTCGCACAGCTCGCCGGACACCGGATCTGGATGCCCGGCATCGTCCCCGGCACCGAGTGGGCCGCCTACTACGACGACCTCGTCGCCGAGTTCGGCCTCACCATCGAGGCGACCGGCCCCAACTTCGGCTCCGACGCGCTCCTCGACACCGTCGCCGACACTCCGGCCCTGGCCACCTTCATGGGCGAGCGGACCCGCCTCGTCTGGCCCGACGGCCACGGCCTGCGCCGTATCCCGGTGACCGACCCGACGCCCGTCTACCCGCACTCGCTCCTCTGGCACCGCGACAACCCGCACCCGGCGCTGGCGACCCTCCGCGCGCACCTCGCCGCCACAGCGGCAGGCTACGACGCCGCCGGGACCTGGACACCGGGCTGGGTGATCCCGCGCTGAACGCCGCCGCGCGACCGCAACCTGATGCGCCGCGTCTTCCTCGGGCCGCATCCGCTGGGGCTGCTGGCGGTCATCGGCACGCAGCGTATGGACGTGACGGGCTGACACCGACCGGCCGACGCGGTCGGGTGCGGGCCGGGACCGCTACCGCCAACCGTGCTCGGTCAGCGGTCCCGTTCCGTTCAGGTACCCCAGCAGCCCGGCCTCGGGGTACTCGATGATGTCCTCGGGCAGCTCGTGAACGCTGAACCATTCGAGGCCGAGGCACTTGTCGGGTTCCCGGTTAATCGGTTCCCCGTGCCACTCCGTGGCCTCGAAGAAGAAACCCACCCGCTCGATGTCCTCGCTCTGTCTGTGGTGGACGATGTGAACGAGGCGAAGGTTCGCGGGATCGACCGCGACGCCGGTCTCCTCGAACAGCTCACGCGCCGCGCCGACGGTCATCGGCTCGCCCTCGTCGAGTTTGCCTGACGGGGCGTGCCATCGGCCGTAGCCGTAGGGGCCCCCACGTTGTGAAAGCAGCATTTTGTCGCCGTCGCGCAGGAAGACGTGCGTGTCGATTACGGGTGTGGCTGGCTTTGCGCTCATGGTCACCGGTCGGTCGTTGGGGTCTTTGTGGCGTCCGAGGCTACCGAGGGCGGCGCAACGGCGTAGGCGAAGAATGGCCGCGCGGGGCTGATCGGTGGCGGTGACTCAGGTGAGGGACCTGCCGTCCTTGACGGCGGAGATGAACGATGACCAGCCCTCGGCCGAGAAGACCAGTGCCGGGCCGTGCGGGTTCTTGGAGTCGCGTACCGGGACGGTGGTGTGTCCGTCGGCCACTTCGAGGCATTCGCCGTTGCACGGTCCGCTGTAGCTGGACTTACGCCACCCGGAAATGGAGTGGGCGTCCGGGATGGTCTGCTCACTGCTGTTCATGCTCGTATTCCTTCGCTACAGCCCTGATCAGGGCTAGTGACGCCTCGTGCGACAGCGCATCGCTCAGGGCCAGGTCGTAAGCAGTCTGGCAATACCTCACCCGGGCCGGATCGTCCATCAGGTGCCCCGTGGACACCCCCTCGGCGTAAGCGATCGGCGGGGCGTCTTCGAAGTTCAGCAGGTAGAGCATGCCCTCCACCAAGGAGTGGGCTCCAGCAGCGAAGGGCATGACGTGCAGGCGCAGTTGCCCCGCTTCTGTCATTCCCTCGATCTTGCGCAATTGCGCGGCCATGGTCCCAGGGCCACCGATTCTTCGCCGAAGCGTTGCCTCGTCCAGCAAGATCCAGGTTACGGGAGCTGACGGCCCCTCGAAGATCTGAGCACGCCGCATGCGATTGACAATCCACTGGTCAATGTCGGTCACCCGGAAGTTCGGGAGATACACCTGGAAAACCGCGCGTGCGTACGCCTCCGTCTGAAGCAGGCCGGGAATGAGCGACAAGGCGTAATAGCGGATCTCCGTCGCCTGTCGCTCAAGCTCCGCCACCGCCACGAAGTGTTCGGCGTACCGGGGGTCGAGATCCTCCAGCAGCGTGCGAAGAAGCCGTCAGTACCCAGGACCAGGTCGATACGCTGGGCGTCTTCGGGGTTGGGCAGTCGGCGTCCCGCCTCGAAGTGACTGATCAGCGTGGGAGAACACACCACGCCCTCGCTCAGCGTCTGTTGCGTCATGTTCGCCGCCATACGCCTGATCTTCAGCTCCTCCCCGTACGGCGTCCGCATCGAAGTGGACGACGCTTCCTCGGGCCGGCCGCAGCAGCGCGAGCCCGGCGCCGACGACTGCGACGGACGCGGCCTGCTTCTGGTGGACGCACTCTCGGACCGGTGGGGTGTCAGCGCGCGGCCCGGCATCGGAAAGCGGGTCTGGTCCGAACTGACCGGCACGCGAGCCGAGCGGGAGAGCGGGCGGCACCATGTCGACTGAACGGCACCGGCTGGCCGTGCTCCTCGTTCCCGGAGACCGGGTGACCATCGACGGACACCGGCGCCAGATCAAGGCCACCCGGCTGGACCGCTGCGCCACCGGCGGCTCCGTCGCCGTGATCACCTTCCAGAGCGGGCCCTCGCTGCGGCTGCCCGCCGCCACGCTGGTGCAGGTGGTCGCACCGGTCCCGGCGTCGGCGGTGTGGTTCGGTGACTGGTCGCTGCGCGAGGACGTGTCCGGCGGCCCGCCGACGCGCGAGGTGATGTGTACGACCTGTCACGAGAGATATGAGACGGGCGACGATCCAGCCGCGCTGACCACGTGGTGCGTCCCTCACGCGGGTCGCACAGGACACACCGGTTTCCGTACGACCGCGACCGGTTTCCTGCGGGCGGTGGTGCGCCCAGGGCCGGTTCGATGAGCCACATGGACTGCTGACGGCGGTCCCCGCTGTCCGCCGTACGCACCGGATCCGGCGGACAGCAGGAGCTTCGCGGTGGACGCGCGCGTTGGCGAGGGCGCTCAGCGGAGGCCGAGCACGATCATCGCCACCACCATCGCCAGCGCGAGCACGACTCCGGCGCGGCGCATCATCGACTGCGTCGCGCGCAGCTCCTCGGTCGGTTCGTTCTTGGGGTCGGACCACAGCATGAGTCCGAGCTTGCGTCGGAGACGACCGGAGCGCCTGAGTACGAGTACTCAGGCGGCTCCGCGTCGGCCCGCCGCGCGGATCACCGCGCCGCGTCCGGCGGTACGAACGCTCCGGCCCGCGCCGCCGCGAGGACGACCGCCACGGAGCGTTCCGCGTCGGCCGCGGAAAGCGGTTCGCGGCTGACGGCGAAGCGGTAATAGAGAGGCGCGGAGACGGCGCGCAGCACCTCCGTCGCGTCCGTCCCGGCCGGGACCTCGCCGCGCTCGACGGCCCGTGCGACGGCCGGTGCCCATTCGCGCAGCCGGGTCGTGTAGAAGCCGTTCAGCGCGGTGGCGCAGTCCGCGTCACAGGCGGCGGCCGCGATGACCGCCTGGAAGACGGGTCCCATTCGTCGGTCGGTGAGCGTCTTCCGTACGAGACGGGCGTTGGCCAGGAGGTCACCGTCGAGCGTGCCGGTGTCGGCGGCGGGAAGCGACTGCTCGGCCATGTCGTGCAGCAGATCGGTGACCAGTCCGGTCGATGATCCCCAGCGCCGGTAGACGGTGGTCTTGCCGACGCCCGCGGCCGCCGCGACCCGGTCCATGTTCAGACCGTGGAAGCCCTGCTCGACCAGGGCGTCCTGGGTCGCTTCGAGGACCGCGGCACGGACCTTCGCGGTCCGGCCACCAGGTCGGACCGTGCCGGGTGCGACGGACTGTTCCGCACTCAAACGGGTCTCCTGTTCCATTAATGACTCTCACTCTGCTACGGTCCGGTCATCTTAACGGAACTTGCCGCCCATTACGGTGCGGGGAGGGGCGGAGTCATGACCACGGTCGGAACGGGAGCGCCAGGAGCGGCCCGGCAGTTGGCGCCACCATCACGCATGGACGGACGGACGCGCCTTGTCCTTGTGGTGCTGCTGGTCGCGCAGTTCATGCTCGCGGTCGACTTCTCGATCCTGAATGTCGCGCTGCCGGTCATCGGCGAGGGCCTCGGCTTCTCGCTCGGCGGCCTCCAGTGGATCGCCACCGCCTTCGCGCTGGCCGCCGCCGGTTTCACGCTGCTCTTCGGCCGGATCGCCGATCTGGTCGGCCGGCGCAGGATCTTCCTCGGCGGCATGGCGCTGCTCGGAATCGCGTCCCTGGCCGGCGGTCTCGCGGTGAGCCCCGGGATGCTGATGGTCGCGCGGGTCGCCCAGGGCCTTGCCACGGCCGCCGTCACTCCGGCCGGGCTGTCGCTGCTGACCACGTCGTTTCCCGAAGGGCCGCTGCGCGACAAGGCGCTGGGACTGAACGGCGCGCTGATGTCCGCGGGCTTCACGACAGGCGCGATCCTCGGCGGCGTCCTCACGGATCTGCTCTCCTGGCGCTGGGCCTTCTTCATCAATGTGCCCGTGGCGCTCGCCGTCGTCGTGGCAGCCCCGGCCCTGCTCAAGGAGAGCCGCCCGCGCGAGCGTCCACGGCTCGATGTGCCCGGCGCGCTCGCCGTCACCGGTGGCCTGCTCGCACTGGTCTACGGGATGACCGCCGCCGGAGATCACGGCTGGAGCGGCCCGCGCACTCTGGTGCCGCTCGCCGTCGGCGCCGTACTGCTGACCGGGTTCTACTTTCTGGAGAAGCGCTCGGCCGCGCCTCTCGTGCCCATCCGTGTTCTGCGCCGCAGGACCGTCGTCTGGGGCAATGCCGCCGGTCTCATCGCCTTTGTCACCGAGACCTCACTGGTCTTTCTGATGACGCTCTATCTCCAGCAGGTGCTCGGCTTCTCACCGCTCGCGGCCGGACTCTCCTTCGGTGTGCTGGGAGCCGGCACGGTCCTCGGCGGCGTGCTGGCGCCGCGTGTCATCGGCCGGTACGGCAGCCGCGCGGCGCTTGTCGCCGGCGGTCTGCTCCAGGCGGTCGCCACCGCCTCGCTGTTCGCTCTCGGCGACGACCGAGGCTGGCTCGCGCTGCTGCTCGCGGGCACCTTCGCGGGCGGCGTCGGCAATATGCTCGTGATCGTCGGCTTCATGGTCACCGCCACCTCCGGACTGCCCGACGCCGAACAGGGCACGGCGACCGGGCTCGCGACGATGACCCAGCAGGTCGGTATCACCTTGGGCACGCCGGTCATGAGCGCCGTGGTCGTCTCCTCCTCCGGCGCGCTGCTCGACGGAATCGGCCTCGCGGTGCTGGTCAACGCCGGACTCGTGGTCGCGGGCGCACTGCTCTCGGGCCTCTTCCTCCGACGTACCTGACGAGCCGCCGTACCTGACGAACCGTCAGAAGCGGCTCAGCCGGGCCAGTAGGTGCGCGCCCAGGCCCGCGGGCCCGGCCGCGGCGTCAGATGCCGCGCGATCCGGGCCGGCGCCGACCACTCGGCGGGCGGCTCGGACGCACCCGGTGAGGAGTTCGCCATCGCCGCGGCGCGGATCTGGACCACCGCCAGAGCGGCGGCCAGCTCCTCCCGGGTCGGATTTCCTCGTACGACCTTGATCATCGCCAGGTCCTTTCCTGCTGCTGGACACACGGAGGCCGGACACCATCGGGCCGGCGTCGCCGCCGGGCCCGCCGTCAGAGAGGAATGTTCCCGTGTTTCCTCGGCGGCAGGCTCTCCCGCTTCGTACGAAGCTGGCGCAGCCCCTTCACGATATGGGCCCGCGTCTCCGCCGGCCTGATGATGGCGTCGACATAACCGCGCTCGGCCGCCACATACGGATTGAGCAGCGTGTCCTCGTATTCCTGGATCAGCTCGGCGCGCAGCGCCTCCTGCGCCGCCTCGTCACCGGCCGCGGCGATCGTGCGGCGGTGCAGGATGTTCACCGCGCCCTGCGCGCCCATCACGGCGATCTGCGCGGTCGGCCACGCCACATTGAGATCGGCGCCGAGATGCTTGGAGCCCATCACGTCGTACGCGCCACCGAACGCCTTGCGCGTGATCACCGTGATCAGCGGGACCGTGGCCTCGGCGTACGCGTAGATCAGCTTCGCGCCGCGCCGGATGATGCCGCCGTACTCCTGGTCGACGCCCGGCAGAAAGCCGGGGACGTCGACGAAGGTCAGCACCGGGACATTGAACGCGTCGCAGGTCCGCACGAACCGCGCGGCCTTCTCCGAGGCGTTGATGTCCAGACATCCGGCGTACTGCATCGGCTGATTGGCGACGACGCCGACCGGGAAGCCCTCCACGCGGCCGAAGCCCGTGATGATGTTCGGCGCGAACAGCGACTGGGTCTCCAGGAACTCGCCGTCGTCCAGCACATGCTCGATGGCGGAGTGCATGTCGTACGGCTGGTTCGCGGAGTCCGGGATCAGCGCGTCCAGCTCGCGGTCCTCGTCCGTCGTCTCCAGCGCGGCCTCCTCGGGGAAGGCGGGCGGCTCGGAGAGATTGTTCGACGGCAGATACGACAGCAGTGACTTGACGTACTCGATGGCGTCCTTCTCGTCACCGGCCATGTGGTGCGCGACCCCGGACGTGGTGTTGTGCGTACGGGCACCGCCCAGCTCCTCGAAGCCCACGTCCTCACCGGTCACCGTCTTGATGACATCCGGACCCGTGATGAACATGTGAGAGGTCTGGTCGACCATCACCGTGAAATCGGTGATCGCCGGAGAGTAGACGGCGCCGCCCGCGCACGGGCCGACGATCAGGCTGATCTGCGGCACGACACCCGAGGCGTGCACATTGCGGCGGAAGATCTCGGCGAAGAGGCCGAGCGCGACCACACCCTCCTGGATACGGGCGCCGCCGCCGTCATTGATGCCGATGATCGGACAGCCGGTCTTCAGCGCGAAGTCCATGACCTTCACGATCTTCTCGCCGTAGACCTCGCCGAGGGAACCGCCGAAGATCGTGAAGTCCTGCGAATACACACAGACCGGGCGGCCGTCGACCGTGCCGTAACCGGTGACGACACCGTCTCCGTACGGACGGTTCTTCTCGATGCCGAAATTCATCGAGCGGTGCCTGGCGAACTCGTCCATCTCGACGAAGGACCCTTCGTCCAGCAGCAGGCCGATCCGCTCGCGGGCCGTCAGCTTGCCCTTGGCGTGCTGCTTCTCCACGGCGCGCGCGGACCCGGCGTGCGTGGCTTCCTCGATGCGGCGCTGATGGTCCGCGATCTTGCCCGCGGTGGTGTGGCTGGCTTCGGCGCCGTGGACGGTTTCCGGCTCGGACATCGGGATGCGGCTCCCTGCGGGTCACGGATGCGGTTGCGGTTGCGGGACGGCTGGCGGTCGGCTCGTAGGCTACTGATCCGTAGCGTATCGGCGCCCCTGAGGGCTGTCGCAATAATCCCTGGCGGGAACGCGACGACGGCTACGGCACTTCGCCGCGTTGTCGGAACGCCCCCATACGCCCAGTATGCGGACGTCCCTCCGCCTTGCGACGCACCGCATCCGACGCCGCGCGCTGATCCACCACGGATTACGGGACAGCCCCTACCATTCGGCAGTGCGGTGTTTGCCACACTTAGGCTGGCTTGCATGACGGAGCCCCATGACCAGGCGAGCCGCTGGTCCGACCTCGAACGCCCCCCGCTGAACGTGCGCGCGCTGCGCCACGGGCTGATCCGGCCGGGCGGCCTGTGGAACACGCTCGATGTGGTCGCCTCGACCGGATCCACCAACTCCGATCTGGCGGCGCGCGCCCGCGACGGACTCGCGGAGGGCGCGGTGCTGGTCGCCGAGGAACAGACGGCGGGACGCGGACGGCTGGACCGGCGGTGGACCGCTCCGGCCCGCTCGGGACTCTTCTTCTCCGTCCTGCTGCGGCCCGGCCCCGCCGTGCCCGGCGCGCGTCTCGGCTGGCTGCCACTGCTGACCGGAGTGGCCGTCGCGACCGGCCTCGCGCGGGCCGCCGGCGTGGACACGGCCCTCAAATGGCCCAACGACCTGCTGGTGACCGTGGACGGCGAGGAACGCAAGGCGGGCGGAATCCTCGCGGAGCGGGCCGGAGACGACGCGGTCGTGGTCGGCATCGGCCTGAACGTCTCGCTGCGGGCGGCGGAACTGCCGGTCCCGACGGCGGGCTCACTGGCCTTGGCGGACGCGGTGTCCCTGGACCGCGACACACTGCTGCGCGCCGTGCTGCGGTCGCTGGAACGGTGGTACGAGCAGTGGCGGGCGGCGGAGGGCGACCCGGCGGTCTCCGGTATCCAGGAGGCGTACGCGGCGGGCTGCGCGACCCTGGGCCGCACCGTACGGGCGGAGCTGCCAGGAGACCGCGAGCTGACAGGCGAGGCGGTGGCGATCGACAGCGACGGACGGCTGGTCCTGGCCACGGCGGACGGCGTACGCCATGCGGTCGGCGCGGGCGACATCGTGCATGTGAGGGCCCTCGGCACCTAGGCCACACCCAGGCCACATCTAGGTGCGGCCCAGGTACCGCTTCCTTCTCCGCCTCGCGAAAGACCCTAGGCTGGTGAGTGGGACGTGAGCCAGGGCACACCTGCCGTATCGTTGAGGCGATCCACTACAGATCGGCAGGGCAGTGCGCAGGGAACGGGCAGGAGGCGGCTGGTGACCGTCGACGATTCGACTTCCGGCGAGGACGCGCAGCCGCCGGCGGACTCGCCCGCGTACCCGACCCCGCATCATGTCGTCGACTATTCGGTGGAGCCGACGGACGACCCGCTCGCCATCCGGCTCGAACAGCTCATCCTCGGCGCCGAGCGGCGCTACACGCCGTTTCAGGCGGCCCGTACCGCCGGTGTCTCGATGGACCTCGCCTCCCGCTTCTGGCGCGCCATGGGCTTCGCGGACATCGGCCAGGCCAAGGCCCTCACCGAGGCGGACGTCCTCGCGCTGCGGCGGCTGGCCGGTCTGGTGGAGGCCGGACTGCTCAGCGAGCCGATGGCCGTACAGGTCGCCAGGTCGACCGGACAGACCACGGCCCGGCTGGCGGAGTGGCAGATCGACTCGTTCCTGGAAGGACTGACGGAGCCGCCGGAGCCGGGAATGACCCGTACCGAGGTCACCTACCCGCTGGTCGAACTGCTCCTGCCCGAGCTGGAGGAGTTTCTCGTCTATGTCTGGCGGCGCCAGCTCGCCGCGGCCACCGGCCGGGTCGTCCAGGCCGCCGACGACGAGGAGATGGTCGACCGGCGCCTCGCGGTCGGCTTCGCCGACCTCGTCGGATTCACCCGGCTGACCCGTCGGCTGGAGGAGGAGGAGCTAGGCGAGCTGGTCGAGGCGTTCGAGACGACCTCCGCCGACCTTGTCGCCGCGCACGGCGGCCGGCTCATCAAGACCCTCGGTGACGAGGTGCTCTACGCGGCGGACGACGCGGGCACGGCCGCGGAGATCGCGCTGCGCCTCATAGAGACGATGGCCCATGACGAGACGATGCCGGCGCTGCGCGTCGGCATCGCGTTCGGCACGGTCACCACGCGGATGGGCGATGTCTTCGGTACGACGGTGAACCTCGCGAGCCGGCTCACCTCGATAGCTCCGAAGGACACCGTCCTCGTCGACGGCGCGTTCGCGGAGGAGCTGATCCGTACCGGCGAGGCCCCGGCCTCCGAGGCCCAGGCGGCGGAGGCGGCCGCGAAGGCCGAGAAGGAGGGCGAGGCGCCGCCCTCGTACCGCTTCGCGCTCCAGCCGATGTGGCAGCGGCCGGTGCGCGGTCTCGGTGTCGTCGAACCCTGGCTGCTGTCCCGGCGCGCGACGTAGGGCCTGTCTGAGAAGTAGCGTCGTCCGGCCACGGGGCGGGGCGCCTTCGGACCCGCGCATCTAGTTCTTGTCGTCGGAGCCGTAGTAGTCCTGCTTGGCCTTGTCGGTGTCGACGGTGTCGTCGTCGGAGCCGTAGTAGTCCTGCTTGGCCTTGTCGGTGTCGACGGTGTCGTCGTCGGAGCCGTAGTAGTCCTCTTTCGCCTTGTCGGTGTCGACGGTGTCGTCGTCGGAGCCGTAGTAGTCCTCCTTGGCCTTGTCGGTGTCGACGGTGTCATCGTCGGACCCGTAGTAGTCCTGCTTCGCCTTGTCCGTGTCGACGGTGTCGTCGGACGTGCTGGACGTGCTGGACTTGCTGCTCCCGCTCGTGTCGGCCGAGCTTCCGACCTTCGGAGCGTCGCCGGTGGAGTCGCAGGCGGTGGCGGTGGCGGTAAGGGCCGCCACGGCCGCCAGGGCCAGAACAAGACGGGTGGAACGGGCGACAAGGCTCGGACGCATTGTGGTCTCCATCAACTGTGGTTGCGGTGCTTCCCTGCTGGCGTCGCCAACCTACGGCCGAATCGATCCCGAAATGATCGCGCCAATGTTCGGGTTCCGTCCCAGCAACACCCGCCCCGCACAACAGCATTGAGCACTCCGGCGCTCAACCCCGCTCCAGCGCGATCCAAACGGAAGGCCCTAGTATCAACACCCGGTGTGAACCATCGTTAACCGGAGGGGTGTGATCATGGCCGAGGCCATGGAGAACGAGCGGCGGTACGGGGAGTATGTCGTCGTCAGGCGGCACGGACATGTCGCGGAGCTGGTCCTCGACCGTCCCAAGGCCATGAACGCGGTGTCGACGGAGATGGCCCGCTCTCTCACCGCCGGGTGCGAGGCGCTGGGCGCGGACTCCGGCGTCCGGGTCACCGTGCTGACCTCCACGCATGCGCGTGCCTTCTGCGTGGGCGCCGACCTGAAGGAACGGAACTCGTTCAGCGACGCCGATCTGGTACGCCAGCGGCCCACCGCGCGGGCGGCGTACACCGGCGTCCTCGAACTCCCGATGCCGACGATCGCCGCGGTGCACGGCTTCGCGCTCGGCGGCGGCTTCGAGCTGGCACTCGCCTGCGATCTGATCGTCGCCGACCGCACGGCGGTCCTCGGACTGCCCGAGGTGTCGGTCGGAGTGATTCCCGGCGGCGGCGGTACGCAACTGCTGCCCCGCCGCGTCGGAGCCGCGCGCGCCGCCGAGCTGATCTTCACGGCACGGCGCGTGGACGCCGACGAGGCACGCGAGCTGGGCCTCGTCGACGAGCTGGTGGCCGAGGGATCCGACCGGGACGAGGCCCTCGCCCTGGCGGCCCGTATCGCCGCCAACTCACCCGTCGGCCTGCGCGCCGCCAAGCGCGCGCTGCGGCTCGGTCACGGGCTCGACCTGCGGGCCGGTCTTGAGGTCGAGGACGCGGCTTGGCGGTCCGTCGCCTTCTCCGGCGACCGGGCGGAGGGTGTCGCGGCCTTCAACGAGAAGCGGAAGCCGCAGTGGCCCGGCGAATGAACGCGGTGTGACCGCTCGTCGCTCTGGATGATCGGAAGCCTCGGCGCCGACTTAAGCTGGGGTGATGGGAGTGGACGGGCGACTGCGAGCCGTGGTGGCACTGGCGCAGGCGATGGCCTCCGCCCCGACACCACGCGATGCGTGGCGGGCCGCGGCGCAGGGCGCGCGCGAAGGGCTCGGAGGAAGCTTCGCGGCGCTGTCCGTGTGGGAGCGGGAACGCGGCCGGCTCAAGGTCCTCGTGAACACCGGAGAGCTGGCCGACGACGAGGAGGAGTTTCCCGAGGACGAGACGTATCCCGTGCATCAGTTTCCCGAGATCGCGGAGTTCCTGCACGAACGGTGGGCCGGCGGCGGCGGTCCGAACGCCTGGGTCGAGACGGCGACGGGACACGCTCCCTGGCCGGTCTCGCGCGAGCCCGGCTACTTTCCGAAGCGCGTCGCGGCGCTGCGCCGGCGCGGGCGCGGCTGCTGTGTGGTCGCGCCGATCGTGCTGGACGGGCGGGCCTGGGGCGAGCTGTATGTGGCCCGGCCCCGCGAGGCCCCGCCCTTCGGCGCGGACGACGCGGAGTTCGCGACCGTCGTCGCATCGGTGGTGGCGGCCGGGCTCGCGCAGACGGAGCGGCTCGAAGAGGTGCGCCGGCTCGCCTTCACGGACCCGCTGACAGGGCTCGCGAACCGGCGCGCGGTCGACATACAACTCGACGAGGCGGTCGGCCGGCACCGCGACGAAGGAGCCGTCGTCAGCCTTGTCGTCTGTGACCTCAACGGACTCAAGGCCGTCAACGACACCCATGGGCACGCGGTCGGTGACCGGCTGCTGGAACGGTTCGGCTCGGTCCTGTCGGTGTGCGGCGCGCGGCTTCCCGGCGCGTTGGCCGCGCGGCTGGGCGGCGACGAGTTCTGTCTGCTGACGGTGGGACCACCGGCGGACGAGGTGATCGCCGTGGCGAAGGAACTGTGCGTGCGGGCGGCCGAGTTGGAGCTGGGAGAGGGTGTGGCGTGCGGGATCGCCTCTACGGGCGACCCGATCGGTCAGGTGCTCTCGGCGCGACGGCTGTTCCGGCTGGCGGACGCGGCGCAGTACCGGGCGAAGGCGGCGCGGGCGTCCGAGCCGGTGGTGGCGGGCCGGGACGGCGCGGTGCTGCGGCTGGCGGACGCGCCGCCGCGGGCGGGTGATCGGCGTCGGTTCCGCGATGCGCCGCCGCGACCCGTCTCTTTAAAACATCTCCGAGCC